>NZ_JBIAWP010000017.1:0-154406 GCF_042895785.1 Streptomyces sp. NPDC001380 | reverse complement strand
GACCCGCGGAGTGTCTCTCTCCGCTTCGCTGACCCCCGCCGGCGGGGTTCCTGCGTTCTTTCCTTCGCCTTCCGGCGCTTTCCGACTCTAGCAGATCCCTGCCTCGCCGTTCCGCGCCCTCCGACTCCGGAAAGCCTGCCGACCTGGCCTTTTCGGGCCCCGCCGGCGAGGTCAGACTCTAGCGAATCCGGACCCGAGGTCCAAACCCGCCGCATTTCCCTTTTCCGCACCCGCCGCACGTGCCGCATTCGCACGCGAATACGGAGAACGATGCGAGTCCGGAGCGGACGGCACACGCCGTCGCTGCACTCGCGTACGTGGAGGGGGTGGATCGGGGAGATGGCCGCTCCGGGACCGTCCGCGCAGACGCGTGTCCGGTGCTCCCTGCCGAGCGACCGTGGAACTCTACGGGCATCGGGCCCCCGCATGCAAACCGGCAGGCCGCCGCATGCGCGAGGGCGCGTGCGGCGGCCTGCCGGGCCGAAGTCGGACGGGGAACCGGGACCGGGACCCGCTCAGCTGTTGGTGGGGAAGCCGAGGTTGATCCCGCCGTGGGACGGGTCGAGCCACCGCTGGGTGACGGCCTTGCCCCGGGTGAAGAAGTGGACGCCGTCGGCGCCGTAGGCGTGGGTGTCCCCGAAGAGGGACGCCTTCCAGCCGCCGAAGGAGTAGTAGGCCACGGGAACCGGGATCGGCACGTTGATGCCGATCATGCCGACCTCGACCTCGTTCTGGAACTTCCGGGCGGCGCCGCCGTCGTTGGTGAAGATCGCGGTGCCGTTGCCGTAGGGGTTGGCGTTGATGAGCTCCAGGCCCTCCTCGTAGGAGGTCACCCGCACCACCGACAGCACCGGGCCGAAGATCTCGTCGCTGTAGACGGACATGCCGGGCTTGACGTGGTCGAAGAGGGTCGGGCCGAGCCAGAAGCCGTCGGCGGTGGAGCCGCCGTGGGCGTCGGCCTCGGCGACCGGGTGGGTGCGGCCGTCGACGGCGAGCTCCGCACCGTCCGCGAGGCCGGACTCCAGGTACGAGGCGACCTTGTCGCGGTGCTGCCCGGTGACCAGGGGGCCCATGTCGGAGTCGCCGTTGCAGCCGGGGCCGACCTTGAGGGTGGCCATCCGCTGCTTGATCTTCTCGACCAGCTCGTCGCCGATCGGGTCGACGGCCACCAGGACGGACACGGCCATGCAGCGCTCGCCGGCCGCGCCGAAGCCGGCGTTGACGGCGGCGTCGGCGGCGAGGTCCAGGTCGGCGTCGGGGAGGACCAGCATGTGGTTCTTCGCGCCGCCGAGGGCCTGGACGCGCTTGCCGTAGCGGGTGCCGGTCTCGTAGACGTAGCGGGCGATGGGGGTGGAGCCGACGAAGCTGACGGACCTGACGTCGGGGTGCTCAAGCAGGCGGTCGACGGCGGTCTTGTCGCCGTGGACGACGTTGAAGACGCCGTCGGGGAGCCCGGCCTCCTTCCACAGCTCCGCGAGGAAGTTGGCGGCGGAGGGGTCCTTCTCCGAGGGCTTGACGACCACGGTGTTGCCGGCGGCGATCGCGATGGGGAAGAACCACATCGGCACCATGGCGGGGAAGTTGAACGGCGAGATGACCGAGACGACGCCGAGCGGCTGGCGGATCGAGTAGACGTCGACGCCCGTCGACGCCTGCTCGGTGAAGCCGCCCTTGAGGAGTTGCGGGATGCCGCAGGCGTACTCGACGACCTCCAGGCCGCGGGCGATCTCGCCGAGGGCGTCGGAGTGGACCTTGCCGTGCTCGGAGACGATGATCGCGGCGAGCTCGTCCTTGCGGGCGTTGAGCAGCTCGCGGAAGGCGAAGAGCACCTGGGCGCGCCGGGCGACCGAGGTGTGCCGCCAGGTGGCGAAGGCCTCGACGGCTGCGGAGACGGCCTGGTCGACCTCGGCGATCCCGGCGAAGTCCACCTGTCCGGAGACCTTGCCGGTCGCCGGGTCGAAGATGTCGCCGCGGCGCGGTGCGGTGCCGGCGGTCGCGACCGGGGCGCCCCCGATCCAGTGGGTGATGTGCTTGCTCAAGGTCGTCTGCCTCCGGAGTCGGGTGCCTCGCTGTGTCCAGTGTCCGGCGGACGGCGGCGGCGCTCAACGAGCAGCGTGGCGGCGAATCGGCCGTGCGCCTTACAGGCCGTAGGAGTCCGCCGCCCCGTCCGCCCCGTCCGCCCCCTCCGGTGCTCCGGCGCCGGGTGTGTCGGGGTGGTCGTAGTAGGAGTCGGGGTCCTCCCGGCCCTCCAGGAGGTCGAGGGTGGTGTCCTGCACCCAGGCGAGCGCCCAGCGCTTGGCGGCGTCGACCTCCTCGGGGCCGGCGCCGAGAGCGAGGTAGACCTCGTCGTCGAGGGCGGCGAGCCGGCCGAGGCGTTCGGCCAGGGCAGCGGGGTGGAAGTCGTCGTCGAAGGCCCGGGCCATGGCGGGCATCGCGGCGTCGCCGACCCAGGCGGTCAGGGCGTGCACGGCGAGGAGGTCGTCGGGCAGGGTCCGCTCGGCCGCCGCGGTGAGGACGAGGCAGGCCGCGTCGTCCCGGGAGACGACCGGGACGGTGAGGCCGGGCTCCACCTCGACCGGGACCGGCGGGTGGGCCAGCGGTCTCTTGGCGACGGACACGGTGACGGGGGGCGGGCCCGCGACGCCGCCGCCGGACACCGCGAGCGGGGGGCCGGCGTCGCCCGGGCCCGGCGGCGTGACCACCAGGCCGGCGAACAGGGCGGTGTCCGGGTGCTGCGGGCGCACGACGTACCCCGCGTCGTGCCAGGCGCGGGCGAGGTCCGCGGTGATCGTGCCGAGGGGCGTGGACTCGCCGGTGGCCAGGTCGAGCTCCGCCGGGCGGAGGACGGCGGGGCGCAGGCCGTGGGCACGGAGGGCCCGGGGGCCGGCGAGTGCGAGGCGGTGGAGCGCGCAGACGGGGAGGGCTGCCTCCAGCAGCCGTGCCTGGTCCGGCGTGAGGGCCTCTCCGGGCGGCGCCGCCTCCGGCTGCGCGGTGGCGTACGGCTGCTCGGCGGTGTCCGGGTGTCCGGATGCGTCCCCTGCTGTCATGGGGTCAGTCTCCCGCGCGGAAGGCGACGTGCGGGACAGGCCGGGACGGGCGGGGCACGACGGAACGGGCGGGGCAGGACGGAACGGGCGGGGCAGGACGGAACCGGGGGGCGGACGGCACACGCCGTCCCGCCCGGGCGGGCGGGACGGCGCGGCGCTGAACGGGCCGAGGGGGGGACGGCGCGGAACCGCTCAGCTGTCGAAGCCGAACCCGAGCCGGTCCATCGCCTTGAGCCAGAGGTTGCGGCGCCCGGCGTGCCGGTCGGCGCGGTCGAGGGACCACTTGGTGAGCTCGATCCCGGCCCAGCGGAAGGGCTCGGGCGGGAAGGGCAGCGGCCTCTCCCGCACCATGCGCAGCTCGGTGCGCTCGGTGCGCTCCCCGGCGAGCAGGTCGAGGACGGTCTCGGCGCCGAAGCGGGTGGCCCCGACGCCCAGGCCGGTGTAGCCGGTGGCGTACGCGACGCGGCCGCGGTGGGCGGTGCCGTAGAAGGCGGCGAAGCGGGTGCAGGTGTCGATGGCGCCGCCCCAGGCGTGGGTGAACCGGACGCCTTCGAGCTGCGGGAAGGTGCGGAAGAAGTGGCCGGCGAGCCTGCGGAAGGTCTCGGGGCGCTGGTCGTGTTCGCTGCGCACCCGGCCGCGGTAGTGGTAGACGGCGTCGTAGCCGCCCCACAGGATCCGGTTGTCGGCGGAGAGCCGGAAGTAGTGGAACTGGTTGGCGGAGTCCCCCAGCCCCTGCCGGTTGCGCCAGCCGATCGAGGCGAGTCGCGCGTCGTCGAGCGGCTCGGTCATCAGGGCGTAGTCGTAGACGGGGACGACGTAGGGGCGGACGCGGCGGAGGAGGGAGGGGAAGGCGTTGGTGGCGAGGGCGACCCGGCGGGCGAAGACGCGTCCGTAGGAGGTGCGCACGGCCATGCCGCTGCCGTTCTCCTCCAGGGCGGTGGCGCGGGTGTGCTCGAAGATCCGGACGCCCTGGCCGAGGCAGGCCTGCCGCAGGCCCCAGGCGAGCTTGGCGGGGTGGACCATGGCGACCCCGTCCTTGTCCCAGACGCCGCCGAGGAAGGTGGGCGAGTCGACCTGGGCTCGGACCCGGGCGGCGTCGAGCACGGTGAGGCCGACGCCGTAGGGGGCGACCTGCTCGGCGACCTCGTGGAGCCAGTCGAGCTGGTAGGGCTCGGTGGCGACGTCGAGTTCGCCGGTGCGCTCCCAGTCGCAGTCGATGCCGTACCGGCCGAGGGTGTCCTCGATCGCCTGGAGGTTGGCGGCGCCGAGCTTCTCGAGCTGCGTGAGCTCCCCGGGCCAGCGCTGGAGTCCGTTGCCGAAGCCGTGGGTGAGGCTTGCGGCGCAGAAGCCGCCGTTCCTGCCGGAGGCGGCCCAGCCCGTCTCGTGGCCCTCGACGAGGACGACGTCGAGGGAGGGGTCCCGCTCCTTGGCGACCAGTGCGGTCCAGAGCCCGGCGTAGCCGCCGCCGACGACCAGCAGGTCGCAGTGGGTGTCGCCGACGAGGGCCGCCAGCGGCTCGGGGCGGCCGGGGTCCTCCAGCCAGAAGGGGGTGGGCCGGGCGTCCTTAAGCGAGGAGGCGGGATCCATGCATTATCAACTGCTCTCTGGCGGGTCGGGACGTGCGGGAGCGGGGCCGGCCGGGAGCGGCCGGCCCCGCTCCGGTCAGGCGCGGGCGCGGCGCCGGTTGGCGATCCACTGGCCGCCGGCGGTGAGGACGACGGCGGTGAGGAACATGGCGGTGCCGATGACGTTGACCTGGACGGGCGTGCCGCGCTGCGCCGAGCCCCAGACGAACATCGGGAAGGTGACCGTGGAGCCCGAGTTGAACTGGGTGATCACGAAGTCGTCGAAGGAGAGGGCGAAGCTGAGCAGCGCTCCGGCGGCGATGCCGGGGGCGGCCAGCGGCAGGGTGATGCGCAGGAAGGTCTGCGTCGGGGTGGCGTAGAGGTCCTGGGCGGCCTGCTCCAGGCGCGGGTCCATGGAGGCCACGCGGGCCTTCACGGCGGTCACCACGAAGCTGAGGCAGAACATGATGTGGGCGATGAGGATCGTCCAGAAGCCGAACTCGACCCGCGTGTTGAGGAAGAGCGTGCCGAGGGAGGCGGCCATGACGATCTCGGGCATGGCCATCGGCATGAAGATGAGCGCGTTGACGAAGGGCCGGCCGCGGAAGCGGTAGCGGGCCAGGGCGAAGGCGATCATCGTGCCGAGGACGGTGGCGCCGACGGTGGCGTAGACGCCGATCTGGAGGCTGAGCCCGAGGGCGTCGCACATGCCGGCGACGTCGCAGGGGTGCTGCCAGGCGTCGGTGGAGAAGTGGTTGAGGGTGTAGTTGAAGCGCCCGGTGGGCTTGTTGAAGGAGTACACGATCACCACCAGGTTGGGGATGATCATGTAGGCCAGGACGAGGGCTGCGGCGATGACGACGAGGTGGCGGCGGAGCCACCGGAGGGGGGCGGCCATCAGACGAGGTCCTCCGTCCCGGCCTTGCGGATGTAGAGGCTGATCATGACCAGGATGAAGGCCATGAGGATGAAGGAGAGCGCTGCGGCCAGCGGGTAGTTCACCTGGGTGAGGAACTGGTTCTGGATGACGTTGCCGATCATCTTGTCCTGCACGCCGCCGAGCAGCTGGGCGTTGATGTAGTCGCCGGAGGCCGGGATGAAGGTGAGCAGGGTGCCCGCGACCACGCCGGGGAGCGAGATCGGGAACGTCACCTTGCGGAAGGTGGTGAAGGGCCGGGCGTACAGGTCGCCGGCGGCCTCGTGGAGGCGGGGGTCGATCCGCTCCAGCGAGGTGTAGAGCGGCAGCACCATGAACGGCAGGAAGTTGTAGGTCAGGCCGCAGACCACCGCGAGGGGGGTCTGCATCAGCCGGTGGTCGCGGGTCCAGTGCAGGGCGTCGGTGACGTCGAGCAGGTGGACCGCGTTGAGGGTGCGGACCACCCAGCCGCCGTCGGCGAGGATGGTCTGCCAGGCCAGCGTGCGGATGAGGAAGCTGGTGAAGAACGGTGCGATGACCAGCACCAGGACGACGTTGCGCCAGCGGCCGGCCTTGAAGGCGATGGTGTACGCCAGCGGGTAGCCGAGGGCCAGGCACAGGGCGGTGGCGATGGCGGCCCACACGAAGGACCAGCCGTAGAGGCTCCCGTACTCGCGCAGGGCGTCCCAGTAGGTGGCGACGTGCCAGGTGACCCGGAAGCCCGTCTCCAGGGAGCCGGTCTGCACGGAGGTGGAGGCCTGGTAGACGGTGGGCAGCGCGAAGAAGACCAGCAGCCAGGCGAGGCCCGGGAGCAGCAGCAGGTAGGGGATGCGGCGCCGGCGGCGGGCCGCCCTGCCGACGGCCGCGGGGACGGGCCCCTGGCCGCCGGCCTCCGGCGGCGCGCCCGCGCCGGGGAGGACGGCGGTGGCGTGGGAGGTCATACGGCCTCCTCCTGGCCGGCGTGGACGTCCTGGTCGGCGTCGACGGCGAAGGCGTGGGCGGGGTTCCAGTGCAGGACGACCTCCGCGCCGGGGGCGATGCGGGTGTCACGCTCCATGTTCTGCTCGAAGACCGCGATCTCCTGGCCCCAGGCGGCGCGCACCACGTACTGGGTGGAGACGCCGATGAAGCTCGCGTCCAGGACCGTGCCGGTGATGCGGTTGCGGCCCTCGGCGACGGTCGCGGCGTCGTCGGCGTGGGTGAGGGTGAGCTTCTCGGGGCGGACGCCGACGAGCAGGCGGTCGCGGTTGCCCGCGGCGCGCGCGGCGGGGAGGGTCAGCCGGGTGCCGGAGACGTCGAGCAGCAGGTCGGCGCCCTGGCGGCCGGTGACGGCGGCGGCGAGGAGGTTGGACTGGCCGAGGAAGTTGGCCACGAAGGTGGTGGCCGGGTTCTCGTACAGGTCGGCGGGGGCGCCCAGCTGCTCGATGCGGCCCGCGTTCATCACCGCGATGGTGTCGGCCATGGTCATGGCCTCCTCCTGGTCGTGGGTGACGTGGACGAAGGTGATGCCGACCTCGGTCTGGATGCGCTTGAGCTCCAGCTGCATCTGGCGGCGCAGCTTGAGGTCGAGGGCGCCGAGCGGCTCGTCCAGGAGCAGGACCTGGGGGTGGTTGATCAGGGCGCGTGCGACGGCGACGCGCTGCTGCTGGCCGCCGGAGAGCTGGTGGGGCTTGCGGCGGGCCAGCGGGCCCAGCTCGACGAGCTCCAGCATCTCGTCGACCTGCTTCTTCACGTCCTTCCTGCCGCGGCGCCGCAGGCCGAAGGCGACATTCTCGAAGATGTCGAGGTGGGGGAAGAGGGCGTAGTTCTGGAAGACGGTGTTGACCGGCCGCTTGTAGGGCGGCAGGGCGGTGACGTCGCGGCCGCCGATGACGATGGCGCCGGTGGTGGGGTCCTCCAGGCCTGCGATCATCCGCAGGGTGGTGGTCTTGCCGCAGCCGGAGGCGCCCAGCAGGGCGAAGAAGGACCCGGCCGGGATGGTGAGGTCCAGGGGGCGGACGGCGGTGAAGTCGCCGAAGGTCTTGGAGATGCCGGTGAGGTGGACGTCCTGCCCGGCGGCCTCCGGTGCGGTCCCGGCCGATGCGCCCGGCGCGGGGGCGGCCTTCGCGGGGGCCTCGGCGGCGGGGGCGGCCTCGGTGGCAGGGGTCTCGGCGGCGCCGTCCTTCACGGGGGCCTCCGTCGCGGGCGTCTCCGTCGCGGGGACGTCCGGCGTCCGTCCGTCGCCGGCCTGCTCGGCTGTGTGCTGCTCTGTCATCAGTTCTCTCGCTGTCCCTCGTGTGCCGGTGGCCGTCAGGCGCCGATGAGCTTGGCGAACGCGCCCTGGTACTTCTTCTCCTCGGCCTCGCTGAGCGCGCGGAAGGCGTGGCTCCTCCGCGCCATCGCCTTGTCGGCGATGATCAGCGGGTTCTTCGCCGCCTCGGGGTCGATCCTCTGCAGGGCCTCGGCCACGCCGTCGACGGGCGTGAAGTAGTTGACGTAGTCGGCGAGCTCGGCGGCGACGTCGGGCCGGTAGTACCAGTCGATGAGCCGCTCGGCGTTGGCCTTGTGGCGGGCGCGGCGCGGGATGAGCATGTTGTCGGTGGAGGCGAGGTAGCCGGCCTCCGGGATGACGTACTCGATGTCCGGGTTGTCGGCCTTGAGCTGGACGAGGTCGCCGGCCCACGCGATGCAGGCGTGGATGTTGCCGCTGGCGAGGTCCTTGGCGTACTCGTTGCCGGTGAAGGCGCGGACCTGGTGGCTGTCGACGGCCTTCTGCACCTTGGCGACGGCGGCGGAGAAGTCGTCGTCGGTGAAGTTCCCGGGGTCCTTGCCCATGTCGAGCAGGGTGAGGCCCATGGTGTCGCGCATCTCGGTGAGGAGGGTGACGCGGCCCTTGAGCGAGGGGTCGGTGAGGAGCTGGTCGACGCTGGTGACGGCCTTCCCGCCGGTGGCCTTCTTGTTGTAGGCGATGAGCGTCGCGATGCCGGCCCAGGGGTACGAGTGGGTGCGGCCGGGGTCCCAGTCGGGGTTGCGGTACTGCGCGGACAGGTTGGCGTAGGCGTGCGGGAGCTTCGAGGCGTCGAGGGTCTCGGCCCAGCCCAGGCGGATGACGCGGGCGGCCATCCAGTCGGTGAGGACCATCAGGTCGCGGCCGGTGTCCTGGCCCGCGCGGAGCTGGGCCTGGACCTTGCCGAAGAAGTCGTCGTTGTCCTCGATGTCCTCGGTGTAGGCGACCTTGATGCCGGTGGCCTTCGTGAAGGCGTCGAGGGTGGGACGGCGGTTCTTGTCCTTGTCGTCGACGTCGATGTAGAGGGGCCAGTTGGAGAAGTTGAGCACCTTCTCCTCGGCGGAGTGGTCCTCGGTGGCGGCGGTGCCGGACGAGGCCTGGGAGGCGGCCGGGATGCCGCAGCCGGTGAGGGCGGCGGTCGCGACGGCGCCCAGCCCGGCGGTGCGCAGCAGCGACCGGCGGGTGAGGGCCGCGCGGCCGGATGTCGCACTGCGGCGCCAGGCCTTGAGCACGGGGTCCGGCAGTCCGTCGAACGGATCCATGGGGTGCAGCCCTCCTGTGGGGGTGAGGAGCGGAAGAGGGCCGGCCGCCCCGGTACGGGGGCGTGCGGGGCGGCCGGCCGGCTCGGTCATCTGTCGCCGAAGACGGTGCGGTGCCAGTCCTTGCGGGCGGCGGCGGTGGTGTCGTACATGACGTGCTTGACCTCGGTGTACTCGTCGAGCGAGTACTGCGACATGTCCTTGCCGTAGCCGGAGGCCTTGTAGCCGCCGTGCGGCATCTCGCTGATGATCGGGATGTGGTCGTTGACCCAGACGCAGCCGGCCGCGATCTCGCGGGTGGCGCGCAGGGAGCGGTGCACGTCGCGGGTCCAGACGGAGGCGGCGAGGCCGTAGGGGGTGTCGTTCGCGAGGCGCAGGCCCTCGTCGCCGGAGTCGAAGGGGAGGACCGCGAGGACGGGGCCGAAGACCTCGCTCTGCACGATCTCGGCGTCCTGGGGGACGCCGGTGACGAGCGTGGGGCGGTAGTAGGCGCCGAGGGTGAGGTCGGTGCCGTCGTGGCCCTTGGCGGGCGCCTCGCCGCCTGCGGCGATGACGGCGCCGTACCCGCGGGCGCGCTCGACGAAGGCGGCGACGCGGTCGCGCTGGGCGAAGGAGACGAGGGGGCCGAGGTCGGTGTGCGGGTTCATCGGGTCGCCGAGGCGGACCCGGCCGTAGAGCTCGGCGACGCCCTCGACGAAGGCGTCGTACAGCGGCCGCTGGACGTAGGCGCGGGTGGCGGCGGTGCAGTCCTGGCCGGTGTTGATGAGGGAGGCGGCGACCGCGCCGTGGACGGCGGCCTCCAGGTCGGCGTCGTCGAGGACGAGGAAGGGGGCCTTGCCGCCGAGTTCGAGGTGGGTGCGCTTGACGGTGCGGGTGGCGAGCTCGGCGACGCGGCGCCCGACGGCGGTGGAGCCGGTGAAGGACACCATCGCGACGTCGGGGTGGGAGACGAGGTGCTCGCCGGCGGTGCGGCCGTCGCCGGTGACGACGTTGACGACGCCGTCGGGCAGGCCCGCCTCGGTGCAGGCCTGCGCGAACATCAGCGCGGTGAGGGGGGTGAGCTCGGCGGGCTTGAGGACGACCGTGTTGCCGGCCGCGACCGCCGGGAGGATCTTCCAGGCGGCCATCTGGAGCGGGTAGTTCCAGGGGGCGATGGAGCCGACGACGCCGATCGCCTCGCGCCGCACGTAGGAGGTGTGGTCGCCGGAGTACTCGCCGGCGGCCTTCCCCTCCAGGTTGCGGGCGGCCCCGGCGAAGAAGCCGGTGTTGTCGACGGTGCCGGGGACGTCGAACTCGGTGGAGAGCTTGATCGGCTTGCCGGTCTGGGCGGTCTCGGTGCGGGCGAGGTCGTCCGAGCGGTCGGCGAGGACGGCGGCGAGGCGGGTGAGCGCCTCGGCGCGGGCGCCGGGGGTGGCCCGGGACCAGTCGGGGAACGCGGCCCGGGCGGCGGCGACGGCCTCGTCGACGTCGCGGGCGGACGCGAGGCGGACCTGGCGGACCGTGCTGCCGTCGGCCGGGTTGACCACGTCGAAGGGGCGGTCGCCGGTGCCTTCGGTGAGGCGGCCGGCGATGAACTGGGCTCCGTCCTCGAAGCGGGGGTCCGCGGTCGTCGGGTCCATGGTTCCTCCATGCGCTGGGCTGCGCCGGGTGGGCTGCCGGGTGGTCGCGTCCCCGGGGGGCGGGGACCGGTCGGCCCAGGCGGGCTGCGGGCGCGTCCCGGCCTCGGGCCGGTCCCGGTTCCGGCCCGGGTCCGGCCCGGGGCGCGGGTCCGGCCGCGCGGGTCCGGTGGGCGCGGCCTCCTCGCCGCCTGCCGGCACCGGAACCGTGCGCCGGCCGGTGGCGGGGATTGCGCGATCATCGCAAGACACCGTCGCCACCGACAAGGGATTCCGTTGTTGCCTTTTGGTTACGCGACGGAATCGGGCGCCCGGTCGTGGCTCCCGCCACGTCCGACCCCGCCGACCCTGCCCGGCGCGGCGCACGGCGGCAAGGGACAGGGCGGCAGCCCGGGCGGCGGAGGCCTTACAGAGTGCAAGGCGTCCGGCGGGCGGAGGGAGGGCCGCCGCGTTGCATGATGCTGCTGACACCTTGGACCCCGGCGGCGCCCGCCGTCGACAGGAGGCAGCCGTGTTCCCCACCGTCGCCCGCGTGCTCGACCTGGACGCCGTGCGCCGGGGCATGCCTCAGGTCGTCGCCGGGGCGGACCGGCTGCAGCGCCCGGTGCGCTGGGTGCACGTCAGCGAGCTGCCGGACATCGCGGGCATGCTCCAGGGCGGCGAGCTGGTCCTGACGACCGGCATCGCGCTGCCCGAGGACCGCGAGGGCCTCGCCCGGTACGTCCGCGAGCTGTCGGAGGTCGGCGCGGCGGGCCTGGTGGTGGAGTTCGGCCGCCGGTACTTCGACACGCTGCCCCGGGCGCTGGTGCAGGCCGCCGAGCAGTACGGCCTGCCGCTGGTGGCGCTCCGCCGGGAGCTGCGGTTCGTGGCGGTGACCGAGGCGGTGCACGCCCTGGTGGTCAACGCGCAGCTGGAGGAGCTGCGCAGCTCGGAGGCGGTCCACCAGACCTTCAACGAGCTGGCGGTGGAGGGCGCCGAACCGGCGGAGGTGGTGCGGCAGGTGGCGCGGATGGCGGGCGCTCCGGCGGTGCTGGAGAACCTCGCCCACCAGGTGCTGGCGTACGACGCGGCGGGCCGGGACGCGGAGGCGCTGCTGGAGGACTGGGAGCGGCGCTCGCGCGGGGTCCGGCCGGAGGGCCGCACCGGGTACGACCCGCGCACCGGCTGGCTGGTCACCGCCGTGGGGGCGCGCGGGCACGACTGGGGGCGGCTGGTCCTGGCCGGCGAGCCCGGCCCGCTGCCCGAGGAGCTGCCGCACCGGCACACCGTGCTGCTGGAGCGGGGCGCGGCGACGCTGGCGCTGGGCCGGCTGCTGGTGCGGGACCGCGAGAGCCTGGAGCGGCAGACGCACCGCACGCTGCTGTCGGGCATCCTCACCCACGCGCTGACCGTCTCCGAGGTGGCGCTGCGCGCCCAGGCGCTCGGGGTGCCGCTGGAGGGGCGGCGGCTGGTGGGCGTGGTGCTGCGGCAGCGGGGCCGGCCGGCCGCGGCCGCGCTGGAGGCGCAGGCCCGGCTGCGGGACCTGACCGAGACCGCGGCGGCGGCGGTGCGCGAGCGGCGGATGTCGGCGCTGGTGGGACCGCTGGACGACGGCGGGGTGGGGCTGCTGGTGGCGCTGGGGCCGCACGACGACGAGCACGCCTCCCTGGACGGGTTCGCGGCGGCGCTGGAGCGGCTGCTGGGCGAGGGGGGCCGGCCCGGCCGGGCGGGGGCGGGGGGCGCGGCGCCGGAGGGGGCGCCGGTGGTCGCGGTGGGGTCGTCGGTGGGGTCGGTGCGGGACGCCCGGCGCACCCTCGTCGAGGCGACGCAGGTGGCGGACGCCGCCCTGCACGACGCCCCGCTGCCCGGGGGGCGCGCCGCGTCGTACTACCGGCTGCCGGACGTGCGGCTGCGCGGCCTGCTGCACCTGCTGCGGGACGACGCCCGGCTGCAGACGTACGTGGAGCGGGAGCTGGGGCCGCTGCTGGCGTACGACGCGGAGCACGGCACGCAGCTGACGGCGATGCTGCGGACCTACCTGGAGCAGGGCCGCAACAAGTCGGCGGCGGCGGACGCGGCGCACCTGTCGCGGCCGTCGTTCTACGACCGGCTGCACCGGGTGGAGCGGGTGCTGGGCGTGGACCTCGACCAGGTGGAGTCGTGCCTGTCGCTGCACGTGGCGCTGCTGGCGCTCGACGCGGTGCGCCGCTGACCCGGGCACGGCGGCGCAGGGGCCCACGGGCCCGGCGGCACGGCGGCACGGCGGGGCGCGGCGGTCCGGGGGCCGACGATCTGACGGCCCGACACTTCCAGAACGATCGAAACATGCTCCGCCGCAACCGAATCGATCGCCCTGTCTTGTCCGCGCAACTCTTTCGGGCGTACCGTGCCGCCCATGGACCGTGCACACCTGCAGACCCTGCTCGCCCGGGAGACCGCCGAGAGCGCCCGCCGCAACCCCCGCTCGCAGGCCGCGTACCAGCGCGCCGAGCACCTCTTCGGCCGGGTGCCGATGACCTGGATGAACAAGAGCGCCACCGCCTTCCCGCTCTACCTGGAGGGGGCCCGCGGCGCGCGGGTCCGCGACATCGACGGCCACGAGTACGTCGACTTCTGCCTGGGCGACACCGGCGCCATGGCGGGCCACTCCCCCGCACCGGTCGCCGACGCGGTCGAGCGGCGCTACCGCGCGCAGGGCGGCGCGACCGCGATGCTGCCCACCGAGGACGCCGAGTGGGTGGGCGCGGAGCTCAGCCGCCGCTTCGGCCTGGAGCGCTGGTCCTTCTCGCTGACCGCCACCGACGCCAACCGCTGGGCGATCCGGCTGGCCCGCGCCGTCACCGGGCGCTCGAAGATCCTGGTGAACAGCTACAGCTACCACGGCAGCGTCGACGAGTCGCTGATCGTCGTCGGCGAGGACGGCCGCGGCGCCTCCCGCCCCGGCAACGTCGGCGCGCCCTGCGACGTGACGCTCACCAGCCGGGTCGCGGAGTTCAACGACCTGGAGGGCCTGGAGCGGGAGCTGGCCCACGGCGACGTCGCGGCGGTCCTCATGGAGCCGGCGCTCACCAACATCGGCATCGTGCTGCCCGAGCCCGGCTACCTGGAGGGCGTGCGGGAGCTCACCCGCCGGTACGGCACGCTGCTGATCAACGACGAGACGCACACCCTGTCGGCCGGCCCCGGCGGCTGCACCGCGGCCTGGGGGCTGGAGCCGGACGTGCTGACCGTGGGCAAGGCCATCGGCGGCGGCATCCCGGCGGGCGCATACGGCCTGTCGGCGGAGCTGGCCGACCGGCTGCTGGGCCGCGACGACCTGGACCTGGTGGACATGGGCGGCGTCGGCGGCACCCTCGCGGGCAACGCGCTGTCGGTGGCGGCGATGCGCGCCACCCTGGAGCACGTGCTGACCGACGACGCGTTCGCCCGCATGTGCGCGCTGTCGGAGCGGTTCGAGGCCGGCGTGCGCAAGGGCATCGAGGCGTACGGGCTGCCCTGGTCGGTCAGCCGGCTCGGCGCCCGCACCGAGTACCGCTTCGCCTCCCCGGCGCCGCGGACCGGCACGGAGTCGGCGGCCTGCGCCGACGCGGAGCTGGAGGACTTCCTCCACGTCTACCTGTCCAACCGGTCCATCCTCATGACGCCGTTCCACAACATGGCGCTGATGTGCCCGGACACCACCGAGGCCGACGTGGACACCCACACCGAGGTCTTCCACGCGGCCCTGGAGGAGCTGGCGGGCTGACCCGGCCGGAGGGCCGTGGGTACAGTTCGGCAGCACACCGGCGCCCGGCAGGCGGGCGCCGGTGCCGCGGCGGGGAGCCGCACAGGACCACCGAGACGAACGGGGACGGGGACACGTGGACGACATCGACCGGGCGATCCTCAAGGAGTTGCAGGCCGACGGCCGGATCGCCTACGCCGACCTCGGGCCGAAGGTGGGCCTGTCGGCCTCCGCGGCCCGCCAGCGGCTGCAGCGGCTGCTGGACTCCAAGGTGGTGCAGGTCGTCGGGGTCACCGACCCGATGGCGATGGGCCGCCAGTCGATGGCGCTGCTCGGCATCGCCGTGGACGGCGACCCGCGGGCGGTCGCGGACGCGCTGGCGCAGCGCGAGGAGGTCGTCTACATGGTCCTGACAGCCGGGCCCTACGCCCTGTTCGCCGAGGTGGTGTGCGGGCAGCCGGGCGACCTGCTGGACCTGGTGAACGACGTGGTGCGGCCGATCGAGGGCGTGACCGGCGTCGAGACGTTCCCGTACTTCGGCATCCACACCCACCGGTTCCTGTGGGACGTGGGCTGAGGCGCGGGCGCCCGCACCCGCGACCGGGAACGGGGACGAGAACAGGAACAAGAACGGGGACGGCCCCGGGAGGCAGCTGCCTCCCGGGGCCGTCCGGCGTCGGGGCGCGGGTCAGATCGCCGTCATGACGTGCTTGATGCGGGTGTAGTCCTCGAAGCCGTAGGAGGAGAGGTCCTTGCCGTAGCCGGACTTCTTGAAGCCGCCGTGCGGCATCTCGGCGACCAGCGGGATGTGGGTGTTGATCCACACGCAGCCGAAGTCGAGGGCCTTGGACATCCGCATGGCGCGGGCGTGGTCCTTGGTCCACACCGAGGAGGCGAGCGCGTAGTCGACGCCGTTGGCGTAGGCGACGGCCTGCTCCTCGTCGGAGAACTTCTGCACGGTGATGACCGGGCCGAAGACCTCGTTCTGGATGATCTCGTCGTCCTGCTGCAGACCGGAGACGACGGTGGGGGCGTAGAAGTAGCCGCGGTCGCCGACGCGCCTGCCGCCGGCCTCGACCTTGGCGTGGGCGGGGAGGCGCTCGATGAAGCCGGAGACCTGCGCGAGCTGGTTGGCGTTGTTGAGCGGGCCGTAGAGGACGTCCTCCTCGTCGACGCCGCCGGTCTTCGTCTCGGCGGCGGCCTTGGCGAGGGCGGCGACGAACTCGTCGTGGACGTCCTCGTGCACGAGCACGCGGGTGGCGGCGGTGCAGTCCTGGCCGGCGTTGAAGAAGCCGGCGACGGAGATGCCCTCGACGGCGGCGGGGATGTCGGCGTCCTCGAAGACCACGACGGGGGCCTTGCCGCCGAGCTCCAGGTGGACCCGCTTGAGGTCCTTGGCGGCGCTGCCGGCGACCTGCATGCCGGCGCGGACCGAGCCGGTGATGGAGGCCATGGCGGGGGTCGGGTGCTCGACCATCAGGCGGCCGGTGTCGCGGTCGCCGCAGATGACGTTGAAGACGCCCTTGGGGAGGATCTCCCCCATGATCTCGGCCAGCAGCACGGTGGAGGCCGGGGTGGTGTCGGACGGCTTGAGGACGACGGTGTTGCCGGCCGCGATGGCGGGGGCGAACTTCCAGACCGCCATCATCATCGGGTAGTTCCACGGTGCCACCTGGGCGCAGACGCCGACCGGCTCGCGGCGCACGAAGGAGGTCAGGCCCTCCATGTACTCGCCCGCGGACTTGCCCTCCAGCAGGCGGGCGGCGCCGGCGAAGAACCGGATCTGGTCCACCATCGGCGGGATCTCCTCGGAGCGGGTCAGCTCGCGGGGCTTGCCGGTGTTGCGGCACTCGGCGTCGATCAGCTCCTCGGCCCGCGCCTCGACCGCGTCGGCGATCCTCAGCAGGGCGAGCTGGCGGGCGGCCGGGGTGCTGTCGCGCCAGGCCGGGAAGGCCTCGGCGGCGGCGGCCATGGCAGCGTCGACGTCGGCCTGGCCGGAGAGCGGGGAGGTCGCGTAGACCTCGCCGGTGGCGGGGTCGACCACGTCGAGGGTGCGGCCGTCCGCCGCGTCGACGAACTCGCCGTTGATGTGGTTGCGCAGCGCGCGAAGATCGCTCACGGACCTCTCCTCGAGTCGTGCCCGGGCCGCCGGGTGGCCGCACCGGGCGGTGCACGGTGCACTGAAGTATGTACGGATTGCGGACGGACGGTACCGCCGCTCGCGCACACGGCCGCCGCGCACGCGACCCACCCTAGCGGCGGGGCCGACGGTATCGACATACCCGAACGGCAAGAACGATGGAATCAGTGCCCGAATCGAAGATCGGCAACGGATTCCCTTGCGAACAGGCGGTCGATCGGGCAGAGTGGTGGCCGTGGCCAACCGCGACCGGAACGGCAGCGTTCCCCTCGACTCAGTATCGAAGGCGATCATCGAGCAGTTGCAGGAGGACGGCCGCCGCCCGTACGCCGCCATCGGCAAGGCCGTCGGCCTGTCGGAGGCGGCCGTGCGGCAGCGCGTGCAGAAGCTGCTCGACCAGGGCGTGATGCAGATCGTCGCCGTCACCGACCCCCTCACGGTCGGGTTCGCGCGGCAGGCGATGGTCGGCATCAACGTCGAGGGGGACATCGACCCCGTCGCCGACGCACTGGCCGCACTGGACGAGGTGGACTACGTCGTCGCCACCGCAGGCTCGTTCGACCTGCTGGCCGAGCTGGTCTGCGAGGACGACGAGCACCTCCTCGACCTGATCAACAAGCGCATCCGCGCCCTACCCGGCGTGCGGAGCACCGAGAGCTTCGTCTACCTGAAGCTCCGGAAACAGACCTACACCTGGGGCACCAGATGACCGCGAACCCGGACCAGAAGGACCTCTCGAAGTCCGCCTACGACCATCTGTGGATGCACTTCACCCGGATGTCGTCGTACGAGAACGCCCCCGTCCCCACCATCGTCAGGGGCGAGGGCACCTACGTCTACGACTCCGAGGGCCGCAAGTACCTCGACGGCCTCGCCGGCCTCTTCGTCGTGCAGGCCGGCCACGGCCGCCGCGAGCTGGCCGAGGTCGCCGCCAAGCAGGCCGCCGAGCTCGCCTTCTTCCCCGTGTGGAGCTACGCCCACCCCAAGGCGATCGAGCTGGCCGAGCGCCTCGCCCACTACGCGCCCGGCGACCTCAACAAGGTCTTCTTCTCCACTGGCGGCGGCGAGGCGGTCGAGACCGCCTGGAAGCTGGCCAAGCAGTACTTCAAGCTGACCGGCAAGCCGACCAAGTACAAGGTCATCTCGCGTGCCGTCGCCTACCACGGCACCCCGCAGGGCGCCCTGTCCATCACCGGCCTGCCGGGCCTGAAGGCCCCGTTCGAGCCGCTGGTGCCGGGCACCCACAAGGCACCGAACACCAACATCTACCGCGCGCCGTTCTACGGCGACGACCCGGAGGCCTTCGGCCGCTGGGCCGCCGACCAGATCGAGCAGCAGATCCTCTTCGAGGGCCCGGACACCGTCGCCGCCGTCTTCCTGGAGCCGGTGCAGAACGCCGGCGGCTGCTTCCCGCCGCCGCCCGGGTACTTCCAGCGGGTGCGCGAGATCTGCGACCGCCACGACGTGCTGCTCGTCTCGGACGAGGTCATCTGCGCCTTCGGCCGCCTGGGCACCATGTTCGGCGCCGACAAGTTCGGCTACCAGCCGGACATGATCACCTGCGCCAAGGGCATGACCTCGGGCTACTCCCCGATCGGCGCGACGATCATCTCCGACCGCCTCGCCGAGCCGTTCTACAAGGGCGACAACACCTTCCTGCACGGCTACACCTTCGGCGGCCACCCGGTCTCCGCGGCGGTGGCGCTGGCCAACCTCGACATCTTCGAGCGCGAGGGCCTCAACCAGCACGTGCTCGACAACGAGCACAAGTTCCTGTCGACCCTGCAGCGGCTGCACGACCTGCCGATCGTCGGCGACGTGCGCGGCAACGGGTACTTCTACGGCATCGAGCTGGTGAAGGACAAGGCCACCAAGGAGACCTTCAACGACGACGAGGTCGAGCGCGTCCTGTACGGGCACGTCTCCAAGAAGCTCTTCGAGAACGGCCTGTACTGCCGCGCCGACGACCGCGGCGACCCGGTGATCCAGCTGGCCCCGCCGCTGATCTCCGACCAGTCGACCTTCGACGAGATCGAGCAGATCCTGCGGGCCACCCTCACCGAGGCGTGGACCAAGATCTGACGATCGCACGCGGACTCTCTGTCCCACCCTCCGCCAGGGGCGGTTCCCGGTACGCCGGGGACCGCCCCCGGTGCGTCCGGGGCACCTCCCGGCGGACCCCCGGCCGGCCCGCGGCCTCCCGGCGCCCCCTGCTGCATCCGGGCGCACCGGGATGCGGGCAGGGGCATTCGACGGTCTGATATATCCGATTGGATGCCATGGGGATCGTGTGCCGCGACCCTCCCGTGTCCTGGGCCCTCTAACCTGGCATCCCACACCTAGAGCCGGAGGTTCTCTTGACAGCGGCCCCGCCGGAGAGCGACGTGCCCGGGGACAGCGACGCACCCGCGGACGGCGGCCCGCCCGAGGGTGCCGCCACCCCCGCGGGCGACGGCACGCCCGCGGGGAACGGGAGGCGCGGGAGGCGCCCGAAGGGCACGAAGCGCGGGGCGCCCCGGCCCGGCAAGGGCGACGCGCCCGGGGACGGGGCCGGCGCACCCGCCGAGGACGCGGACGCAGCCGCGGAGGCCGAGACGCCGACGGGACCCGAGGCGCCGGCGGGACCGGCTGAGGCCGGGGCGCGCGGAGAGGCCGGGGCACCCTCGGAGGGCGCGCCCGGGGAAGCCGGCGTGGCCGGCGCGTCCGCGGAGGCCGACCCGCCCGCGGAGGCCGACCTGGTCCGGGCGTCCGGCGTGCTGAAGTCCCTGGACGGGACGGCGGCGCTGCACGGCGTCTCCCTCACCGTGCGGCAGGGGGAGGTGCTGGCGGTCACCGGCCCCCGCGGGTCCGGCAAGACCACCCTGCTCGGATGCCTCGGCGGACTGCTGCCCGTGGACGACGGCGAGGTCTGGTTCGCCGGACGGCCGCTCCACTCCCTCCCGCGGACCGAACGGGAGCGGCTCCGCCGCGAGCACGTCGGCTGGGTCGGCTCCGAGCCGCAGCTCGTCCCGGAACTGACCGTCCGGGAGAACGCCGCCCTGCCGCTGCTCCTGGCCGGTGCCGGCCGCCGCGCCGCGTACACCGCGGCGGCCGAGTGGCTGGAGCGGCTCGACGTCGCCGGCTGCGCCCGCCTGCGGCCCGCCGAGCTGACCCAGGAGCAGCGGCAGCGGGTCGCGGTCGCCCGCGCCCTCGCGCCGCTGCCCCGCCTCGTCCTCGCCGACGACCCCACCGCACCGCTGCACCGCGACGCCGGGGAGCAGGTGCTGCGCGTGCTCGGCACCGCCGCCCGCTCCCACGGGCTCACCCTGGTGCTGGCCCTGAACGACCCCGGGCAGGCCCGGCACGCCGACCGGTCCGTGGCCCTGCTGGACGGGGCCCTCTCCGAGCCGGCGGCCCCCCTCGCGGAGGCCGCCGGCTCGGCGGCGGCCGCACCCGCCTGACCCGCCGCACCCGTACCGCCCGCAGTTCCGCCCGACCCCACCGCCCGACCCCACCGCCCGACCCCAACGCCCGATCCGCCACTCCTGCCTGACGCAGCGTTCGCACGGCCGCCCGTCGGGGCGTCCGGACCCGGAAGGAAGCCGCCCACCGGTGTTCTACCTCCGCCTGGCCCGGGGCTACCGGGTCCTCGACCTCGGTCGCTGGATCCTCACCGCGGCGGCAGCCGCCGCCACCGCGGCCCTGCTGCTGCGGGCGCTCGGCCGCGCCCTGGTCGACCCGCCCGGAACCGCCGTAGCGGTCTCGGCCGCCCGCCTCGGCTGGTGCCTGCCCGCCCTCGCCGCGACCGGCTGGCTCGCCGCCTCGTGCGCCCGCGCCCTGCCGGACCGGCGGCCCGGGCGCGTCGCCGGCCTGACGGCCGCCGGGGCGGGCCCCCTGCGGATCCGCCTCCTCGTCGCGGGCGAGACCGCGCTCGCCTGCGCTGCGGGCAGTCTGCTGGCGCTGGTCGGCTTCCTGGTCCTGCGCAACGACATCGCCGGGGCCGAGCTGGCCCCCGAGGTGGGCATGGGCGCGCGGCTGCCCGCCGCGGCGCCGCTCACCCTGCTGCTGGCCGTCCCCCTGGTCGCCGCGGCCGCCGCCGTCGTGGCCGGGCCCCTCCGCGACACCCTGCCCGGGCAGCGGACCGAGAGGGGGGTGCAGTCCCTCGGGCCGCTGCGCGCCGCGGCCGCACCCGCCGCCGTCGCGGTCGGCGCCGCACTGGAGCTCTACGGGCGGCACGGGGGCGGCGGCCGCCTCCACCTCCCCGCCGGGCTGGGGACCGCCACCACGGCCGGGGCGGCCGGCGGGGTCCTGGCCCTGCTGGGCCTCGTCCTCACCGCTCCGCTGCTGCTGGCGGCGGCGGGGCGGCTGCTCGTCGCGGGCCGCCCGTACACCGTGCGCCTGCTGGCGGGCCGCGGGCTGCAGGCCGAGGCCGTGCGGCTCGGCGTCCCGCTGGGGCTCCCCGCCGTCCTGGCAGGGGCCGCCGTGGCCGCGGGGCAGCGCTGGGCGGCCGGGCACGGACCGGGCGGCGTGCTGCCCGTGGCGGACGCCGCCCTGGTGGGACTGTGCGCCGTCGCGGTGGCCGGGGTACGGCTCGTCGGCGCCCGTTCCGCCCGGGTCCCCCGGCTGGACCTCGTGCGGCGGATGGGCGCGGGTACCGGGCTGCTGCGGCGCGCCGCACTGGTACGGGCCGGCGCGGCCGGGTCCGTGCTGCTGCTCGCCGCCGCCGGGGCCGCCGCGCTGACGGCGGCGGCCCTGCGCTGAGACGGGTACGACCCGGCCCGCACCGGTCGGTGCGGGCCGGGCCGGACCGTCTGCGTACGGGACGGGACCGGACTCCGGGGTCAGCCCGCCGCGGCGAGCTGGCCGCAGGCGCCGTCGATCTCCTGGCCGCGGGTGTCGCGGACGGTCACGGGAACGCCGTGCGCCTCCAGGCGGCGGACGAACTCCCGCTCGTCCTCGGGGCGCGAGGCGGTCCACTTGGAGCCGGGCGTGGGGTTGAGCGGGATCAGGTTCACGTGGACCCGGCGGTTCTTCAGCTTGCGGCCGAGCAGGTCGGCCCGCCACGCCTGGTCGTTGATGTCCTTGATCAGTGCGTACTCGACGGAGACCCGCCGGTTGGAGCGGTCCGCGTAGTGCCACGCGGCGTCCAGCACCTCGGCCACCTTCCACCGGGTGTTCACCGGGACGAGGGTGTCGCGCAGCTCGTCGTCGGGCGCGTGCAGGGAGAGCGCGAGACGGACGCTCATGCCCTCGTCGGCCAGCCGGTTCATGGCCGGGACCAGGCCCACCGTGGAGACGGTGATGCCGCGCTGCGACAGGCCCAGGCCGTCGGGCGAGGGGTCGGTGAGCCGGCGGATCGCCGCGACCACCCGGTTGTAGTTGGCCAGCGGCTCGCCCATGCCCATGAAGACCACGTTGCTCAGCCGCGCCGGGCCGCCGGGGATCTCCCCCGCCTGGAGCGCGCGCATGCCCGCGGCGATCTGCTCCACGATCTCGGCCGTGGAGAGGTTGCGGGTGAGGCCGGCCTGGCCGGTGGCGCAGAACGGGCAGTTCATGCCGCAGCCGGCCTGCGAGCTGATGCACATGGTGACCCGGTCCGGGTAGCGCATCAGCACCGACTCGACCAGGGTGCCGTCGAAGAGCTTCCACAGGGTCTTGCGGGTGGTGTCGTCGTCGCACGAGACGTGCCGCACCACGGACATCAGGTCCGGCAGCAGCGCCCCGGCCAGCTTCTCGCGCGAGGCGGCGGGGATGTCGGTCCACTCGGCGGGGTCGGCGGAGAGCCGGCCGAAGTAGTGGCGGGACAGCTGGTTCGCGCGGAACGGCTTCTCGCCCAGCTCGGCCACGGCCTCCTTGCGTTCGGCGGGGCTGAGGTCGGCGAGGTGGCGGGGCGGCTTGGCGCCGCGCGGCGCGACGAAGGTGAGTTCTCCGGGTGCAGGCATGGTCCGTCCAGTGTCGCAGATCCACGGATGCGACCCAGGCCACACAAGGGGCGGGGGGGTCGGCCTCGGTCAGCTCCTGTCATCGTTGGCCGTCCCCGGACGGCCCACAGACGGCCCCACGAGCGATGGCCCTACTCTGTGGCCGTGAATCTTCTGGATACGCCGTCGCTCTGGCACGTACGCCTGGCGAGCGGGGGGCTGGTGCACGTCTGGGCAGACGCCTACTCCGAGGAGGAGGAGCAGTACGTCTTCAGAGTGCTCGCGGACGCCTCACGTGAGGAGCAGACCGGGATCGAGATGACGGGCAAGGTTTCGCCCGACTCCGAGACTGGCCTGGTCACCATCGCCCGGATACCCGCTGGTGACGTCCAGGACCTCCACACTGCAAGCATCGGCCGCCCGCGTACTTCGTGCCCGGACTGCGGAGGTACGTGACTGTGAGGGCGTTGGCGCGACCTTTGGCCGGCGGCCTGTCCGGGCCGGGATCGAGCATGGCAAGGGGTTGTATGCCTGGCGGCAGCCCGGGCAGGTCCTGGGCCCGCCCGCGATGTGCCCGAGCGGCCCCCTGGTCCTGCTCGACGTCGGATCCCGGACGCGGCGGCGGCCCCGGCCGGGAGGGCCGGGGCCGCCGTGGAGCAGCGCGGTGCGGGGTGCCGGGCGGCGGGGTCAGGCCCCGACGAAGGCGGTGAAGAGGAGCCAGGTGACCGGCGCGGTGGGCAGCAGGGAGTCCAGGCGGTCCATGATGCCGCCGTGGCCCGGGAGGAGGGTGCCCATGTCCTTGATGCCGAGGTCGCGCTTGATCATCGACTCGACGAGGTCGCCGAGGGTCGCCGTGACCGCCGCGCAGGCGCCCAGGACGAGCCCCTGCCACCAGGCGCCTCCCTCGATGAGGAACTGCATGCCGAGCGCCCCGGCCAGCATGGACAGGGCGATGCCGCCCGCCAGCCCCTCGCGGGTCTTGCCGGGGCTGATCCGCGGCGCCAGCTTGGTCCTGCCGAACCGGAAGCCCACCGCGTAGGCGCCGGTGTCGCTGCAGACGGTGACCATCAGGAAGAGGAGCACCCGCCACGGGCCGTCGTCGGCATCCAGCATCAGGGCGACGAAGGTCGCGAGGAAGGGCACGTAGAAGGCGGTGAAGATGCCGGCGGTGACGTCCCGCAGGTAGTCCGGCGGCGGCTCCTTCATCCGCCAGACCAGCACCCCCAGCGCGGTCAGCGCGAGCACCGCCGCCGAGCCCTCCGTGCCGAGGGCGTAGGCGGCAGCGAGCATCGCGACGCCCGCCACGGCCAGTCCGGCCTGCGGCGTGCGGATGTCCTTGCGCTCCGCCAGGCGGCTGGTGAGCTCCCGGACGCCGATGCCGACCGCCGCCATCACCACGACGAGGAAGAGCGCCTTGACGAAGAAGAGCGAGGCGACGATGACGGCGCCCAGGCCGACGCCGACCCCTATCGCGGCGGGCAGGTTCCGTCCGCCGCGGGGCTTGGCGGGCTGCGCCGCGGCACCGGGCGGGTTCCCGTCCGAGGGGTCGTCGCTGGACGGGTGGTGGTCGGTCGGCGCCACGGCGTTCTCCTGCCCGGGACGGTGCTCGGCGAGGTCGGTGGGCAGGGCGGAGGGGGCCGGCGGCTGCGGGCCGGCCCACGGTGCGTACGCCGCGACCCCTGCGGCGGGGCGGCCGGGCTGGTCGGGCCCGTCGGGGCCCTGCGGGGAGGTCCCGGAGCCGGGGGCCGCCCCGCCGGGAGGAGTCGTGGCGTGGTTCATCAGACCTCGAGCAGCTCGGCTTCCTTGTGCTTGAGCAGCTCGTCCACCTGGCCGACGTAGCGGCCGGTGACGTCCTCGAGCTCCTTCTCGGCGCGGCGGACCTCGTCCTCGCCGACCTCGCCGTCCTTGACCAGCTTGTCCAGGGCCTCCTTGGCCTTGCGGCGGACGCTGCGGATGGAGATCTTGGCGTCCTCGCCCTTGTGGCGGGCGACCTTGATGTACTCCCGGCGGCGCTCCTCGGTCAGCTGCGGGAACACCACGCGGATGAGGGAGCCGTCGTTGGTCGGGTTGACGCCGAGGTCGGAGTCGCGGATGGCGGTCTCGATGGCCCGCAGCGCGCTCTTGTCGAACGGGGTGACGACGGCCATCCGGGGCTCGGGCACCGAGAAGGAGGCGAGCTGGTTGATCGGCGTCGGGGCGCCGTAGTAGTCGGCGGTGATCTTGGCGAACATCGCCGGGTGCGCACGGCCGGTGCGGATGGCGGCGAAGTCGTCCTTGGCGACCTGGACCGCCTTCTCCATCTTCTCCTCGGCCTCGAGGAGGGTCTCTTCGATCACAGTCTGCTCCTGTCCGGTTCCCTGCTCGCCCCCTCCCGCGCCCGGATGGCGGGGCCAGGGGTCCGTAACGTCGTCTTGCGCCGTGCCGCCCGGGGCGGTCAGGCCCTGTCCGCCCCGCGGCTGATCAGCGTGCCGATCTTCTCACCCCGCACCGCGCGGGCGATGTTGCCCTCGGTGAGGAGTTCGAAGACCAGGATCGGCAGGTCGTTGTCCCTGCAGAGGGTGATCGCGGTCGCGTCGGCGACCTTGAGGTCGCGGGCGATCACCTCGGAGTACTCCAGCGCGTCGAACTTGACCGCGTCCGGGTTGGCCTTGGGGTCGGAGTCGTACACCCCGTCCACGCCGTTCTTGCCCATGAGCAGGGCCTCGGCGTGGATCTCCAGGGCCCGCTGGGCGGCGGTGGTGTCGGTGGAGAAGTAGGGCATGCCCATACCGGCACCGAAGATCACCACGCGGCCCTTCTCCAGGTGGCGCACGGCGCGCAGCGGGAGGTAGGGCTCGGCGACCTGGCCCATGGTGATGGCGGTCTGCACCCGCGTCTCCACGCCCTCCTTGATCAGGAAGTCCTGCAGGGCGAGGCAGTTCATCACCGTGCCGAGCATGCCCATGTAGTCCGAGCGGGCCCGGTCCATGCCGCGGACCTGGAGCTCCGCGCCGCGGAAGAAGTTGCCGCCGCCGACCACGACGGCGACCTGGGTGCCGGCGCGGACCACGGCCGCGATCTCACGGGCGATGGCGTGCACCACGTCGGGGTCGACGCCGAGGCCGCCTCCCCCGGCGAGCGCCTCGCCGGACAGCTTGAGCAGCACGCGGCGGCGTACGCCGTCCCCGGTCGTCTCCTGTCCGGTCATCTGCATGGTGCGACTCCTCCTCGAGCACGTACAGATGAGGAGGCCACCGCCGCGGGGACAGGTATGCACACCTGCACGGCAATGGCCTCCTCGTCGTTCTATGGTGCCGAACCGGCCCCTCCGGACACGCGGAGGGGCTGTTCGACGTGTTCCGCTCTCTACCCTAGGGGCAGGACGCCGGAACGACCTCAGGCACCGACGCGGAAGCGGGCGAAGCGCTTGAGGGTGACGCCGGCCTCGTCCAGGACCTTCTGGACGGTCTTCTTGTTGTCCTTGGCGAACGCCTGCTCCAGCACGGCGTTCTCCTTGACGAAACCGGTGACGCGGCCCTCGATGATCTTCGGCAGGGCGGCCTCGGGCTTGCCCTCCTCGCGGGCGGTGGCCTCGGCGACGCGGCGCTCGCTCTCCAGCACCTCGGCCGGGATGTCCTCGCGGGAGAGGAACTTCGGCGCGAAGGCGGCGATGTGCTGCGCGACGTCCTTGGCGACCTCGGCGTTCTCCTTGTCGAGCTCGACGAGGACGCCGACCTGCGGGGGCAGGTCCGGGGAGGTGCGGTGCATGTAGGCGGCGACGTAGCCGTCACCGTCGAACTGCGCGAAACGGCGGAAGACGATCTTCTCGCCGAGGGTCGCGTTGGCCTCGTCCACGAACTGCTGGACGGTCTTGCCGGACTCGATCTCGCTGGCGAGGGCGGCCTCGACGTCGGCCGGGGCGGCCTTGGCGAGGTGGGCGGCGATGGTGTTCGCGACCTCGACGAACTTGTCGCCCTTGGCGACGAAGTCGGTCTCGCAGTTCAGCTCGACCAGCACGCCGGCGTTGCCGCCCTCGAGGAGGGAGACGACGGCGCCGTTGGAGGCGTCGCGGCCCTCGCGCTTGGCCACGCCCTTCTGGCCCTTGATGCGGAGGAGCTCGACGGCCTTCTCGACGTTGCCCTCGGCCTCGTCCAGCGCCTTCTTGCAGTCCATCATGCCGGCGCCGGTGAGCTCACGGAGCTTCTTGACGTCCGCGGCGGTGAAGTTCGCCATGGTTGTGAATCTCTTCTCGCGTCTCGCGTGTCTGCTGGGGTGGCGCCGGGCGCCGGCGGGGTCGCCGCCGGCCCCGGCACGGGTGCGAGGGGCAGGCGGGCCGCAGCATGCTGCGGCGACCGCCGTACCCCTCGACCGCGGAACGTCAGGCCTGCTCGCCCTCGGCGGCCGGCTTCTCCTCGGCGGGGGCCTCGGTGGCGGCCTCGGCGGGGGCGGCCTCCTCGGTCGCGGCCTCGGCGGGGGCCTCGGTGGCAGCCTCGGTGGCGGGGGCCTCGTCGGCCTTCTTCTCGCCCTCGAGGAGCTCGCGCTCCCAGTCGGCCAGCGGCTGGTCGGCGCCCGGCTCGGCCTTGGCGCCGCCGGCGGCACCGGAGCGGGCCATGAGGCCCTCGGCCACGGCGTCGGCGATCACGCGGGTCAGCAGGGTGACGGAGCGGATGGCGTCGTCGTTGCCCGGGATCTTGTAGTCGACCTCGTCGGGGTCGCAGTTGGTGTCGAGGATGGCGACGACCGGGATGTTGAGCTTCCGGGCCTCACCGACCGCGATGTGCTCCTTCTTGGTGTCCACGATCCACACCGCGCTCGGGACGCGCTGCATGTCGCGGATGCCGCCCAGGGTGCGCTCGAGCTTCTCGTGCTCGCGCTGCAGGACGAGCAGCTCCTTCTTGGTGAGGCCGGAGCCCGCGACGTCGGTGAAGTCGATCTCCTCGAGCTCCTTCAGGCGCTGCAGGCGCTTGTAGACGGTCGAGAAGTTGGTCAGCATGCCGCCCAGCCAGCGCTGGTTGACGTAGGGCATGCCCACGCGGGTGGCCTGCTCGGCGATGGCCTCCTGGGCCTGCTTCTTCGTGCCGACGAAGAGGACGCTGCCGCCGTGGGCGACCGTCTCCTTGACGAACTCGTAGGCGCGGTCGATGTAGTTCAGCGACTGCAGGAGGTCGATGATGTAGATGCCGTTGCGCTCGGTGAAGATGAAGCGCTTCATCTTCGGGTTCCAACGGCGGGTCTGGTGACCGAAGTGGACGCCGCTCTCCAGCAGCTCCCGCATCGTGACGACGGCCATGTGCCGTACTCCTCGGATCGCTCCCCCGGCGCGCCGTGGCGGCCGGGGTCGGGCTCGGTTGTCCGCGGCGGCCGGGACGGCCGCCGCGCCTGACGCCCCGGCCGTGCCGTGCCGTGGGGACCGGGTGCGGCTTATGCCGCACCCCGGCTCATCGGACCGAGCGGCACTCGCACCGTGCTGACGCGGACTGCGAGCCGCGTGCTGGCGCATCGGTGGCGGGGCGTGCGAAGTCGACCCGGCACGCCGGGTCGCGACAGAAGTGTACGGGACCCGCGGCACCCCGGGCGACTCAGCGCGGCGCGGTGGCCGGGGGGCGGGCGGCCACGGGCGGGGAACCGGGCGCGGCGGGTTGGCCGGGCGGGTGGACGGCCGGAGCCGCGTACGGCCCGGAAGGCGGGGTGGGGGCTCCGGAAGGGCCGAGGGAGCGAGGGGTGCGAGGGGGGCGAAGGCGGCGGGGGCGGTCCGTACAGCGACGGGCGCGTACGAGGGCGGGCGCGTACGGGGACGGGCACGTACGGGGGCGGGCACGTACGGGGGCGGGCGCGGGTCATCCGTGCGGGGGACGGGGTTCTCCACAGGCCGGGGCCTGTCCACAGGTCCGGGGCGGGCGGTGGCGGAACCGCGCCGGTGCGGGCAGCGTGCCGCCATGACCGCTGTCCGGCACACCGTCACAGCCCGCAGCCCGCTCCCCCGCAACGGCGGCCCGCCGCGGCCCGATGCCCGCCCGCACCACCACGCCCGCCCGCACCACGGTGCGGGGGCGCGTCCCGGTGACGGTGCCCGCCGGGGTGCGGGCCCGCCCCGCAGGGCCGTACCGCTCCTCGGCACCGCGGCGCCCCGGCGCGGGACCGCAGCGGGACGCGGGGCCCTGCCGCACCGGAGCGCCCTCGCCGGCTGCGGCGGGCCGCCGGGGCCTCCCGCGCCGGACCGCGCACTGCTGGCGCTCCTGGGCGTGCTGGCGGTCCTGGCCCTCTGCACGGCGCTCCCGCACACCGCGGCCGGGGCGGCGGCCGGTCGCGGGCGGGCCGCCTCCCCGGCGGCCGGCGGCGTCCCGGCGGACGCCGCACGGGCCTGGCCGGTTGCGGGCCCGGTCAGGGTGCTGCAGGGCTTCCGTCCGCCCCCGCTGCCCTGGGCGGCGGGGCACCGCGGGGCCGACCTGGCGGCGCCGGAGGGCTCGGAGGTGCGGGCGGCCGCCGCGGGGACGGTCGCCTTCGCGGGACGGGTCGGCGGGCGGAGCGCGGTCACCGTGGTCCACCCGGGCACCGGCGAACCGCCCCTGCGGACGACGTACCTCCCGGTGGAGCCCGTCCTGCCGGTTGGCGCCCGGGTCGAGGCGGGGGAGGTCGTCGGGCGGCTCGAGGCCGCCCGTCCGGCGGCGGACCGGTGGTCGGGTGATCCCCGGGCCGGGGACCCGCGGCCCGAACCGGGAGGGCCGCCGCGGACAGGAGGGCCGCCGGGACCGGGAGGACCGCCGGAGTCGGGAGGACCGCCGCAGGTGGGAGACGGCCACTGCACGGTGGCGTGCCTGCACTGGGGGCTGCTGCGGGGACGGCGCTACCTGGACCCGCTGGCCCTGCTGGGACTGGGCACGGTGAGGCTGCTCCCGTCCGAGCCGGCCGCCACCGGTCCGCGGGCCGCCCCGGAGACGGTCCACCGCGGCCGCGGCCGCGGTACGGGGTTCGGGGGAGCCGGTGGTGGCGAGCCGCCCGGGGACGCCGGACTGCGGAGGGCGGGTGCACCCGTGCGGTGCTCGACGAGCGGCCCGGGGGTGGAGAGCGGAGCGCCGGGTGGTGCGGGGCGCGCGGCTTGCGGCGCGTCCCGCGGCACGGCCCGGACGGCCATCCGGGCCTCCCGCACCCGCCCACCGTGCGGACGCGGGGGACGGCGGCCTCCGGCTCCCGGATCTGCGGACTCCCCGGACAGCCGGATCCCCTCCCGGCGGCATCCGGAGCCTGCGGTCATCCGGACTCGGGCTCGGGGTCACCCCGGCCCAGGCCCCCCGGGCCGCCGGAGCCCGGTGCGGGTCACCGCGCGTCGGAGAGCTTGGCGCGCAGCTGCAGGACGGCCTTCGTGTGGATCTGGCTGACCCGGCTCTCGGTGACGCCGAGGACCTGTCCGATCTCGGCGAGGGTGAGCCCCTCGTAGTAGTAGAGCGTGACCACCGTCTTCTCCCGCTCGGGGAGGGTGTTGACCGCCCCGGCCAGCAGGCGGCGCAGCTCACGGCCCTCGGCGACCTCCTCCGGGTCGTCGGCGGCGGTGTCCACCAGGGTGTCCAGCAGGCTCAGCCCGTCGCCGCCCCCGCCCACCGGGTGGAGGAGCTCGTCCAGTGCGGCGACGTTGGCCAGGGAGAGCTGGCTGAAGATGGCGTGCAGGTCCTCCACGGGGATGCCCATCTCCGCCGCGACCTCGGGCTCGTGGGGCGTGCGGCGCAGCCGGGTCTCCAGCGTGGCGTAGGCGCGCTCCACCGCCCGCGCCTTCTGGCGGACCGACCGGGGGATCCAGTCCAGCGCCCGCAGCTCGTCGATGATGGCGCCGCGGATCCGGCTGATCGCGTAGGTCTCGAACTTGATCGCGCGGTCCAGGTCGAACTTCTCGATGGCGTCGATGAGCCCGAAGACACCGGAGGAGACGAAGTCCGCCTGCTCGACGTTGGCCGGGAGCCCCACCCCCACGCGCCCGGCCACGTACTTCACCAGCGGCGAGTAGTGCAGGATCAGCTGCTCGCGCAGCCGGCCGTCGCCGGTCGACTTGTAGGAGCGCCACAACTGCTCCAGGGCCGGACGCTCACCGCTCTTCTCGCTCCCCCCGCGCCGGGCCACCGGCGGTCTGGGCGGTTCCGCCTGACCGGCGCCGACGCCGGGGCCCTCGTCGGCGGCCGCGGATGCCGGTGTCGGCGCCGGCGCGGAGACCCCCTGCCCGCTGCGTGCGGTCCCGGGGCGGCGCACGCCGGCAGCGGTCCCGGCCGCCGAGTGGATCTCGGAGGCGGGCCCCGTCCCCGCGGCCGGGGCCGTGAGGGTCCCGTCGCCGCCGGTGGCTCTCCGCCGGGGAATGTGTGTGGGCATGCGTCCCTGTGCGCCGTTCTGCCGAGTCGTGTGCCGGTATGGAAGTCGTGGTGAGCGTAGCGTGATCGGACCAGTGCCGAGAGCTACCGAGCCCGATGCGTCCTCCGATCCGGTGGCGGGGTATCCGCAGGTGGGACGGGTGGAACGGGGCCTGCGGCGCCGGTGCGGCGGCACCGTGAGGATTACCCCCGCCCGGACGCCGTACGGTGTTGCGTTCGATACCGATCGGGGGATCCCGTGTCACCCGGCCGTGTCGTCCCCGCGGGTCGTGCGCGCCCGCCAGCGTGCTCCCGACCGCTCCGCGAAGCCCAGGGACGCCAGCTCGTAGAGCCGCTGCAGCACGTCGTCCGGCGGCAGGCCCGTGGCGCGGACGACAGCCTCGACCGGGGCGCCGTCGACGCGGGCCGGCAGGGCGTCGAAAACCAGGCGCGCCTGCGGAGGCAGCAGGTCGTGCGGGAGCACCGGCCCGCACCGGGGGTCGGCCAGGTCGGCGCCGATGCCCCCGACCAGTTCCGCCACCTCGGCCGCATCGGTGACCAGCGCCGCCGCCCCGCTGCGCAGCAGGGCGTGCACACCCGACGACAGCTCCGACGTCACCGGTCCGGGGACGCCGCAGGTGAGCCGGTTGAGGTCCCGGGCGCGTCGGGCGGTGCTCAGCGCTCCGCTCCGCAGGGCGGCCTCGACGACCACGGTGCCCCGGGTGAGGGCGGCGATCACCCGGTTGCGCAGCACGAAGCGGAAGCGGTTGGGGTGTTCCCCCGGAGGCAGTTCGCTGACCAGGAGCCCCTGTCGGGAGATGCGGCGGATCAGCTCGGCGTGCCCCCGGGGGTAGGCGACGTCGACCCCGCAGGCGAGGACGGAGACGGTGGGGCCTCCCGCCGCCAGGGCGCCCCGGTGGGCCGCCGCGTCGATGCCGTAGGCGGCGCCCGAGACCACCACCCAGCCGCGTTCGGCCAGGCCGGCCGCGAGCTCCCCGGCGACGTGGGCGCCGTAGGCGGTGCAGGAGCGGGCGCCCACGACGGCGACGGACCGCAGGGCCAGCAGCCGGAGGGAGGCGTCGCCCGCCGTCCAGAGGCCGACCGGACGGGCGGCGCCGAGGTCGTCCAGCTGGGTCGGCCACTCGGCGTCGCCGGGGACGACGAAGCGGCCACCTCCCGCACGGATCCGCTCCAGGTCCGCTGCCGGGTCGATCCCGGCAGCGCGCGCCCGGTAGCGGGCCATGCGGGCGGGGGCGGCGCCGGGAGGTGTGCCGCCCGTCCGGAGGAGGCGGAGCAGCCCGGCCGCGCCGAGGTCGTCGATCCACTGCCCCACTGCGGGGTCCCCGGGCTCCGCGAGGCGGGTGATGGCGGCTCTGGCCAGCCGCTCGCCGTCGTCCGCGGCACCGGACGGCACGGCCGGGCCAGGACCGGCGGCGTGCCCTGGACCGGCGGGGTGCCCGGGGTCGGCGGCGTGCCGGGGGGCGTCGGCGCCGGCGGCGGTCCGCCCGGGCGGGGCGTACCCGCACGGGGGCGGGCCGAACAAGCCCTGCTCGGAGGGGTGCCGGCCGGAAGAGCGCCGGCCGGAAAGACGCTGCTCGGAGGGGCCCTGCTCGGAAGGACCCTGGTCGGAAGGACCCTGGTCGGAAGGACCCTGGTCGGACGAGGTCACCGTTTCACTCCTTCCCTGGAGGGGGCGGCCCGGCTCGTCGGGGGAGCCGGATCCGCTGGGACCGGGATCCGCGGGCGGGCCGCGGAACCCGTGCGGACAGGTGGCGGCCGACGCCTCCCACCGCCCGCCGCCGGTCACCGGAACGGGCCGCCGAGGGGCGCGCCGCGCTGGACACCGGTCCGGAGCACCAGGGCCGTGCGCACGTCGGCGCGGTCGGGCCGGCCGTGGCCGGCGAGGTCGGCGACGGTCCAGGCGACCCGGAGCACCCGGTCCAGGCCGCGGGCGGTGAGCAGGCCGCGCTGCATCTCGCGCTCGGCGTCGTCCAGCGCGCCCGGTGTCGTCCGCCACCGGGTGCGCAGCTCGTGGCCGGGCACCTCCGCGTTGCCGCGCCAGGGGGTGCCGTCGAAGCGCGCCGCGGCGCGCAGCCGGGCCTCCGCGACCCGGGCGGCGACGGCGGCGGTGGACTCGGCCGCGATGTCGCGCTCCAGGAGCTGCGCCCGGGTCACCGGTTCGACCTCGACCTGGAGGTCCACCCGGTCCAGCAGCGGTCCGGAGAGGCGCGACTGGTACCGGCCGACCATGGCCGGGGTGCACTGGCAGCCCTCCCCCCGTCGCGACCAGCGGCCGCAGGGGCAGGGGTTGGCGGCGAGGAGCAGCAGGAAGCGGGCGGGCAGCCGCAGCGACCCGGCCGCGCGGGCCACGACGACCTCGCCGGACTCCAGCGGCTGCCGCAGGGCGTCCAGCACGCGGACGGGGAACTCGGGGGCCTCGTCCAGTCAAGTAGATTGACGCCACTCGGGGCAGCACTACGGACGTTGCCCCTATATAGGAGGAGAGCTACAGAGTGGCCAGGGTCCTCGGTGTGGTCCGCCTGTCCCGAGACAGGGACGACAGCACGTCGATAGCTCGGCAACGGCAGTACATCACCACGTGGGCCGACCAGGAAGGACACGTGGTCGTCGGGTGGGCTGAAGACGTGGACGTGTCCGGCGGCGTCGCGCCGTGGCTTCGCCCCGAACTGGGCAAGTGGCTACCGGCGACCATCGGCACGAACCCCACCGTTGAGGCGGAGCGTCGAGCGTGGCAGGAGTCGCGGGCGCGGGACTTCGACATCATGGCCGCATGGCGACTCGATCGATTCTCTCGGCGCGTCATTCATCTAAATACCTTGATTGAATGGTGCGTGGAGAACGGCAAGCTACTTGCCTCGACTTCCGAGAAGTTCGACGTTCAATCCCCCGTGGGGCGAATCTTCGTTAATATCCTCGGTTCCCTGGCGGAAGGCGAGCTAGAGTCGATTAAGGAGCGCGCACGCTCTTCGTATACCCATCTGATGCGCAAGGGGCGTTGGCGAGGCGGCTTCGTGCCATATGGTTATCGCCCCGCGAAGAATGATGCAGGTGACGGGTGGCGCCTTGAGGTCGATCCTGAGACAGCCGAAGTAATGCAGGCCATTGCCAAGAAGGTAATTGAAGGAGCCTCGACCAACAGCGTCTGTCGCTGGTTGAACGAGCAGGGGTTTCCGGTCCCCTTGGACGCTCAGCGTCTCCGTGCAGGGAAAGAGGCTTCGGGTGCCGAGTGGCGCGTAGGGAATCTCATAAGGATGCTCCGCTCACACACGCTTCTTGGCCATGCGGAGATGACAGAAACTGTCATGGTCGCAGGCAAGAAAGAAAAAATCACTCGCATAGTTCGCGGAGAGGACGGTCTGCCGCTTCAGCGGGCAGAGCCGATTCTCTCTCGCACCGAATGGGAACAGCTACAGGCTGCTCTAGATAAGAACAGTAACAAGAAGGCCGGGAACCGGGAGGGCGGTTCCCCGCTTCTTCGTGTCGCCTATTGCGGCGTCTGCGGCGATCCTCTTTATCGGAACCGCGGCCGAGGGGGCATGTATTACCGGTGCGGGAAGCGGGCCCGCTCGGGCACCTCCTGCTCTCTTCCTTCGATCAAAGCCGAAGAACTCGAAGAGACCGTTATCAGCACTTTCCTGAGCATCGTCGGCAATGATGAGATTGTGCGGAAGGTTCTCGTTCCTGGGGCTGATTACTCGGCCGAGAAGGCAGACGTACGGCGAGCCATGAAGGAACTTATGGAGGATCGCCGTGCCGGCCTCTACTCATCCGAGGCGGGCAAGGAGGAATTCCGCAACATGTGGCGCAAGCTCGAAGCACAGGAGGAGTCTCTAGCCGCTCTTCCCGAGCGCGAAGACGAGTGGATCGAGGAGCCGACGGGAGAGACGTATCGGGACCGCTGGGACCGCCTGCCCTCGCATAAGGAGCGGAATAAGGAGCTTCGGGAAGCGGGAGTACGTGCCATCGTGCACCCTGAGCCGGTGATTCCAGATGGATCCTTCAGCTTCGTTCCAGCGAACGGCGACCCTTCCGGAAAGCGCATCGTGATGGAGATTGAGGCTGTGAGGACCCTACGCCATCTGGCGCGGCTTGGCGACGAGTAGCGGGCAACCGAGGAACGCCCCTGAGCGTTTACACGTTTCGGAGTCTCACTGCGCTCGGATGACTCTCCTTGAAACCGCCACCCTGTGCGCGGTAGAACAGCGGTGAGGACGGCGCCAGCCCAAAGAGGGCGGCGCGTTTAAACACCATTAGGGGATGCCGTGGCGTATGACGACCTGACTCCTGCCGAGGCGAAGACGCTTCCCGTCTTCGACCCCTCGACGGCCGAGAAGGGGACGGCGTACTACTGGGAGGACATGAGCGACGGCGGCAACGTCCTGGTGGCGGTACCGACCGCGAGGAGCAGCCTCGGCTTGTCGGCCGACGTGTACGGCCTGGAGCCCGACGGGACCGTGACCCGAGGCGTCGAATACTTCCTGGCCGACGGCCAGGGCGGCTACCGGCTCCCGGTATACCCCGGCATGGGCGGCCTGTCCTCGGTCGAGCTGCGGCGCCTGGCCGAGGAGTACAGCCAGGCCGCGGCCTTCCTCGAATCTATAGAGCAGTAGGCCGGCAAGCGGCCACACCGTTCAACCTCAGCCCCGACGCAAGTCGGGGCTTTCTCATGCCTGAGGAGATAATTTTTGACTGCCGAGACCGAGTTTGACTTCTCCCCTCTTGACTGGAAAGACATGGTGAAAGCTGCCGAGACGCAGGCTCACTTCATCATCGATGGAATGATCTCCGCTACCTCCACTCTGCTCTACGGGGAGGCGAAGGTCGGTAAGTCATACATCGTTTCCGCCCTGATCGCATCGCTCGCCATGGGCCGCGACTTCCTTGGTCGCGGAATCGAGTCGCGGGGCTGGAACGTCGCTATCTGTGCCACGGACGACGGAGCAGCCGCGGAGTACGGCCAGCGAATTCAGACTGTCGTCCCTGAGGGCGTGAACCTGCCTGTACGCTGCTTTCAGCTTCCGGTGATGCGTTCCCGTGCCATGTGGGAATCGCTCTACCGGCAGATCATTCGAGGCGGCTTCAACTTCGTTGTGATCGACAACCTGACTCAGGCCGCCGGAGGTAGCGTGAACGATGATGGAGCCATTCGGGACTTCTTCGAGGGCGTCCGCATGTTCACTCGGGCCGGCATCCCTGTAGTCATCGTGGGACACTCCTCTGAAAAGTCGGGAGAGAGGGGGAAGAGTAATCTCCCGATGGGCTCCTCAGCTATCTCTCAGTCGGTGCGGCACAGATGTTTTGTGTCCCGTAGTCGGGGCAGGTTGAGCCTGCGTTTCTCAGGCAACCATGTGGAGCCTCACACCGTGCTCCTGGAGCACGGGACCGGTGCGCGATTCACCGTAGTCGACCGCCAGGATGCTGAGGCGGTAAAGGCCGATGGGGAAGCTAAGCGGCGCGACCGCGATAAGGCCACGCTGGACAAGAACGCGGTGATAGCGGCCTACGTCGTCTCGGACTGCCAGGGCATGGGAGTGAGGAAGACGGCTCAAAGCCTCGCTGACAGGTTCGGCGGGGCGGCCTCGACCTATTCGAGCAACCTTTCCAGCAAGCGCGCCTACGGGGCCATGTTGACCCGTGGTGACGGTGACTCTTGGGCGTTGGCCGTGGCGGCCTGAAACCGCCGGGCGTTGTGGTGTTGGGGTGTTGTTGTGTTGTCCCTAAGGGGGTGTCGCAGGCTCCACCCCCAACACCCACTCAACCACTTCTCTATCAATCCCCTGGCCGAGGAACGAAGGCCAGGTGGTGACTATCACTACGCGCCCCCTCGATCGGGGCGCGCTATCTGTCTTCCTTGGCCGGGCGGAAGCCGAGGCCAAGTAACCAAAGCAATAGAAGAGGCGCCCCCGCTCGATCGCGGGGCGCCGATCAGGAGTAGCTATGCCTATGTCTATGTGTGGCCGCTGCAAGCGGCTCTACTCGCTCGGCTCACGCTGTGAGCCTTGCGCCAAGGCTAGAGCGCGTATGCGCGAGAAGGCTCGCGTGCGGCCGTCTCCGGCCGAGCGCGGGTACAACGCCGAGTATCGACGGAACAGGCGGATTGTCCTCGCGGGCAATCCGCTTTGCTCTCTCTGCAATCTTCGGCCGGCGGGTACCGCCGATCACATCGTTCCGCTCAGCCGAGGCGGAACGAATAACCTGAGTAACCTTCGCCCGGCCTGCGGGCCGTGCAACTACAGCCGAGGGAACAGAACGGCCTAGGAGCCGTTCTAAGTCATCGATGGCTGTATGATCAAATCCTCGAAGGGGCCGCTCACGCGCGCCCCTTCTCCGCTTCTAGATGGTGCAGGGGGTTTAAACGGTGCCCGAGTATCAGGCCATCGTCAGGGTTGCCCATGACGGGCGCAACCTGTCCGGAGACAGCGCGGCCGACGCGCTGGATGCGGTGACTGGGGATCTTCTGAGGTACGCGCCTACGGCGCAGTTCTGGGATGGTCGGACCGAGGTGACGATGACGGTTCAGGCCCCGTCCCTTGGGGACGTGGCCGAGATGGCCAGCCAGGCCGTCAGTGCGGCCTTTACTCATGCCGGGTGGCAGACGCGCGTTGTCCGCGTCGATGCATGGGACGTAACCGAGTGGGACCGCACACACGGAGTCTCCGAGTAGAACACTGGCAGGCTGAGGCGAGGGGCCGGAGAGACGTTCTCCGGCCCTTCTGTGCTCCCTACGGATGGTCGGAGACCGGCGGCTCTCTCGGGCGCTCACAACGGCCCTCAGAGCCCAACTGTGGGCAACATCCGACCAACGTCAGGGGGTAGGGGGGTCCGAAACTTTTTCGGACGCCTTCCCCGGACCCGCGTCCTTCCCTCGCCTCGCACGGCCGCAGATTAGCCCGAACTGGTGGGAATCTGTGACGGACCTTAACTCTTCGTAGCGACTCCTCGTCGCATGGCTCCGGATGACTCCTCATCACTCCACACGGGGCCGCCCTTCGAGGTGTTCAAAAACGATGGTTTGTGAGACGCGCGCCCAGGAGGCCGAGAGACGGCCCTTCGGGTGTTCACAACCCGTCTCACAACCCCCTTTCGAGGCTTGATGTTTTGAGACGAGTTGTGAGACGATCTAGGCATGACGACGAACACCCCGACCGGTCACCTCATCGGCTACGCCCGCGTCTCGACTGACGATCAGGAAGCACAGCTTCAGAGGGACGCACTGAAGGCGGCAGGATGCTCCCGCGTCTTCGAGGACAAGGCTTCGGGCAAGAACACCGACCGCCCCGAGTTGGCTGCCGTTCTCGACTACATGCGGGCTGGGGACACGCTGGTCGTATGGAAGCTCGACCGCCTCGGCCGGTCCCTGATCGACCTTGTGACCATCGTTGACGGCCTCGCACAGCGCGGGATCGGCTTCAAGGTCGTTACCGGCGCCCTCAGCGCCGTGGACACCACCTCTGCCGATGGGCGCCTGTTCTTCCAGATCATCGCGGCGATGGCCGAGTTTGAGCGAAGCCTGATCAAGGATCGAACTCGTGCTGGCCTGGAGGCGGCAAAGGCTCAGGGTCGGACCGGTGGCCGGCCGTCTGTGGTGAATGAAGACGTCCTGGCGGTTGCCCGCGCGAGGAAGGCAAAGGGTGAAAGCGTGAGCGCGATCTCCAAGGCCCTCGGGGTCTCTCGGGCGACTCTGTACCGCCACCTGGGCCAGTAGGGCCCCCTCGGCGTCTCCAGCCATTGGAGCAACAGCGAACAAACGATAGGCCCCCGCCCAAAGCGGGGGCCTATCGTACGCAAAAGCGCCTTGCGAGTGAGCAGCTAGAAGAGTGCAACCTTCTCGAAATTGTCATCGTATCGGCGTTGAGCCTGGAAGTACGGATTTAGAGTTGCCGGAAGGTTCGGCTTCTTACCCTGAAGCAACTCTTCAACCGTGATGATTTGGACTTTAGGGTATTGGCTACCATTGAAGGGGGAGGTGTACACGCCCGAGCGGTTGGCTGCTTCGATCATGGCCTTCGTCGGCTTCTTCATCGTGATGAAGACGCCCATGGCTGCCTTCTCTGACGCCACTGTCCCTATCAGGTCGCGCACATGGCCAGGATTTGTGGCTCCGCCTTTAACGGAAACCAAGACACGATGAGAGTTCCCCTTGGCATCAATGGCAACACGGATCACTCCATCAATGCCCTTGTCTCCGACCTGCTTCTCATTCGGCTGGCCATTAACCTGCATGACGCACCAACGTTCGAACTCGAAGGGCGATCGAGCGAACAGCGTCGCGGCACCATCCATCTCCGTGGGGATGCCGAGAATCTCATACCCCTCGGCCACGGACTCGCCAAAGATGTGACGCAAGCGAGAGTCAATCAGGTCGATAGCGATCGTAGTTATGTCCATCCCAACCCAACGTCGGCCTAGCTTCTGTGCAGCATCGATCGTAGTGCCGCAGCCGCAGAATGGGTCAAGGATGACATCGCCCGGATTACTGCTTGCCGTGATAATTCTTTCCAGCAAAGACAAAGGCTTCTGAGTCGGATACCCGAGACGCTCGATGGCCCGGGAGTTTAGGGCGTCAATATCCGCCCAAAGGGCCTGGAGCTCAACGCCCTTCCCCTCGTCAAGATAGTACTTGCGCCGGGGAACCACTCCGGGTTTGCTTTGATGCACTCGCCCTTCGTCAATCAGCCTTTGCATCTCGCTCTTGCTGTATCTCCAGTGGCGGGAGACACCAAGAACTTCATAGAACGGGTTTCCCTTTGCTGCGCCCCCTGGACCCAGCATGCTTACCGTCTGAAATTGTCTTCCGGTACCTTCTTCGACGTAGCTAAACTTTTCCCTGATGTACTCATCTGAGTACGGCTGATAGATCTGGTTAAAGGTATACTGGTCAGACTTGGTGTAGAAAAGAATCCTATCGGAGTTGCGCCCGAAGTGGCGGGCGCCCTGACCGGAATTACCCTTCACCGTGGACGTCCTGCGCCAAACAATCTCGTTTTTGTACTGAGCGGCACCGAAGATAGCGTCTAGCACTATCTTGAGATAGTGGCTCGCGGTTGGATCGCAGTGGAGATACAGCGATCCGGTGGGCTTAAGGACCCGATGCAGTTCTACGAGCCGCGCAGTCATCATGACCAGATAGGCAAGCACATCGTTATCGCCGAGAAGCTTGCGCATAGCTTCAAGAGCTTCTGCCACTCGGACAGTGGAACCACCATTGACGAGCTCGATGAACAGAGCCTCGGTTTCGTGATTCCAGGTCCACGTATCGTCAAAAGCCTCAATCTGGGCCGGCGACTCTTCTCCGCTCTTCTGCTTGAACAGCACATTATATGAGCGGTTGGAGTTGAAGGGCGGGTCAAGGTAGACAAGGTCGACCGATCCCGACGGGATGCTCTCGCGAAGTAAACCGAGGTTGTCCCCGTAGAAGAGCTTGTTACGCCACTCGCCGTCGCTCTGCTTCGTCGCCATGACGGAAGCTTGCCAGAGCACCCATGCTTGGCGCACGTACGATGCGCGATCTTCTTCCCCTAGTTGCCGCCGGATCGATCCTCTGGCGATGCGATGAAGGTCCCCTTGGCTGGCAGCGTGACGGCCAGCCCCCTGTCTCGCAGCTCCTGGATAGCGCGACGAGCTGTGCCGACGGCAACGCCGTACTGCTCGGCCAAGGCGCGCTCCCCCGGTAGCCGTGCGCCGGGACGAAGCGTCCTCGCCGCAATCTCGGCGGCGATGTGATCAGCAACCTGCCGATAGACGTACTCGGGTGCCGACGGGTCCACGGGCGACTCTGCCATGCATCGAACGTAGATCGGGACACAGCACCTCGCAGCAGGAGGTAGCGGCATGCCGCCCTATGAAGCGGCATAGAGCAGTATGGTGCAGTTGAGTTGCGAAGCGCCCCGGCGGTGCGCGAACACCCCGGGGCCGGCCGACGCTACATAGGAGCGCCGACATGCCCGATCGTATGACCCTTCGAGTAAGCCGAGACAGCGGCCGCACCTGGGGGCCGCGACGAACCATCGGAGACGGCGAAATAGCAGACCCGTACTCGCTGGCGTTCCCGCCCTGCGAGTGCCCTCGATGCGCGCCTGAGCACCGCGAGAGAGCCGAAACAGCCGATCAGTAGGCCCTCCCCCAGAGGCCCCGGCGCTTCCTCGTAGAGGCCGGGGCCTTCTGGCGTCTTTGGGGCCGCTTCAGCTACCCAACGCGTTCAGTCTTGTCACCCCGACGGCTCGTGCTCTCGTCGGAGTCAGGCTCTGGCCGATCCTCGGGCTCACGGTCGGCTGAGCCTGAAGTCTCACCCCTCAGCTCCCGGACGACTGCGCGCACGGCGCGGATGGCCTTGATCAGCTCTCGGCAGAAGTGAGGCACCTGGCGCGTGATGTACGCAAGTCCAGACAGCGCGCAGACGATGGCCAGAGCCCATTTGGCATCCATTGGGACCGAGAAACCTTCCCCTTGGGGGCGGCCGGTCCGGCGGCGGGCAGCCTCGGTCCGACCACCCAAACGATGGTCTGAACCGAGATGCTTGCCCGGCGAATCAAGATCTCGTGTCATGCGGTGCTTCTTGCAACTACCGCAATACGACACGGCTTCGTGTTCCAGAGTCTCGGCTTCCTCACGCTCGCCGGAGCGCGAGGAGTCAGCCTTACTCAGCACTGGAGGGCAAGTTGCGGTGCCCACAGTCGCAGCATACAGAAGCCCCGGCCCGATGGCCGGGGCTTCTCGTCAACTGCCAAGGCTTACAACGGCTCAGGCCGTCTCGGGGCGCTGGGCGCGAACGTCTCGCACGTCCACCAGGACGGCACGTCCTCGGCGTCCCCGACGCTGGATCAGTCCACGGGACAACCACGTGCGGATCGTGGACGCGGGTACCCCGGTCAGCGTCTCGGCCACGGCAACCGGGACGACGTTCCCGGCTTCCTCGGGCGCGGACAGCAACGCCAGGACGGCAGGGTCACTGTCGGCTTCCTGGGGCGGCTCAGGAGTCGTCTCCAGCTCGCCCCGTCCGTCCGGCTCTTTGGCCGGCTGCGGCTCTCCCTGGGGCGGAGACGCCAAGTGAAGAAGATGGGCAACAACCACCGGTGGCACGGCCGACGTGGCGGCCACGAGCCAGGCACCCGACGCCATGTGTCCCGTCTCGATCAGGTGGGCGACCATCTGAGCCGCCAGGGCCAGGCCGAGGGCGGCCAGCGAACCGACTACGGCCGAGACGCGTCCCGCCGCGCCTCGGGGTCGCGTTGCAGCGATGACAGCCGCAACGCCCGCGTAGACGCTGAGCGTTACCGGCATGAGCCACGCAACGGCCGGGGCCCATCCGGCGAGACGGGCCAAGGCGTACTCGCCGGGGGCGGACATGGCCAGGGCGGCGGCCAGGACGACGGGACGACCGACCGTTGCGGCGGCACGGGCGTACCAGGGGTAGACAGACATGAAGGCTTCTCCGGGTGAGCGGCGAGGGGAAGTCGGCAGGGTTCGGGCTCAGGCCCGGGACAGAGCGGCACGTACCTTCGCGCGGCCGAGACTCGGCGCGATGACGCCGGAGCGGCGAAGAGAGGACCGCCAGTCGGTCACGTCGGAGGGAGAATCCGCGGGGACAGCTACACCCGCACAGCGGCCACAGATGCCCGCGCGCTGGCCACGGGGAAGCGGAAGGCCGCACTCGGCGCACTCGGCCAGGGCGACGGCCTCGACGGTCTTCCGGGGGGCCGGGAGCTTCCTTTCGAGGCGGTTGGCAACGAGCTTCGCCGGGGCGTGCACGGACGCGGGCAGACCGGCGGCCAGGACGTTGCGAATCTCCAGCTCGGACACGCCACGGTCGAGCCACCGGGCGGCCAGGGGCGCCAGGGACAGGCAGTCGGCGGCCGACAGGCTAAGCTTCGCCTCATAGGCGCCCAGACGGCCCAGCATGGCCGCTGCGCGGCCGATCTCCGCCGTAGGCGCCGTCTCCGTCTGCGGAGCATCCCCCCGCCCGCCCTCGGCCGTCTCAGCGGCCTTCTCGGCCGCCTTCGGCGCCACGCGCTTCGGGGAGGGTTCTTCACCAGGGTTCTTTACTCCCTTGGGAGAGCGGCCGACGGCCCGACCGGCCGGTGAACCGACGGTCAGGATCCTGTCACTCGGTACCTCGGTCACAGGAAGGTCGGAGACGTGCACGGCCGTCGTCCACGTGCCGGTCTCGGGGTCCTGCTGGCGGACGCGCCGCACGTACCCCTCGGCCTCCAGCTCGGCCATAGCCTTGCGGACCCTCAGGCGCCCCTCGGAGACCTTCTCCGCAACGGTCTGGATGGTCTCTCGGCTGCCGTCCGGCAGGCTCAGCAGGTGCCCGAGGAGCCCGCGCGCGGTGAGGGACAGACGCGGGTGACGAAGGATGCCGTTCGGCATCGTGGTGAAGCCGTGAGCATGCCGGTTACGATGCACGAACATCGAAGTTGCCTCTTCGGTGTCGGGCCTCGGGCGGTTGCAGCCGCCGCGAGGCCACTTCATGATCTTTCGGCGTCATTCTGGTTCCCTCCGATCGTCCAGGAACAGCACGCCCCGGTGGGCGAGGGAGACCGCACCCGGCCGGGGCAGCCCGCTGCCGCCGCCGATGACGGCGGGCATGGTGGTGGAGTGGTGGGGCGCGCAGTAGGGGGCGGTGTCGATCAGCGGGCGCCCGGGCGGGAGGAGCCCGGCGACCGAGTGCACGGCGGTGACCTCCAGCGCCTCCTCGGGCCTCAGCGGCGGCAGCAGTCCGGGGAGCCGTTCGGCGAGCATGGTCTTGCCCGCGCCCGGCGGCCCCTTGAGGTAGAGGTGGTGGCCGCCGGCGGCGGCGATCTCCAGGGCGCGGCGGGCCTCGTACTGGCCTGCGACGTCCGCCATGTCGCGGCGGTGGGCGGGTGTCCCGGCGAGGCCGCGGACGCCGGTGCCGGGGAGGGCGAGCCCCGCCAGGAGGGGGTCGGGGCGCCCGGGGGCGTCCCGGTCGGGCGGCTCGTCGGGGACGGCCTCGCCGGTGAGGACGGCGACCAGCTGGCGCAGGCTGCGCACCCCGAGGACCGAGACCCCGGGGACGAGGGCCGCCTCGGAGGCGGTCTGCTCGGGGACGACGACCTCGCGGTACCCCGCGTCGGCGGCGGCGAGGACGGCGGGCAGCACGCCCCGTACCGGCCGGACGCGGCCGTCGAGGCCGAGCTCGCCCACGATGAGCAGGTCGGCGATGCGGTCGGGGTCGAGCCGCTCCGCCGCGGCGAGGACGGCGCACGCCACCGCGAGGTCGAAGCCGCTGCCGCTCTTGGGCACGGAGGCGGGGCTGAGGCCGACGGTGAGCTTGCGCTGCGGCCAGCTCTCGCCGCTGTTGGCGACGGCGGCGCGCACCCGGTCGCGGGCCTCGGTGAGGGCCTTGTCGGGGAGGCCGACCAGGGTGAAGGCGGCGACCCCGGGTTCGAGGTCGGCCTGGACCTCGACCACCACGCCGTCGACGCCGAGCAGCGCGACCGAGCAGGTGCGGGCGAAGGCCACGTCACACCACCCCGCGCAGGTGCTCGACCAGGGCGGCGCCGCGGCGGCGGCCGGTGACAGCGATGAGGTCGATGCGGACGCCGCCGGGCGGCGGGGCGGCGGGGCGGGGCGGTCCGGGCGGTGCCGCGGCGAGGCGGGAGAGGTGGACCGGCCACCGCTCGTCGAGCCAGCGGGCGGCGAGCCTGCGCAGCCGCTCGGCCTTGGCCTCGGTGAGGGCCTCCGCGGGCTGCTGGAAGCCGTTCTCGCGGCGGGTCTTGACCTCGCAGACGGCGAGGGTGTCGCCCTCCAGGGCGACGATGTCGAGCTCCCCCTCCCGGCAGCGCCAGTTGCGCTCCAGGACGGTCAGGCCTGCCTCCGCCAGACGGCGGGCGGCCACCTCCTCGCCGTAGCGGCCGAGGGCGGTGCGTGGGTGGGTCACGGCGGTCACCTCCGGCACGGAGCGTGCCGGAGGCGGGGCGGACGCGGGCGGAGGGCCGGATTCCTGTGGAGAACCCGGGGGGTGTGGAGGACGGCGCCCACCCTCAGGGGTGAATCCGGCGGGACCGGGTTGACGCGACGGGGTCGGGCCGGAGCCGGCCCGGGGGCTCAGCGGCCGAAGCCGGCCTCGTCGGAGGGCAGCTCCAGATCGGTCTTGGCGAGCTCCTCGACGTTGACGTCCTTGAAGGTCAGGACCCTCACCTTGCGGACGAACCGGGCCGGCCGGTACATGTCCCAGACCCAGGCGTCGGCCATCGAGACCTCGAAGAAGACCTCGCCCTGCACGGAGTGGACCTGCAGCTCGTAGTCGTTGGTGAGGTAGAAGCGGCGCTCGGTCTCGATGACGAATTTGAAGAGGCCGACGACGTCGCGGTACTCCCGGTAGAGCTTGAGCTCCATCTCGGTCTCGTACTTCTCGAGGTCCTCGGCACTCATCCCCACGTCCCCTTAGCTGTCGTGCGTCCTCCCATTGTGGACCACCGGCGGGTCCGCGGAGGCCGCGGCGGGGCCGCCACCTGCCCTACCGGGCCCGGCGGCGCAGTCTGCGGAGCAGCTCCGCGGCCGGGCCGACCGCCGCGGTCACCAGGACGAGCAGGGCACCGGCCGCCGAGACGAGGGCGGCCGGGACCAGCGGGCCGTGGGCGGAGGCCGCGCCCGGCCCGCGGACCGCGTCGAAGGCGGCCGTGCGGTCGATGCCGCCCATCCGCGCCATCGGCCAGGCGGTGCCCTCGACCCGGCCGACCACGTCGCTCGCGGGCACGGTGCCCGACGCCTGGTCGAGGTGGACGCGGGAGTCGAGCGATCCCAGCCGGTTGTCGCCCATGAGGAAGAGGCGCCCCTGCGGGATCCTCACGGAGAACTTGCCGGCGTTGTAGCCGTGCGCGAGGTACGGCTCGTCGATCGCGGTGCCGTCGACGGCGATCCGCTGCCGGGCGTCGCAGCAGACGATGGTGTCGCCGCCCACGGCCACCACGCGCTTGACCATCAGGGCGCCGCCCCAGCCGGAGTCGCGGAAGACCACGACGTCACCGCGGCCGACGTCCTTGCCGTCGCTCGTGCGGGCCAGCACGATGTCGCCCGGACGGACCGTGGGCTCCATGGAGTCGGTGGGCACGCTGTAGGGGCGGTAGCCGACGGCGACCACGCCGAAGCCGCCGACCATGAGCACCAGCCCGAGCGCGATGACGACGCCCTGCAGCACGGCGGACAGCCGGCGGCCGGGCGCCCCTGCCGGGGCGGGCGCGGGCTGCGGACCGGCGGTCCCGGGGGTCGTCGCGGGCTGCGGCCCGGCCGTCCCGGGGGCCTCGCCCGCGGTCTCACCGGCGGTCCTGCTCATGGGCACCGTCCCAGCTCGGCCGAGCCCCGGGGTCCGGCGTCCTCCCGCGGACCGCCCGGGGCGGCCGCCTCGACAGCCGTACCGGGGCCGGCGGGCGCACGGACGGGCGGGCCGCGGCACGTCCGAGCAGACTACTCGCCGGTACCGCGGCCCGCGCAAGGGCCGGGGCGGAGCATTCCGGTCACGGACGGTCACCCGGGACGGTGTCAGGCCGAGGCCCGCGTGCGGCAGCTGCGGCGGCTGCGGCGGACCAGCAGGGTCAGCGGCACCGCACCGGCGAGCCCGGCGGCCGGCGGGACGAGGGAGCCCGCGGCGGACAGGCCGGGCTGGTGGAAGGTGCCGGGGACCGGCAGCGTCGCCCAGCGGGCGAGCGGCCACGCGACGACGAAGGCCCGGCCGACGACGTTCTTCACCGGCACCGTGCCGCCCCCGGGCTCGTCCATGTGGAAGCGCGAGTCCGACGAGTCGTTGCGGTGGTCGCCCATCACCCAGATCCGCCCGTCCGGCACCTTGACGGTGAACTGCTTGTCCGGGTCGCACGCGGGGGCGCCGGGGAAGACGTACGGCTCGTCCAGCGCCTTGCCGTTGACCTCCACCGGCCCGCTGCCGTGGCACTCCACGGTGTCGCCGCCGACCCCGATGACCCGCTTGATCAGGTCCTTCTCGTCCGCCGACGGCATCAGACCGACCCACCCGAGGACCTTCTGCAGCCCCCGCACCGCGCCGCTGCCGCGCTGCACGGGCTCCTCGGGCAGCCAGCCGCCCGGGTCGTGGAAGACGACGGCCTCGCCGCGCTCGGGCCCCGCGCCGAACCACGGCGTCAGCTTGTCCACCAGCACCCGGTCACCCTTCTGCAGGGTGTTCTGCATGGACCCCGACGGGATCGAGAACGCCTGCACGAAGAAGGTCTTGATCACCAGCGCCAGCACCAGCGCGATGCCGACCAGGATCGGCAGCTCCTTCCAGAAGGACCGCTGCTGCCCCGGCTTCCGGGCGCCCTTCCCGGGACGCCCGGCCTCCCCCGGACCGGACCGGCCGTCCGGCCCTCCGTGGCCGGCGGTGTCCGTCCCGGCGGCGGCTCCCGCTGCGGCACCGGAGGTCCGCTCCACCGCGAGTCCGCCGGCTCCCGGGTCGTCCACGGAGCCCGCGGTACGGCTGCCGGGGTCCTCGGGCCCACCGGCCCCCGAACGGGCGCCGGTCACCAGATCCCCCACGACATCTCCTCCCTGCACTGCAGGCGCACCCGCGCCCACGCCGAATACGGCACCGCCCCGCGGCACCGCCTGCTCCCGGTCCTGCACGGCACACCGCACACCGCACACCGGCAACCTCCAAGGCACCCGGCACGACCACGCACCGCGCACCCCACCCTCTCCACCACCCGCGGGAACCGTCCGCCCGGCCCGCGCGCGGCCGCCGTCCGGCCGCAGGGACGGGCGCTCCTCCGCCCGCGGCGGACGGCGGAGGGCGGGGCCGCGCCCCACCCATAACGAGCGGGGGTTCCCCGGGATCCGGCCTCACGGCGCCGGGCCGGAGGGGTTGACCGAGATGTTGACCGCGGCGTGGGCGGGACGGGGGAACCGGTCCCGAGGAGGCGCCGGGGGACGGTGGCCCGGTGACCCGGAACGGCAGGACGGACCGGATGCCCGCCGGGCCCGCACCGGGCACGGAACGGGCCGCGGTGCCGCCCGGGGGTGTCCGGGCGGCGCCGCGGCCCGTGCCGCCGTGCCGTTCTGCCGTTCTGCCGGGGAGCCCCGCGGCTACGCCTCCGGACCGGCCCCCTCCGGGGCGCTCCCGGGCACGGCGGCCCGTCGGCGGCGCAGGAGCAGGGTCAGCGGCACCGCACCGGCGAGCCCGGCGGCCGGCGGGACGAGGGAGCCCGCGGCGGACAGGCCCGGCTGGTGGAAGGTGCCGGGGACCGGCAGCGTCGCCCAGCGGGCGAGCGGCCACGCGACGACGAAGGCCCGGCCGACGACGTTCTTCACCGGCACCGTGCCGCCCCCGGGCTCGTCCATGTGGAAGCGCGAGTCCGACGAGTCGTTGCGGTGGTCGCCCATCACCCAGATCCGCCCGTCCGGCACCTTCACGGTGAACTGCTTGTCCGGGTCGCACGCGGGGGCGCCGGGGAAGACGTACGGCTCGTCCAGCGCCTTGCCGTTGACCTCCACCGGCCCGCTGCCGTGGCACTCCACGGTGTCGCCGCCGACCCCGATGACCCGCTTGATCAGGTCCTTCTCGTCCGCCGACGGCATCAGACCGACCCACCCGAGGACCTTCTGAAGGCCGCCGGCGAGACCGCCGGAGGTCTCCACGGGCTCGTCGCCGAGCCAGTTGCCGGGGTCCTTGAAGACGACGACCTCACCGCGCTCCGGCTCCGCGCCGAACCACGGCGTCAGCTTGTCCACCAGCACCCGGTCGCCCTTCTGCAGGGTGTTCTGCATGGACTCCGACGGGATCGAGAACGCCTGCACGAAGAAGGTCTTGATCACCAGCGCCAGCACCAGCGCGATGCCGACCAGGATCGGCAGCTCCTTCCAGAAGGACCGCTGCTTCGTCCCGGGCCGCGCCCGCTCCGGCTTCTCCGGCTCCGGCGCGCGGTCCGGCTGCGGATGCTCGGACATGGTCGTACCGTCCTCCGTGCTCGGCGGTCCGCCCGGGTCGTCCACGGAGCCCGCGGTACGGCTGCCGGGGTCCTCGGGCCCACCGGCCCCCGAACGGGCGCCGGTCACCAGATCCCCCACGACATCTCCTCCCTGCACTGCAGGCGCACCCGCGCCCACGCCGAATACGGCACCGCCCCGCGGCACCGCCTGCTCCCGGTCCTGCACGGCACACCGCACACCGCACACCGGCAACCTCCAAGGCACCCGGCACGACCACGCACCGCGCACCCCACCCTCTCTACCACCCGCAGAGGTGGCCCGCCGTCAGCCACGCACGGCGGGGACCGCCGTTCAGCCGCGAGGGGTGGCGCCCCTGCGCCACCGGCGGACGGCGAAGGGCAGCGCCCCCGCCACACCCATAACGAGCGGGGGTTCCCCGGGATCCGGCCTCGCGGCGTCCGGCTGCGCGGACCCGCCGACGCGGCCGCCGGGGTCCGGGACGGCGGCCGGGAGGGGTCCCGCCGCACCGATCACGCTGCCGGGCGGCGGGGGGAGGACGGAGAGCGAGGCGGGTTCGGGCAGCCGGTGGAAGCGCGGGACGGGCCAGGCCACCACGACGGCGCGGCCGATGACGTTCGAGAGCGGGATGGTGCCGTTGCCGAAGTCGGTCATGTGGAAGCGCGAGTCGGCCGACAGGTCGCGGTGGTCGCCCATCACCCAGAGCCTGCCGCGGGGGACGGCCACCTTGAAGGTGATGCGGGAGGCCGGGTTGCCCGGCGCCACGTACGGCTCGTCCACGGCCGTGCCGTTGACGGTGAGCCTGCCGCTGCGGTCGCAGCAGGCCACGGTGTCGCCGCCGACGCCGATGACCCGCTTGATCAGGTCGCCCTCGTTGTCGGAGGGCAGCAGGCCGACGGCCGTGAACGCCTGCTTCACGCCGCGGACCACCGGCCCGTCCTCGGAGGCCCTGCGCTCGTCGGGCGGCAGCCAGTTGCCGGGGTCGCGGAAGACCACCACGTCGCCGCGCCGGTACTCCTTGCCGAACCAGGGGGTGAGCTTGTCCACCAGCACCCGGTCGCCGATCTTGATCGTGTCCTCCATGGACCCGGACGGGATCACGAAGACCTGGAGCAGGAACGTCTTCAGCAGCAGGGCGATCACGAGGGCGACGCCCGCGACCACCGGGAGCTCCCGCAGGAAGGAGCGCTTGCGGCGGCGGGCCGCACGGCGGGCGATGCGGCGGCGCTCGGCCCGGCTGAGGCCGGAGCTGCGGCGGCGCCTGCCGTCGCGCCCGGGACCGTCGGCCCCGGAGCCGGAGCCGGAGCCGACGGCGGCGGCGGCCGTCCGGTCGGGCGCGGACCCCCCGCCGGGCGGCGGGTCGGCGACCCGCGGCCTACCCCTGGTCCCCATGCCGACCGCTCCTCCCTGCCGCGTCCACCGCGTCGTACGCCCCGGGGCGCCGGAGGTGCCGCCAGTGCCCGAAGGGATATACGACCCAGTCGGCCCGACCGATCACCTTGTCCTCGGGGACGAATCCGCCGCCCGGTTCGCCGAGGTGGTCCCGGGAGTCCCGGGAGTCGCTGCGGTGGTCGCCCATCACCCAGAGCTTCCCGGCCGGGACCTCCACGTCGAAGGGCACCGAGGAGGCGGTGTCGCCCGGGAACAGGTACCCGGACTCGTCCAGCGGCACGCCGTCGACGGTGATCCGGCCCTGCCGGTCGCAGCAGACGACGCGGTCGCCGCCCACTCCGACGACGCGCTTGACGTAGTCGGTCTCGGACGGGGAGGTGAGGCCGAGGTAGGAGCCGAGCTGGCGCAGGGCGGCGCCGAGGCCGCCGGGGGCGGCGTCGTCCTGGAGGAAGGAGCCGCGGCCGTCGAAGACGACGACGTCGCCGCGGCGGACGCGGCCGCCGAAGTCGTAGGCGAGCTTGTCGACGAGGACCCGGTCGCCCACCTGCAGGGTGCCCTCCATCGAGTGGGAGGGGATGGCGTAGGGCTGGGCCACGGAGGCGTTGACCAGGCCCAGCAGCAGCAGGCAGACCAGGACCGCCATCCACCGGTTCCAGCGGTTCGGCCGGCCCTGGCCGCGTCGGGCGCGGGTCGCGGTCCGGTCCCCGTCGGAGGCCCCGGGAACGGCCGCGGACCGCGGCGGCCGCCCGTCGCCCCGGTCGGGGGAGGGCGTGCCGTCGCGGTCCGCGAGGGGTTCGTGGGTGCTCATCGGGCGAAGCCTATCCGGCCTCGAACGGGTGGTCCCCACTCCCGGGCGAAGCCGGGGGCGTGCGCGGTCCGGCTCAGCGGTCGCGCTTCTCCTTGATCTTGGCGGCCTTGCCGCGCAGGTCGCGCAGGTAGTACAGCTTGGCGCGGCGGACGGCACCGCGGGTCACGACCTCGATCTTCTCGACGATCGGGGTGTGGACCGGGAAGGTGCGCTCGACGCCGACGCCGAAGGAGACCTTGCGGACGGTGAAGGTCTCGCGGACGCCCGCGCCCTGGCGGCGGATGACGACGCCCTGGAAGACCTGGACACGGGAGCGGTTGCCCTCGATGACCCGGACGTGCACCTTGAGGGTGTCACCGGGGCGGAAGGCGGGGACGTCGTCGCGCAGCGACGCGGAGTCGATGACGTCGAGCAGGTTGCTCATCGGGACTCTCCATCATGGGCGCCACGGGTCACCCACGGAATTCGGAAGGATCGGGAGGGTGCTGCTCGCCGGGACCGGGTCCCGGTGGACGGTGTTCCCCCCGTGGCAGGGGCAACGCCACGCAGCAGCGGTCTATTGTTCCACACCGTCCGGTCCGGGCCGAAATCGGCCGGCCGCGTCGTCCCAGGCCACGCCGAGGGCGTCGAGCGCCCGGCGGTCGTGCTTGTCGAAGGCGGCCTTGTCCCAGCGGCCCACGAGGTCCGGGCGCATGCGCAGGGTCCGGCGGAAGGCCTGCTCGCGGCGCCAGCGGGCGATCAGGCCGTGGTTGCCGCTCAGCAGCACCTCGGGGACGGTCCGGCCGCGCCACTCGGCGGGCTTGGTGTAGACGGGGCCCTCCAGCAGGTCGGCCATGGCGCCGGCGGCGAAGGAGTCGTCGCGGTGCGACTCGGCGTTGCCGAGGACGCCGGGCAGCAGCCTGGCCACGGCCTCGACCATGACGAGGACCGCGACCTCGCCGCCGGCCAGCACGTAGTCGCCGATGGACGCCTCGACGACCGGCATCCGGTCGGCGGCCTCGTCGATGACGCGGCGGTCGATGCCCTCGTAGCGGGCGGGGGCGAAGGCGAGCCACGGCTCGGCGGCCAGGTCCTGGGCGAGCGCCTGGGTGAAGGGGCGGCCGCTGGGGGTGGGCACCACCAGGGTGGGCACGGCCCCCTCACCGGCCTCCTTCGCGCCCTGCTCGACGACCGAGTCGAGCGCGGCCCCCCACGGCTCAGGCTTCATGACCATGCCGGGGCCGCCGCCGTAGGGGGTGTCGTCGACGGTGCGGTGCACGTCGGTGGTCCAGTCCCGCAGGTGGTGCAGGTGGACGTCGAGCTGCCCGCGGGCGCGGGCCTTGCCGACCAGCGACACGTTCAGCGGTTCGAGGTACTCGGGGAAGATGGTGACGACGTCGATGCGCATGGGCGCCGGTCACTCCCGCCCGGTGGTGCCGTCGGCGCCGCCGCCGGCCCCGTCGGCACCGGACCCGTCCGCACCAGCGCCGTCACCCGTCCCGCCGTCGGCGTCCCGGCCGTCCTCGCGGCTGCCGGCGACCTCGGCCCGGTCGGGGTCGATCAGGCCGGGCGGCGGGTCGATGACGGCCCGCTGCTCCTCCAGGTCGATCTCCGGGACGATCCGCTCCACGAAGGGGACCAGCACCTCGCGGCCCTCGGCGGTCCGGACGTTCAGCAGGTCCTGGTAGGGCAGGTGGACGACCTCGGTGACCTCGCCGACCGGGGTGCCGTCGCGGAGGACGACGTCGAGGCCGACGAGCTGGTGGTCGTAGTACTCGTCGGGGTCCTCGGGGAGCTCGGCCGGGTCGACCTCGGCGATGAGGAGGGTGTTGCGCAGCGCCTCGGCGGCGTTGCGGTCCCCGACGCCCTCGAAGCGCAGCAGCAGCCGCCCGCTGTGCACGCGGCCGGACTCGACGGTGAGCGGGCCGGCCGAGGGCGGGTCGGTGAGCAGGACGGCTCCGGGCGCGAGCCGGAGCTCCGGCTCGTCGGTGCGCACCTCGACGGTGACGTCCCCCTTGATGCCGTGGGCACGGCCGATCCTGCCGACGACGAGCTGCACGGTGATCGCGCTCCTGGTGGGTCTGCGTGCGCGGGTCCGCACGCTGGTGGGTCTACGGGGCGGCCGCCGGGCGGCCCTGCTGCGGGGCTCCCGGCGCAGGGAGGGGCGAACGCCGCAGGGCCGGCCGGGACGAGGTGCGTCCCGGCCGGCCCTGCGGAGAGGCCGTGCGGCTCAGCGCATGTCGTCGACGTCGACGAGGTCGACGCGGACGTTCCGGCCGCCCAGTGCACCGACCACGGTGCGGAGCGCACGCGCGGTGCGGCCGCCGCGGCCGATGACCTTGCCGAGGTCCTCGGGGTGCACCCGGACCTCGAGGGTGGCGCCCCGGCGCAGGTTGCGCGAGCGCACCTGGACGTCCTCGGGGTTCTCGACGATGCCCTTCACCAGGTGCTCGAGGGCTTCCTCGAGCATCCTCAGGCCTCGCTGGACGCGGTCTCGGCCTCGGCGGCCTCGTCCTTCTTGTCCGACTTCTTGGCCTTCGGGGTGATGGCGGCACCGGTGGTGCTGTCCTCGAAGCCCTGGACGGCCTTGGCGAAGAGGTGGCTGTAGTCCTCGACCTTGGGCTCGGCGACCTTCAGGGGGGCCGGAGCCGGCTCGCCCTTGAACTTCTGCCAGTCGCCGGTGAGCTTGAGGATGGCGAGCACGGGCTCGGTCGGCTGCGCGCCGACGCTCAGCCAGTACTGGGCGCGCTCCGAGTCGACCTCGATCTTCGAGGGGTCGTAGGTCGGCTGGTAGACGCCGATCTCCTCGATGGCGCGGCCGTCGCGCTTGGTGCGCGAGTCGGCGACGACGATGCGGTAGTGCGGGGCACGGATCTTGCCCAGACGCTTCAGCTTGATCTTGACTGCCACTGGAGTGGGGTCTCCTGGTCTTGACGTGGGTGAGCGGCCGCGCGCGCCACGTGGGGTTGTGGACGCCGGCTGCCCGACTGACACGCCAGCCGGAGGAGAGAGGGGTCCTGCTCGGCTGCCGAGTACTCAGCTGCCCATTGTGCCACAGTGCGGGCCGCCCTCCGGACCGGACGGGGGCCCGGCGGCCCGGGCCGTGCGTCATCGCGGCGCCGCGGTCCGGTCCGCCGCGGTGCCGCCGGGCATCCGGCGCCCCCGCGCCCGCATCCGGGCCCGCGCCGGCACGGGACGCGCACCCGCGGCGCCCGCACGTCCGGACGTTCCCGGGGGCCGGGACCCCGGGAACGTCCGGCTCAGGACTCCTGGGCCGGGTCCGCGATCCGGAACGGCTGCTGGCAGGCGCCGCACACGATGGACGCCTGGGCGAGCACCGAGGGCACCACCCGGACGTTCCGCCCGCAGCCGCAGACGGCCTTGACCCGGACGCCGCCGCCGGAGGAGCCGTGCCGGGTGGCCGGGCCGCGGAAGGCGCGTCCGCGGCCCTCGCCGCTGACGGCCTCGGAGTGCGCGCCGAGGGCGAGGTCGAGGCGCTCGATGGTGTCCGCGTACCGGGAGCGGGTCTCCGGGAGCATGGTCACCAGCGAGAAGCCGCTGCTGGGGTGGGGTTCCACCGGATGGGCCAGGCCCAGCTCGTCGGCGATGGCGAGGAAGCGCCGGTTGTGGTAGCGCCCGGCTCGCGAGGTGTCGCGGATGCCGCGGGCGGCCGCCAGTCCGTGCGCCGCCTCGTGCAGCAGCCGCTCGAAGCTGAGCTCTGTACCGCAGGCGGAGGAGGACTCGCCGATCAGCGACTCGGGGGCCGCGAGGTCGGGCAGGTCCGGGTGGTGGCGCTGGATGTCGCTCCAGGCGGCGGCAAGTTCGGCCGCGAGGACGAGGGGCTGTGTCGTGCTCACGCTATGCCAACGAGGGAGAGGGGTCGGATGTTCCGTCCGCGGAGCAGCGATCGCACTTCCCGCCTACCGGCGGGTACGCCCCGACCTGGGCGTAGGCGCCTGCCGAGCACCTGATACAACGTCGAACTCCTGTCCTGTGCGCCCCGCCGGACGCACACGGAGGGTGAAGGGGTGGGCCCGCGGCCCCTCACGGAGGGACCGCGGGCCGTACACGATATCCGTCCGGTCAGTAGGCGCGGGCGACGATCGCGATGTTGCCGGGCTGGTCGTCGGCCTCGGGCACCGAGCCGTCGGCGGCCACCAGGCAGCGGACGCTGACGCCCTGCTCCGCGAGCTTGGCCTCGCCCTCCGGGCCGAGGTCGGCCCAGGAGATGCGGCCCCAGCCGGTGGCGGCGGCCTCGACCGCCTCGTCGACCGACGCCACGTCGACGGTACGGGCCTCGCGGCGCTCCCGCGACTGGCGCAGCAGCAGCGCCTGGTCCTCCTCCAGCACCGACGGCACCAGCTGCGCCAGCGCGTCGACCGCGACCGGCTCCTTGCCGCCGGGGATGCGGCGGGCCAGCATCGCGGTGCCGGCCTCCAGGTCGCGCGGGCCGACCTCGATGCGGACCGGGACGCCCTTGAGCTCCCAGTCCACCGCGCGGCGGCCGAACGGGACGTCCGTGCGGTCGTCGACGGCGACGCGGACGCCGGCGGCCTCCAGGGCGGCGCCGATCTCCCGGACCTTCGCGACCACCGCGTCGTCGCCCTTGATGGCGAGGACGACGGCCTGGACCGACGCCAGGCGCGGCGGGACCCGCAGGCCGTTGTCGTCGCCGTGGGACATGATCAGGCCGCCGACCATGCGGGTCGAGGTGCCCCAGGAGGTCTGCCAGACGTGCTCCTGGTGGCCCTCGCCGGAGAGGTACTGGGTGCCGAAGGCCTTGGCGAAGTTCTGGCCCAGCTCGTGGCTGGTGCCCATCTGCAGGGCCTTGCCGTCGCCCATCATGCCCTCGAGGGTGAGGGTGTTGATGGCGCCGGCGAAGCGCTCGCGGGCGGTCTTGCGGCCCAGGACCACGTCGATGCCGAGGACGTTGACCATGAAGTCGCCGTAGACGTCCGTGTGGATCATCGAGGCGTAGGCGCGCGCGTCCTCGTAGGTGGCGTGGGCGGTGTGGCCCTCCTGCCAGAGGAACTCGGTGGTGCGCAGGAAGACGCGGGGCCGCAGCTCCCAGCGCACCACGTTGGCCCACTGGTTGATGAGCAGGGGCAGGTCGCGGTAGCTCTGCACCCACTTGGAGAAGTACTCGTTGATGATGGTCTCGGAGGTGGGCCGGACGACGACCGGCTCCTCCAGGTCCTTGCCGCCGCCGTGGGTGACCACGGCCAGCTCGGGGGCGAAGCCCTCGACGTGCTCGGCCTCGCGGGTCAGGTACGACTGCGGGATGAACATCGGGAAGTACGCGTTCTGGGCCCCCGCGCGCTTGATGCGCGCGTCCATCTCCTGCTGCATCCGCTCCCACAGGCCGTAGCCGTACGGTCGGATGACCATGGTGCCGCGCACCGGGCCGTTGTCGGCCAGTTCGGCCTTGTTGATCAGGTCCTGGTACCAGCGCGGGAAGTCGTCCGCCTGGGGGGTGAGCACGGGAGCCTTTGCCATGGGGCGAATGGTACGGGGCCCGCGCGCCCGACCGTGAATCGATGCACGGGCGGGGGCGCACCACCGCCGCGCCCGCGCGCCTCCCCCACTCCTCTGGACGCCGGGCCGCGACGGGGGTTGTCTGTATCCGGGGGGTCTGCACGCGGGGGGTCTCGGGAGCACGACGGGGGTCCACGGGTGCCGCGGTGTGCGCCGCGGCAGAAGGACCGGATGGGAGGCCGCAGGATGGCGTCAGCTCAGGTGAGGAGCACGGCCCCGGAGCTCACGCGGGCGCAGCAGCGGGCGCGCGACTGGGCGGAGATCCAGGAGCGCATGCTGGTGCCCCTGTACGAGGCGGTGTACCACCGGCTGGAGGTCGGCCCGGCGACCAGCGTGCTCGGCCTGGGCTGCCGCTCGGGGCTGGCGCTGCTGCTGGCCGCCGCCAGGGGGGCCGAGGTCGCGGGCCTGGAGCCCGAGGGCGAACTGCGCTCCCTGGCGCGGGACCGGCGGCTGAGGGTGCTCGCCGACGTGCACCGCGACGCGGCCCCGGAGGGCCCCCCGCCCACCACGCACTCCCTGGTCACGGCGTTCGAGAACCTGTACTGCGCGGCCGATCCGCAGGAGCTGGTGCGCAGCGCCGCCCGGCTCACCCTGCGGGGCGGGCACGTGGTCCTGGCGACGTGGGGGCCGCCCGAGCGCTGCGAGAGCGCCGGCGTGCTGGACGTGGCACGGCGGCTCGCCCCTCCCCCGTCCGCGGGGCGCGGGGGGCGGCGGTACGACCCGTTCGGGCTAAGCGCCCCGGGGAAGTTGGAGTCGCTGGTGGTGGGCGCCGGGCTGCGGCCCGACGGCAGCGGCCGGGTGTCGTGCCCGTTCGCCTACCCGGACCTGGAGAGCGCGGTGCGGGGCCTGCTGTCCACGGGCGTCTACGACACGGCGGCGGAGTACTCGGGCGAGGCCCTGGTGGTCAAGGAGCTCACGGAGGCGCTCCACCCGTACCTGCGGGACGGCGGGGCGGTGCGGATGGCCAACGTCTTCCGGTACGTGGTCGCCCAGGCGCTCTGACGGTGCCGGCCCCGGCCGCGCCGTGCGGCCGGGAACCGGGGCGGCGGCGCGGCGGCGCGGCGGCGCGGCGGCGCGGCGGCGCGGCGGCGCGGCGGCGCGGCGGCGCGGCGGAACGGACGGCGGACGGGCGGCGGGCGCCCGGACGGCGGGACGCGCTCCGGGCGGCGGGGCCCGTCAGGCGGACAGGCCCGGCCACTCCTCGGCGGTGAGGGCGTAGCGCTCGTGGTCGCGCCAGTCGCCGTTGATGTACAGCATCCGGGGCGAGTAGCCCTCCAGGCGGAAGCCGAGGCGCTTGGCCATGGCGGCGGACCGCTCGTTGTCGGGCTGGACGTTGATCTCCAGGCGGTGGAGGCCGAGGCCGCCGGCGCGCTCGGGGGTGAAGCAGCGGTCGACCACCAGCCGCAGGCCCTCGGTCATCCGGCCGGTGCCGGCGTAGGGCAGGTAGGAGTCGTAGCCCAGCGAGGCGTTGCAGAAGCGGCCGAGGGCGATGTTGGCGACGTTGCACTTGCCGGCCAGGCCGCCGTCGGCGGTGTCGACGATCAGGAAGGTCCGCAGCGCGGGGCCCTGCCGCTGGAGCAGGGCGGGGAGGTCCGCCTCGACCGGGTTCCAGGGGCCGATGTGCTCGGCGGAGCGCAGGACGGCTGCGGCGTAGGCCTCGGCGTCGGAGGGCCGGGGGGCTCGGATGGTCACTCGCACGGGTCCATCATCGGACACGCCAGCGGCCCGCCGCACCCGGTTCACGGGTGCGGCGGGCCGCCGGCGGGGTGCGGCGGGCCGTCCGGGCCGCCGCGGGGCCGTCACTGCGGGGGCAGCAGGTCCCTGAACTCCTTGGGCAGCTCGAAGTCGGCCGGGCCCTGGCCGGCGCCGAGGCCGAAGGCCCCGCCGGGCTGGGCTGCGGCGCCGCCCGCGGCGCGCCGCTCGGCGGCGGCCTTCTCCTCGGCGGCGCGCTTGAGCGGGTTGCCGGAGCGCTGCTTGCCCTTGCCCTTGCCCTGCTTCTTGGCCTGGCGCTTGGGACCGCCGCCCATGCCGGGCATCCCGGGCATGCCGGGGATGCCCTGGCCGCCGGCCATGCGGGCCATCATCTTGCGGGCCTCGAAGAACCGCTCGACGAGGTTGTTGACCTCGGTGACGCTCACGCCGGAGCCCTTGGCGATACGGGCGCGCCGCGAACCGTTGATGATCTTCGGGTCGGTGCGCTCGGCGGGCGTCATCGACTTGATGATGGCGCCGACGCGGTCGACGTCGCGGTCGTCGATGTTGTTGATCTGCTCGCGGATCTGGCCCATGCCCGGCAGCATCCCCAGGAGCTTGGAGATGGAGCCCATCTTGCGGACCTGCTCGAGCTGGCCGAGGAAGTCGTCGAGGGTGAACTCCTTGCCGCCGCCGCGCAGCTTGGAGGCCATCTTCTCGGCCTCGGCCTGCGAGAACGTCCGCTCCGCCTGCTCGATCAGGGTGAGCACGTCGCCCATGCCGAGGATGCGGGAGGCCATCCGGTCGGGGTGGAAGGCGTCGAAGTCGTCGACCTTCTCGCCGTTGGAGGCGAACATGATCTGACGGCCGGTCACGTGGGCCACCGACAGGGCCGCGCCGCCGCGGGCGTCGCCGTCGAGCTTGGAGAGCACCACGCCGGTGAAGTCGACGCCGTCGAGGAACGCCTGGGCGGTGGTGACCGCGTCCTGGCCGATCATCGCGTCCACGACGAAGAGGACCTCGTCGGGCTGGACGGCCTCGCGGATGTCCGCGGCCTGCTGCATCAGCTCGGCGTCGATGCCGAGGCGGCCGGCGGTGTCGACGATGACGACGTCGTACTGCTTGCCGCGCGCGTACGCGACGGAATCGCGGGCCACCTGCACCGGGTCGCCGACGCCGTTGCCGGGCTCCGGCGCGAAGACGTGCACACCCGCACGCTCGCCGACGACCTTGAGCTGGTTGACCGCGTTGGGGCGCTGGAGGTCGCAGGCCACCAGCAGCGGGGTGTGCTTCTGCTGCTTGAGCCAGTGGCCGAGCTTGCCCGCCAGGGTGGTCTTGCCCGCGCCCTGGAGACCCGCGAGCATGATCACGGTCGGGGGCTGCTTGGCGAAGCGCACCCGCCGCGTCTCGCCGCCGAGGATCGCGATGAGCTCCTCGTTGACGATCTTGACGATCTGCTGCGCCGGGTTGAGCGCCTGGGAGACCTCGGCGCCCAGCGCCCGGTCCTTGACCTGCTTGATGAAGGCCCGGACCACCGGGAGGGCCACATCCGCCTCGAGCAGGGCGATGCGGATCTCACGGGCCGTGGCGTCGATGTCCGCCTCGGTCAGGCGGCCCTTGCCCCGGAGGTTCTTGAACGTCGCTGCGAGGCGGTCGGAAAGGGTGTCGAACACGTCGGTCGCGGGTCCCTCGTGGCGTCGGTACGGGTACGGTCGTCGCCCCCAGGGTATCCGGCCGCCGTCCCGGCCGGACCCACTGCGCCCCGGGAGGTCCGCTGCGGGAACCCGCTTGCGCCGTTCCGTACACGGACCGATAGGCTCCGCCGTCATCTGTCATCCGTCGTGCCGCCGCACGATGAGTGAGCACCGCCGTACGTCGCACAGACCGACACGAGGACGGGCATGACACCGCGCACCACACACGCGCACAGACCGCTGGGGATGAAGGGAAGGGTCTGGCTGGGGCTGGGCTCCGTCCTGCTGGGAGGGGCGGGCGTCACCGCCGTGGCCTTCGCCGGCACCGACGCGCGGCCTCCGCAGGCCGCGAAGGGCGTCCACCACCCGGTCGCGCCGAAGATCCACCGCACCGCGCTGGCCGCGCTGGCCCGGTCCGCGGGCGGCGCCCCGGTCCGGGGCCTCACCCGGCGCACCACCGAACCGTTCAACATGCTCGGCGTCAGCTGGGACGACCCGAAGGTCCGCTCCGCGGGCACCGTCGAGGTCCGCACCCGGGCGCTGGGCACCGGCACCTGGTCCGCCTGGAGGAAGCTGGGGACCACCGACACCGCGCCGGACCCGGGCAGCGGCGACGCCCGCGGGGCCCGCGGCGCCACCGAGCCGCTGTGGACCGGTCCGTCCGACGGCGTCGAACTGCGGGTCACCGCCGGCGGCGCAGGGCGCTTTCCGGCTGGCCTGCGGCTGGACTCCATAGCCTCGGGCAGCCTCGGCTCGGGCTCCTCCCCCGCGGCGCAGGCCCGGGGGGCCGTGCTGCGGGACGCGGAGCCCGCGGGCGCGGTGCTCGCGGCGGACCCGACCGCCACGGACACCGCCACGGACACCGCCGCGGCCACCGACACCGCCGCCGCCACGGACACGGCGGCCGCCGCCACGGCCACCGCCACGGCCACCGACACCGCGGCAGCGACCGGCGCCGCCACGGCGACGGACAGCGCCGCAGCCACCGGCACCGCCGCCCCCACCGACACCGCGAGCGGCTCGGCGAGCGGCACCCCCACCGGCTCGGCGAGCACCGGTCCCGCCCTCTCCGACTGCACCTCGGAGGGGACGACGGCGACGATGCCGGCGCCCGCCGCCTCCCCGGTCCGGCAGCCCCCCGTCGTCAGCCGCGCCCAGTGGGGCGCCGACGAGACGCTGCGCGACCAGACGCTGCCGTGCTACTCCTCGGGCGGCGTGCGGACCGTGTTCGTCCACCACACGACGGACGCCAACGACTACACCTGCAGCACCGACCCCCTGAACCCGAACGGCTCCGCCGCGCTGGTCCAGGCCGACTACGCGTACCACGTCACGTCCAACGGCTGGCGGGACCTGGGCTACAACTACCTGGTCGACAAGTGCGGCACCGTGTTCGAGGGCCGCTGGGACGGCGCGGACGACGGCGGGCGGCTGCCCGCCTTCGGCGCCCACACCTACGGCTGGAACGTCGACACGATGGGCGTCGCGGTGCTCGGCACCTACACGAGCACCAAGGTCTCCGACACCGTGCTCGGCGCCATCGCCACGCTCGCCGACTGGAAGCTCGCCATGTACGGCGTGAAGCCGGGCGACAGCGTGCAGCTGAAGACGGCGGCCACCCAGAAGAACTACTTCGGCACCTCGTTCACCAGCGGGCAGACCTACACCTTCAGGGCGATCTCCGCGCACCGGGACGGCTTCAACACCCAGTGCCCCGGCGACGCCCTGTACGGCCAGCTCGGCTCGCTCCGGGGCTACGCCACCGGTCCGGCGCCCGCGCCCGTCGTCACGGGGATGAGCGGGGCGGTGCCGTCCGGCACCACCTGGTACACCTCCGGCAAGGCCACCGTCTCCTGGTCGGAGAGCTGGGCCTCCGGCCTCATGGACCACTTCGAGGTCCTGGTGGACGGGAAGACCGCGGCCACCGTCACCAATACGGCCCGCTCCGCCGCCCTCACCCTCACGCCCGGCACGCACAGCGTCGCGGTCCGGGCCGTGCACCTCAACAGGACGGTGAGCACCTCCGCCACCGCCGCGGTCAAGGTCCCGGCCGTGGGCGCCGACCCGGACTGGAGCGGCGACGGCAAGGCCGACCTGCTGGTCCGCACCTCCTCGACGACCGGCCAGACCTACGCCTACCTCGGCGCGGCCATGACGTCCCGGTCGTCGGCGGGCACCGGCTGGCAGTACTACGACAAGGCCGTGCAGACCGACCTCGACCGGGACGGCCTCTCCGACCTCGTCATGCGCCGGTCGAGCGACGGCGCGCTCTACTGGCGGCACCGGACGGGCAGCGGCAGCTGGACGAACGCGAAGCTCGCCTCCGGCTGGTCCACGGTCCGGCAGATCGTGGCGCCCGGCGACCTGACCGGTGACGGCAACCCCGACCTGCTGAGCGTGGACAGCGCGGGCGCGGTCTGGGTGTACCCGGGCAAGGGCAACGGCTCCTTCGGCGGCCGCTTCCAGGTCGGCTCCGGCCTGCAGGGCCTGAGCCAGCTGGTGGGCCACGGCGACGTCACCGGCGACGGGAAGGCCGACCTGGTGGGCCGCACCTCCGCCGGCGCGCTCTACCTGTACCCGGGCGCGGGCAACGGCACGTTCGGCGCCCGCAGGACCCTGAGCACCAGCGGCTTCACCTCCGCCAACGCGCTGGCCGCCGTGGGCGACGTCAACGGCGACGGCAAGGCCGACCTGCTGATCCGCTTCACCACCGGCTCCCTCTACCTGTACCCGGGCAACGGCAACGGCACCTTCGGCGCCAAGGTCCAGATGGGCACCGGCAGCTTCGGCTCGTCCGCGATCCTGGGCTGAGCCCGCCCCCGCGCGACCGCGCCCCCGCCCGGAGCCACCGGGCGGGGGCGCAGCCGTGTCCGGGTCAGGCCAGGGCGCGCTGCACGGCGGCGGCGACCCCGGCGGCGCGGGCGCCGTCCAGGGGCCGGCCCTCGGCGTCGGTGACGTAGAAGGCGTCCACCGCGTTCGCACCCAGGGTGCTGATCCGCGCCGTCCGCACCCGCACGCCGGTGTCCTCCAGGGCCCGGCCGATGCGGTGCAGCAGGCCCGGCGCGTCCTGGGCGCGGACCTCCAGCACAGTGGCCGACACCGACGAGCCGCCCGGCGCGACCGTGACCCGCGGCGGCGGCGCGGGGGCGCCCCTGCGGCGGGGGGCCGCCGCGTCGCGCTCGGCCAGCCGCCGGGCGACGTCCAGGCCGCCGTCCAGCGCCCGGCGGACGTCGGCCCGCAGCCGCGCCGCCTCCGGCAGGTCGCCGTACTCGGCCGCCACCGTCCACGACAGCAGCAGCACCGGGCCGGCCCCCACCGGGTCGAGCTCCCGGACGGAGGCCGCCCGCACGGTGAGGCGGTGCAGGGCGAGCACCCCGGCGACGGTGCCGAGCAGGCCCGGCCGGTCGGGGACGGCCAGGGTCAGCTCCACCCCCAGGGGCTCCCCCGCGGGACCGCCCGCCTCCTCCTCGGGGCGCTGCAGCTGGGCCCGTACGGAGAGCACCGGACCGCCGGTACGGCCGGCCTCGACCGCGAGGCGCTCCTCCTCCGCGCCGGGCTCGGCGGCGGGCGGCGCCGGGGGCGGCCCGCCGGCCAGCAGGGCCGCGGCCCGCCCGACCAGGTCGTTCACCAGGGAGGCCCGCCACGCGCTCCACGCGGCCGGGCCGGTGGCGAGCGCGTCGGCCTCGGTGAGGGCGTGCAGCAGCTCCAGGTTCTGGGGGCTGCCGACGACCTTGGTGACGGCCTCCACGGTCGCCGGGTCGTCGGGGTCGCGGCGGGTGGCGGTGTCGACGAGCAGCAGGTGGTGGCGGACCAGCAGGGCCAGCACCTCCACGTCGTCCGCGTCGAAGCCCATCCGCACGGCGAGGTCGCGGGCGATGACCTCGCCCGCCTCCGAGTGGTCGCCGGGCCAGCCCTTGCCGATGTCGTGCAGCAGTGCGGCCACCAGCAGCAGGTCGGGCCGGGCCACCCGGCGGGTGAGGGCGGCGGCGCGGACGGCGGTCTCCACCAGGTGGCGGTCCACGGTCCAGCGGTGCACCGCGTTGCGCTGCGGACGGCAGCGCACCCGCTCCCAGTCGGGCATCAGCCGGGTCACCAGGCCCTCGGCCTCCAGCGCCTCCCACACCGGCAGGCAGGCGGCGCCCGCGCCCAGCAGCGCCACCAGCCGGTCGCGGGCCTCGTCGGGCCACGGCACCGGCAGCGGGCGGGACTCGGCCGCCAGGCGGCGCACCGTGGCGTGGGCGACGGCGATGCCGGCCTGGGCCGCCGCCGCGGCGGCGCGCAGCGGCAGGACCGGGTCCTGGAGCGGGCGGGCCGCCTGGGCGAGCACGGCCTCGCCGTCCTGCTCCACCACGCCCTCGGCGAGCGGGCGGCGCTCCACGGCGCCGCGGGCGACGGCTCCCGAGGTGCGGCCCGTGCCGCTGAACGGGAAGGCGAGGCGCGGGGTCCGGCGGCCGCGGCGGGACCGGGACCGCAGCACCCGCCCCACCTCGCGCCAGGTGACGTCGGAGGCGTAGGCGACGGTGCGGGCGGACCGGTAGACCTGGCGCAGCAGCGTGTCGGCGTCGAGCAGGCCGAGCCGCGCCGCCACCTGGTCCTGCTCCTGGAGGCTGAGCCGCTCGGTGGCGCGTCCGGTGACCAGGTGCAGGGCGTCGCGGACGTCGGCGAGGCGCTGTGCGGCCTCCCCGAGGCCGTCGCGGGGGGCGTCGGCGAGCCAGGAGGCGGCGACGGCGTCCAGGGCGACCAGGTCGCGCAGGCCGCCGCGGGCCTCCTTGAGGTCCGGTTCCAGGAGGAAGGACAGCTCGCCGTGGCGCTCGGCCCGCTCCCGGCACATCTCCTGCAGCTCGGGCAGCCGCCGGGCGGCCCCGGCGCGCCAGTCGGCGAGGACGGCGGAGCGCAGGGCGGCGGTGAGCGAGGGGTCGCCCGCGACGTGGCGGGCGTCGAGCAGGCCCAGCTGGGCCTTGAGGTCGTCGGCGGCCACCTCGCGGGCGGCGGCGAGGTCGCGCACCGAGTGGTCGAGGGCGACGCCGCTGTCCCACACGGGGTACCAGAGCTGCTCGGCGAGGGAGGAGATCCCGCCGCCCCAGGTGGTGCCGTCGTGCAGCAGCAGGACGTCGAGGTCGCTGCGGGGGGAGAGCTCGCCGCGGCCGTAGCCGCCGACGGCGACCAGGGCGACGCCGACCGGGGCGGGCCGCTCGCCGGCCGCCGAGGGGCTGCGCACGGCCGCCGCGGCGTCGGCGAGCAGGCCGGTGAGCCAGTGGTCGGTGAGGCGGGCGAGGACCGCGCGGCGGCGGACGCCGGCCAGTCCCGGGTCGGCGAGGAGCCGCTGCCGGGCGGCGCCGTGGTCGGCGGGCGCCCCGTCCGGTGCGGGGGTGCGGGGGGTGTGGGGTGCTGTCTCCGGCGCGGTCACTGTGCTGTCCCCGTCCGTCGTGCCGCTCCCGGGGCGGGTCGCGGCGGTGTCGCCTGATACGCGGGCGGCGGACCCGCGGCCGGTGTCCCCGGCCGCGAGTCCGCCTCCCCTTCGTTCGTCCTCGTCCGTACGGTGCCCCCCTGCGGCGCCCCCTGCACCGGTCCCTCCCGTCCGTACCGGTCCTCGGAGCGGAGGGGCCGGCCGGGTCGGGGGTCCGGGTCGGGGGTGTCCGGGTGGGGCATCCCGGGTCAGAGGGCGTCCGGTCCCCGCTCCCCCGTGCGGACCCGGACCGCGGTCTCCACCGGGACGGCCCAGACCTTGCCGTCGCCGATCTTGCCGGTGCGGGCGGCCTTGACGACCACGTCGATCAGGCCGTCGGCGTCGTCGTCCTCGACCAGGACCTCGATGCGGACCTTGGGCACCAGGTCCACGGTGTACTCGGCGCCGCGGTAGACCTCGGTGTGGCCGCGCTGCCGGCCGTAGCCGCTCGCCTCCGTGACGGTGAGGCCGTGGACGCCGAAGGACTGCAGGGCCTCCTTCACGTCGTCCAGACGGTGGGGCTTGATGACTGCGGTGACGAGCTTCATCAGGCGTCGACCTCGCTCTTCTTCGCGACCGGGGCGGGGGCGGTGGTGCCGGCGGCGGCCGGCGGGGCGGTGCGGGCGACGCTGCCGCCGACGGAGGCGAAGTCGTAGGCGGTCTCCGCGTGGAACGCCTGGTCGATGCCGCTGACCTCCTCGTCCTCGGTGGCACGGAAGCCGATGGTGAGGTCGATGCCCTTGGCGAGGATCCAGGAGACGGTCAGCGAGTAGGCGGCGACCGCGAAGGCGCCGACCGCCTGCTTGCCGAGCTGGGAGAAGCCGGCGCCCGCGGTGAGGCCGTCGGTGGCGTCGAAGACGCCGATCAGCAGGGTGCCGATCATGCCGCCGACCGCGTGCACGCCGACCACGTCGAGGGAGTCGTCGTAGCCCAGCTTGTACTTCAGGCCGACCGCCCAGGCGCAGACCGCGCCGGCGATGACGCCGATGCCGATGGCGCCCCAGGTGTTGACGGCGGCGCAGGCCGGGGTGATCGCGACCAGGCCGGCGACGGCGCCGGAGGCGGCGCCCAGGGAGGTGAAGGCGCCGTGCTTGACCCGCTCGTAGGCGAGCCAGCCGATCATGGCGGCGCCGGTGGCGACCTGGGTGTTGAAGAAGGCGACGCCCGCGGTGCCGTTGGCCGCGAGGGCGGAGCCGGCGTTGAAGCCGAACCAGCCGAACCACAGGAGGCCGGAGCCGAGCATGACCAGCGGCAGGCTGTGCGGGCGCATCGGGTCCTTCTTGAAGCCGACCCGCTTGCCGAGGACGAGCAGGGCGCCGAGGCCCGCCATGCCCGCGTTGATGTGGACGGCGGTGCCGCCCGCGAAGTCCTTCACCCCGAGCTTGAAGATCCAGCCGCCGGACTGCCACACCCAGTGCGCCACCGGGAAGTAGACGATGCTGACCCAGAGCGCGGTGAAGAGCATCCAGGCGCTGAACTTGGCGCGGTCGGCGAGCGCGCCGCTGATCAGGGCCGGGGTGATGATGGCGAACATCAGCTGGAAGGCGGCGAAGGCGAAGACCGGGATGGAGCCGCTGAGGGTGGTCCCGGTGATGCCCTTCATGCCGAGGAAGTCGAGGTTGCCCAGCAGCCCCGCGCCGGTGTCGTCGCCGAAGGCGATGGTGTAGCCGTAGGCCACCCACAGGATGCTGACGATCCCGAGGCTGATGAAGCTCATCATGAGCATGTTCAGGACACTCTTGACCCGGACCATACCCCCGTAGAAGAAGGCGAGGCCGGGCGTCATCAGCATGACCAGAGCTGCGCTTATGAGCACGAATGCGGTGTCGCCCGCGTCGAAGCCTTTCGGCATCGGCGTCTCCTTGTGTGTGATGGCCGCTCCGCCCCCGGGCGCGTCCCTCCTGGGCGAGAGGGCCGTCCCGTGCTGCCCGCGGGCGTCGGCGATGCCAAGGAGCGTGACGGAGGCCGGTTTCGACCGGTGCGTCCGGCTGTTTCACGAGAGTGACGAGCGCCACTCCGGTGTTACACGGAGGTGAACTGCAGCCCGGCCGGGGCCGGGGCTCGTCTACTCTTCCCCGCCTGCACGCGGGCGCAGCGGCACCGGGCGCGGAAACCACCCGGATGCTGGGCGCGGGGCCGCCGGGCCGGAAGCGCCCGGGCGGTCCCCGCGACCGGGGCGCGGGGGTCCGGCCGGCGGACGGCCGGCGGATGGCCGGAACCGTGCGGTCGGACGCGGCACACGGCACGGCCCGCCGTGCGACGGGTCGCACGGCGGGCCGCAGGGGCGGGGCGGGCGGGGGCCGCCCGTCGGGTCACACGGCGGAGGCGTACTCCGGGAGCGCGGTGGTGATGCGGTCGGCCAGCTGCTGGACGTCGGCGACGGAGGAGTAGTGGCGCAGCGCGGCGTCCGTGGTCTTGCGGATGCGGGTGTTCAGCCGCTCCGAGCGCACCTTGCCCGCGATGTCCACGGCCTGGTGGGCCATGGCGGCCGCCTCCTCGGGCTCCCCCTGGAGCAGATGGACGCTGGACATCCCGATCAGGTTGAAGGCGTAGGACCTGCGGTGCGTCGGGTCCTCCCGGAAGAGGTCGACGGCGCGCTCCATCACCGGCGCGGCCAGCGAGGCGTACATCGGGCTGCGGCTGGCGTGGTAGGCGAGGTCGCGGTAGGAGTGCGCGTTCTCCGCGTTCAGCTCGGCCTCGGAGAAGAAGGAGATCCAGTCGGGCTCGCGCTCCCCGGTGCGGACGTCGCTGAAGGAGTCCTCGGCGAGCCGGACGGCGCGGTGGCACTTGTTGACCTCGCCCAGGCTGGCGTAGGCGCGGGCCTCCATCGCGTGGAGCAGCGCCGCCGTACGGGGCGACGCGGTGTCGCGGCTGCCGTACTGGGCGAGGTGGATGAGCTCCAGGGCGTCCTCGCCCCGGTTGAGGTGGATCATCTGGCGGCTCATGTCGGAGAGGATGAGCGCGCCGAACGGCCGGTCGCCGGCCTCCTTGGCGGCGTGCAGCGCCAGCACGTAGTACTTCTGCGCGCTGGGGTGCATGCCGACGTCGTACGACATCCACCCGGCGAGGTGCGCGAGCTCCGCGGTGAGGCGGAAGAGGCGCTGGGTGGTCTCCTGCGGGTACGTCTCCTGGAGCAGGTCGGTGACCTCGTGGAGCTGCCCGACGACCGCCTTGCGGCGCAGGCCGCCGCCGTTCTGTGCGTCCCACTGGCGGAACATCACGGTGGTCTGCTCCAGCAGCTGGAGCTCGGGCGGGGAGAGCCGGCCGGTGTGCGGCTCCCCGCCGTTGGCGGCGGCCAGGATCGGCGTCGGCGAGCCGGACGGGCCCGGTGCGAGCCAGCGCTGCAGGGGCTCGATGAGCGCGGAGCCGGCGGTGAGGGCCAGGGACGTGCCGAGGAAGCCGCGGCGGTTGAGCATCAGGTCGCTGCGCGAGTACTCGCTGATCAGCTGGACCGTCTGCTCGCCGCTCCACGGCAGGTCGACCTCGCCGGAGCCGGTCACCGGGACGGCGGCGCGCAGGCCGAGGTCCTCGACGGTGACGACCGAGCCGAAGCGCTCGGAGAAGAGCTCGGAGAGGATCTTGGGGATGGGCTCCCTGGGCTGTTCGCCGTCCAGCCAGCGCCGCACCCGCGAGGTGTCGGTGCTGACGTGGTGCGCGCCGGTCTGGCGCGCCCGTCTGTTGACCTGCCGCGCCAGCTCGCCCTTGGACCAGCCGCTGCGTGCGAACCAGGAAGCCAACCGCTCGTTCGGTTGCTTCTCTCCCACCGGAACGCCCCCATCCCGGGTTACCCCGCTGCCGTGCCCGACGGTCGCGGGCCGAATTCGTGATCCTGCGCGCCCGCCGGCATCGGCCGGGGGGCGGTGGTCCGCTGCCGGCGCTCCGTCAGGGGCAGAGGCCGGGCGCACAGGGTTCGCAGGATCTGCTGTCCTATGCCAACGGCATACCCGCGGACTGACACAGCGCCGCGGTCCGTGGACCGAACGTAACGCGCACTGAGCCGTCCAGGGGAGACGCGCCGGGGAAACGCCACCATTCGCCACCCCTGAGGGTGAACCTTTCCCCGACATCCCGCGATTGACTGGACTCCATCGGCCCGAACGGGGCCGGCAGCGCAGCAACGAACCGTCCGCCACCGACGATCCACCATCCGTGCGCACCGCCGCAACGGCGTCGGGGAAACCGCTCTGGGCCGATGGTGTGAAAGACCGCCCTGCGCGCCGCCCGCCCGCGCCGCGCGTCACACGGATTCGGCAACACTGTGTCACCGTCGCGTAACCACCGGCGACGGATACCCGTTGGGGGAGGCATGGACATCCTGTTCGGCGATCTCAGGTTCGGCTCGCGGCGCCGCACCCGCGCCACCGCGCTCCACGCGGCGGCCGAGTACGCCGGGCGATGGGGCTGGTGGGTGGCCGCCGGCGCCCCGCCCCCGGGCCGCGGGCGGAACGGCGCCGCCGGCCCCGCCGTGGACGGCTGCTGCTGCGGACAGCGGCACTGCGCCGCGCCCGGCCTGCACCCGTCCGCCGCCACCCGGGCCCTGGAGGTCGGGCCGTGGGCGGAGCGCGCCGAGGTGCGGGCCGTGTGGGAGGCGGTGCCGCAGGCGTCCGTCCTGCTGCCGGCCGGCCGCACCTTCGACGTGCTGGACGTGCCGCTGGAGGCGGGCTGCCGGGCGCTGGTGCGGCTGGAGCGCATGGGCATCCGGCTCGGACCGGTCCTCGCCTCGCCCGCCGGGCGGGCGCTGTTCCTCGTGGCCCCGGGCGCGGCGCGCGAGCTCCCCGACCTGCTCTACCGCATGGGGTGGGACGACGCGGCGCTGGACCTCGTCTGCCACGGCGAGGGCGCGTACGTGGCCGCGCCGCCCACGGTGCTGGCCGGCCTGGGCGCGGCGCACTGGCTGCGGCCGCCGGGCCCGGGGACGGCCGGACGGCCGCCGGAGGCCCGGCTGCTGCTGGGCACCCTGGCGTACGCCTGCCACCGCAGCCGGGAGCCGGTCGGCGCCGAGGCCGCCTGGCTCGCCTCCTGACCCGCGCCCCCCTTCCCCGCGCGGCGGGCCGGCTTCCCCCCTTCCGGGCCCGCCGCACGGCAGAGGGCCGCCCCCGTGCCGGATACGGGGGCGGCCCTCTTCTCCTGTCGGCGGCCTGCCGGCCGTCAGGCCCGGCAGGTCCCGGTCAGTCCCCGATCAGGGCGTCGACGAAGGCGCCCGGCTCGAACGGGGCCAGGTCGTCGGCGCCCTCGCCGAGGCCGATCAGCTTGACGGGGACGCCGAGCTCGCGCTGGACGGCGATGACGATGCCGCCCTTGGCGGTGCCGTCCAGCTTGGTGAGCACGATGCCGGTGATGTCGACGACCTCGGCGAAGACCCGGGCCTGCACCAGGCCGTTCTGGCCGGTGGTGGCGTCGAGCACGAGGAGCACCTCGTCGACCGGGCCGTGCTTCTCCACGACCCGCTTGACCTTGCCCAGCTCGTCCATGAGGCCGGTCTTGGTGTGCAGCCGCCCGGCGGTGTCCACCAGGACGGTGTCGGCCCCCTCGGCGGCGCCCTCCCGGACCGCGTCGAAGGCGACCGACGCCGGGTCGCCGCCCTCGGGGCCGCGGACGGTGCGGGCGCCCACCCGCTCGCCCCAGGTCTGGAGCTGGTCGGCGGCGGCGGCGCGGAAGGTGTCGGCGGCGCCGAGGACGACCTTGCGGCCGTCGGCCACCAGCACGCGGGCGAGCTTGCCGGTGGTGGTGGTCTTGCCGACGCCGTTGACGCCGACGACCAGCACCACGGACGGGCGGCCCGCCTCGGCGGCCGAGTGCCGCGACGAGTGCAGCGAGCGGTCCGCGTCGGTGCCGATCAGGGCGACGAGCTCCTCGCGGAGCAGGCCGCGCAGCTCCTCCGGCGTACGGGTGCCGAGGATCTTGACGCGGGTGCGCAGGCGCTCGACCAGCTCCTGCGTGGGGGCGACGCCGACGTCGGCGGTGAGCAGGGTGTCCTCGATCTCCTCCCAGGTGTCCTCGTCGAGGTGCTCGCGGGAGAGGAGCGAGAGCAGGCCCTTGCCCAGGGAGTTCTGGGAGCGGGACAGCCGGGTGCGCAGCCGCACCAGGCGCCCGGCGGTGGGTTCGGGCACCTCCAGCGGGGGCGCGGTGACGGCGCCCTCGGCGGAGACGGGCGCCTCGGGCCCGGCGGGGGCCTCGGGCAGGGGCGGCGCCTCGGGGGCGGCCTCCGGGGCCGCCGTGCCCGTGGGCAGGTCCACCTGGTCGATGGTGCGGGTGGGGGTGTCCCGCGGGGTCTCGGCGTCCTCGCCGACCCGGGGCTCGGCTGCCGGCGTCCCGATCGGGACGCGCGACGACGGGGGCAGTGTCCTGCGTCGTCTGCCGCTGACGACGAAGCCGGTGATCGCACCGATGGCGACCACGGCGATGGCTACGGCAAGGATCACGTATTCCATAACCCCCCCAGTATCCGTGCTCGGGGGCCCGCAGCCGCAGCGGTGGGGCCGACTGGCCGGAGCGGCCGGCGGGGAGCCGGCCGGCGGGGCCGCGGACCGGACGGCGGCGGGGCCGTCAGAGCGGCACGGTCACCAGCCGGCCCCCCTCCCCGGTGCGGACCTCCAGGCGGTCCAGCTCCGGCCGGTACATCCCGGCGCCGCCCCGGACGAGGAGCGGTTCGGGCGCGCCGGGGACGCCGTAGCCGCTGCCGGGGACCTGCCAGTTCAGCACCACCTGCTGCTCCCCGGTGCGGGAGACCGCGACCAGGCTGCACCGCAGGGGGCCCCTCACCCCGCTGAGCCGCAGGCCCACCTCGGTGCCCCACCGCTTGGGGCTCAGGGCCACGGTGGCGGTGACGCCCGTGGCGGTGTCGGTGGCGGTGCGCTGCTCGCCGGAGAGCACGGGCGCGGCGGCGGTCGTCCGGGGTCCGGAGGCGACGGTGGCCGCGACGACCGGTCCGCCGACGACCAGGACCGCCGCGGCGGCGACGGCCAGCAGGCGCCGGGGGCGGGTGCGGCGGCGGGCCGCGGAGACGTCGGCGAGGAGCCGGTCGAGCAGCGGGGGCCGGGCGGCGGGTCCGGGGCGGGGCTCCCGCACGGGAGGGGCGGGCGCGACGGCGGGGAGGGCGCCGTCGAGGGCCCGGACGTCGGCGAGCTCCGCGAACTCGGCCAGGATCGGCTCCAGCCCCCCGAGGGCGGAGGCCTCGGCGGCGCACCGGGCGCAGCCGCGCAGGTGCTCCTCGAAGAGCGTCCGGTCGGGCTCGCCGAGCACCCCGAGGACGTAGGCGCCCACGTCGGCGTGGCGGTCCGGTGCCTGCGTCACGATGTCACCCCCCGCTCCTCCAGCGCGAGCCGCAGCGAGCGCAGCGCGTAGTACACCCGGGACCGGGCGGTCCCGGGCGGGATGCCGAGCAGGCGGGCGGCCTCGTCCGCCGTGCGGCTCTTGAAGTACGTCTCGATCAGGATCTCCCGGTGCGCCGGCGTGAGGGCCCCGAGGGCGTCGGAGATGGTCATCATGCGCAGGGCGCGGTCCAGCTCGTCCTCCGCGGGCAGGGTCTCCAGGGGCGACGGGTCCACCTCCTGCGGCCGCGCGAGGCGGCTGCGGTGGCCGTCGATCACGATATGGCGCGCCACCGTCACCAGCCAGGGGCGGAGCGAGCCCGCGGCGGGGTCGAGGCGGTCGGCGCTGCGCCAGGCGCGCACCAGGGTCTCCTGGACGACGTCCTCGGCGCGGTGCCGGTCGCCGGCGACCAGGCGCAGGACGTAGGCGAGGAGCGGTCCGGCGTGCTCCTGGTAGAGGGAGCGCATCAGCTCCTCGCCGGGCGGCGGGGCGCCGGGCGGCGCGGACCCGCCGCCCGGGCCCCTGCCGCGGTCCCGCTCGCGGCCGCGGTTCCGGCTCCGCGACGGGCCGTCGGTCACGGCGGCGTGGTTGCGCACCGGTGCCTCCTGGTCGGTCCTGGGCCGGTCGGGACGGGCCGGGGCGGGCGTCCGGACGGGACGGGACCGGCCGCCCGGCGGCCGTCCCCCTCTTCACGCGTGCGGGGGGCCGGACCGCTCAGGGCGGCGTGTGGAGGTTCGGTGAAGGCACGGGGGCGCGGGCCGGGCGGAAACGGGCGGGGGACGGCAGGCCCGGTGGGGGAGGGCGGCGGCGGGAACGGGGGCGGGGCCGCGGGCGCCGTCGCCCGCGGCCCCGCCCGCGGCGTCAGGCGTCGGCGGCGGCGACGTCCTTGACCTGGGCGTAGGGGGCGAGCTTGCGGATGGTCTCGATGCCCTTGAGGCACTGGTCGCGGCTGTCGTACGCGTCGCCGACGATGAGCACCCGGCCGTCGGACGCCTTGAGGCGGAAGCGGTGGGAGCCGGAGTCGTCGGTGTATATCTCGAACTTGCCTGCCATGGGATTCACCTTTCGTGGGTCGCCCCCCCAGCGGCACCGTAAGGCGCCGCCGGGGGGCGGGCATCCCGGCTCCGTCGTTCGGGTCAGTCCCGGCCGTCCGGGGCGGTCCCGGCCGTCCGGTCGCGGCCGTGCGGGTCGGTCGCGGCCGTGCGGGTCGGTCGCGGGCGCGCCGGTGGGGTCCGGCCGCGCCGGGAGGCGCGGCCGTCCGGGCCGGTCCCGGCTCAGCGGTGCCCGGCGAACCGGACGACCTGCTGGTAGGTCGGCCGGTTCTGCCAGGAGATCCGGGCGTCGGTGATCCCGCCCAGCGGCCGCTGGACGACGGTGTCCGCGCACCACTGGTCGCCCGCGGCGCAGCCGTCGCCGCCCGGGTAGACCTGGGCCGGGGTGCGCGCGGCGGCCTGCCCGAGGCTGCCGAGCAGCGCCTGCCGGCAGCGGTCCGGGTCGCCGCCGCCGCAGTACGGCTCGGCCAGGGGGCCGGCCACCGGCTCGCCGAGCACCGTCCGCAGGTCCTTGTCGACGTACGACCACCAGCCGTACTGGAAGGCGGAGCCCCGGTGCGGGATCGAGCCGTTGACGTCCCCGCCGGCCGCCGGCGCGCCGGGGGGCGGCTCGTCGACCTGGAGCGCGCCGGTGAGCGCTGCCGTCAGCGGCTCGCCCAGCCCGTCGCCGAACTCGGCGCGGACCAGCAGCGGCCACCAGGCGTCCATGGTCCGGACCGCGTCGGCGTCGGCGTAGCGGTGGCCGCCGGGCGCGGTCTCGCGGCGCTTCGCGCCGTGCGCCAGCCACGTCTCCAGCCGCCGCACGGCGCCGTCGAGCGCCGGGTCGGTGACGGGCGCGCGGCGCAGGACCCGCAGCAGGCCGGGCAGCACGTCCTCGCCCCGCAGGTCGGTGAGGGCGGCGTCCTCCATGGCCTGCACGAGGGCGCTGCGGGTCACCGGCGTCCCGCTGTGCACCAGGGCCGCCACCCGGTCGTCGAGGAGGTCGGCGCGGTGGACGGACCCGTCGCCGAAGCCGGCGGCGGCGTAGCCGCCGGCCTGCCGGTTGTTCCAGGAGACGTAGGAGTCCTGGTCCCGGGACTGCGGGTGCTCGGCGGGCGGGGCCAGGTCGGCGGTGCCGGCGTCGGCGTCGAAGCCGCGCCACTCGTACCGCGGCTCGGCGAGCACGGGCAGGCCGGGGTCGACGCCGTCGGCGCGCACCGGGTTCGCGCCGGAGTTGTAGTACGCGGTGCGGGCGGAGTCGGCGTAGAACCAGTTGAAGGTGTAGCCGACGTGCCCGGCGGCCTCCTGGAAGGTCGCGGCGGAGTGCACGGCCCCCGGGTCGTTGAACATCTGGAAGCCGACGATGGAGTCGGCCTCGTGGCGGTAGGTGGAGCGCAGGGAGGTGAAGGCGACGGGCCGGCCGCCGACGGTGCCGCGCGCGGTGACCAGCCCGTACCGGGTGCGCCGCATGACCAGGGTGCAGGAGCCGGCGGGGGTGGGGTCGGCCGCGGTGGGCCGCCCGGCGTCCCGGCGCTCCAGCCGCTCCATGGGCGTGCAGGTCCCGTGCCACAGGTAGGAGTCGGATGCGGTGGTGGCGGTGGAGCCGTCGGCGTTGCAGAGCGGCACGGCGTAGGTGTCGGTGATGTCCTGTCCGGCGGAGGTGGCGCTCCAGGCGCAGTCCTGCCCGCGGCCGAGCTGGACGTAGAAGGAGAGTCCGGCGAAGGCGGCGCCGCGGGCGCTGATGCCGGGCCCCTGGAGCTCCTCCAGCATGAGCAGCTGCGGCGCGAAGTAGCCGGTCTGCGGCCCGAAGACGGCGACCGGGCGGCCGCCCTCGGCGTACCGGCCGGAGACGACCAGGGCGTTGGACATGCCGTGCCGGGCGGTGAGCAGGTCGGCGGGCAGGACGCCCTTCGCTGCGGTGGGGGCGGTGGAGGCTCCGGTGCCGGCGGCGTCGTGGACGAGCCGTTCGGGACGACGGAGCCGGGGTCGGGCATCGCGGTGCCGCGCGGGTCGGCGGGCGGCAGGGCGTAGGGGAAACGCTGACCGTCGTGGAGGGTGCGCACGGCCTCGGGGTCGTCGGCCTCGCGGAAGGAGGCCCAGGCCCGGTCCCCCGCGACCGTGCCGCAGCGGGCCTGGGCGGCCTGCCTGACCAGGGCGGACTGCAGCTCGCCGCCGCCTCCCGAGCCGAACAGCGCGCCGACGACGGAGGCGAGGGCGACGAGGTCGGCGAGGCGGAAGTGGTCGATGGAGCCGGCGTTGGTGATGGGGTCGACGTGGCCGGTGAGGTCGTACTCACCGGGGAAGGTGCGGGTGCGGCGGGCCCGGTCGATGTAGGCGTTGACGCCGTCGAGGTAGGCGTTCGCGTCGTCGAGGGCCTGCCGGGCGCGGGGGGCGGAGGCGGCGAGGGTGTCGATCTGGGCCTGGAGTTCGGCCTCCGTGTAGGGGGCGGCCTGCCAGAAGGACTGCTCCAGGGCGCGGTTGGCGGCGGCGCCGCCGGCGAAGCCGCTGAGCTCGCCCCGGCCGACGTGGCGGAAGAGGTCCATCACCCACAGCCGGTCCTGGGCTGCGGCCCAGCCGGCGCCGTACTCGGTGCCGTACCGGGTGGTGCCGGTGATGTGGGGCACCCCGGTCGCCCTGTCGCGGACGATCGCGACGTCGGCGCGGGGGCGGACGGTGCCGGCGACCTGGTCGGCGGGGACGCCGAAGGAGGCGTCGCCGAAGAAGCGGCCCAACTGGTCGTCGGTGAGGCCGGGGTAGCCGTCGGCGAGGGCGGCGTAGGGGCCGAGCCGGTCGTCGGTGTGGGCGGGGCGGGTGCCGAGGATCCGGCGGGCGAGGATGTCGGCGAGGGTGGCGTTGCCGTTCTCGCCGGGCGGCAGGATGTCGCTGCAGCCGCCGCCGCAGAGGTCCGCCGGGGCCGCGGGCGCCGCCGCGGGCGCCGCCGCGGCCGCGGGGGCGGCGGGGGCGAGGGCGAGGGCGAGGGCGAGGGCGGTGGTCGTCAGCAGGGCGGCGGCCGCGGCGGCGGCCTGGAGCCCGAGGGTCCGGATGCGTCGTTGCATGCCTGCTCCTCCGTCGGGGCAATGCTGCTGACGGCATGTCTGACAACGGGGGGCGCCCAGACGGCGCGCGGAGCGTTGCGAACGGTTTGACGAAGCTGCTTGTCATGTCACCTCAAATCCGCTCGGATGGTCGGTGCTGCCGTCGGCGGTCCGCCCGGACCGCCGCCCCACGCCGCCCGCGCGGCGCCCGCCGAGGAGGCCACGTTGACCCTTCGCCGCACGTCCGCCGCCGCCGCGCTGCTGGCGCTGACCGCCGTCCTGGCGCCCGCCCGGCAGGCCTCCGCCGCCGACACCGGCACCCTCCCCCTCGCCTCGGCCACCACGGTCGGCCTGCACAACACCTACGACCCCGCCGCCTTCGGCTTCCTCGCCCAGGCCCTGGACACCGGCACCGGCATGGTCGAACTGGACGCCTGGACCGACACTGTCACCCACGAGTGGAAGGTCAGCCACTCCAACCCCCTGGGGAACAAGAACAACTGCGTTGCCGCCGCCACCCCCGACCGCCTCTACACCGGCGGCGCGAACAAGGACCTGGAGAGCTGCCTGGACGACATCCGCGTCTGGCTCGGCGCCCACCCCGGCAGCGGCCCGCTGCTGGTCAAGCTGGAGCTGAAGCAGGGCTTCGCCGCGAACCGCGGCATGGGCCCCGCCCAGCTGGACGCCCTGGTCGCCGCCCACCTCGGCCCCGCCGTCCTCCGCCCCGCCGACCTGCTCGCCCGGCCCGGCGGCGGCGCGTACGCGACCCTGGACGAGGCCGCCCGCGCCGGGAACTGGCCCGCCCGCGCGCAGCTCGCCGGCCGGGTGCTGGTCGACGTCATCCCGGGCACCGTGGAGGAGTCCAACCCCTTCGACACCCTGCACACCGACGTCGAGTACGCCCGCCACCTGCGCGACCTGGCCGCCGCGGGCCGGATCGGCGAGGCGCAGGTCTTCCCCGCCGTGCACGGCGCGGCCCCGGGCGACCCCCGCACGAAGTACTCCGACGCCTCGCTCCGGCCGTGGTTCGCCGTCTTCGACGGCGACGCCTCGTCGTACGCCTCCGGCACCGACACCGGCTGGTACGACCGCAACCACTACCTGCTGGTGATGACGGACGCCCAGAACGTCTCCCCCGCCATCAGCGCCACCGACCCCGCCGCCGGGCAGGCCCGCGCCCGCACGCAGCAGCTGGCCGCCGCCCATGCGAGCGTCGTCTCCAGCGACTGGCGGCACCTTCCGGAGGTGCAGTCCCTGGTGCTGCCGCGCGGCTGACCGGCCGTCAGCCGTCGGCAGGGGCCGGCACGCCGGGGCCGTCCCCGGCGGGGGCGCCCTCGGCGGGTGCGCCCCGGCCGGGCGCCGCGGCCGCGGCGCGGGCGCGCGGGCGGCGCTCGCGGCGCTCCTCGCGCAGCCGCTGGCTGATCACCTGGGAGATGCCGTCGCCCTTCATGGTGACGCCGTAGAGGGCGTCGGCGGACTCCATGGTGAGCTTCTGGTGGGTGATCACGATGAGCTGGGAGGACTCCCGCAGCTCCTCCATGATCCCGATCAGCCGGCGCAGGTTGGTCTCGTCCAGCGCCGCCTCCACCTCGTCCATGACGTAGAAGGGGCTGGGGCGCGCCTTGAAGATCGAGACCAGCAGCGCCACCGCCGTCAGCGACCGCTCGCCGCCCGACAGCAGCGAGAGCCGCTTGACCTTCTTCCCCGGCGGCCGGGCCTCCACCTCGACGCCGGTGGTGAGCATGGACTCCGGGTCGGTGAGGAGCAGCCGGCCCTCGCCGCCGGGGAAGAGCCGGGCGAAGACGCCCTCGAACTGCGCCGCCGTGTCGTGGTATGCGGCGGTGAAGAGCTGCTCCACCCGCTCGTCGACGTCCCGGACGATGTCCATCAGGTCGCGGCGGGTCCGCTTCAGGTCGTCCAGCTGCTCGCTGAGGAACTGGTGGCGCTCCTCCAGCGCCGCGAACTCCTCCAGCGCCAGCGGGTTGACCTTGCCCAGCTGCTGGTGGGCCCGTTCGGCCGCCCGCAGCCGCTTCTCCTGCTCGGTCCGGACGTAGGGGCGGGGCAGGCCCGCCGGGTCGTCCTCCGCCCGCTCCTCCCCCTCCGCCGGGGGCGGCGCGGGCACCGGCCGGTCCGGCCCGTACTCGCCGAGCAGCGCCGCCGCCTCGATGCCGAACTCCTCCAGCGCCCGCGCCTCCAGCTGCTCGATGCGCAGCCGCTTCTCGGCCCGCAGCACCTCGTCGCGGTGGACGGAGTCGGTGAGGCGGTCCAGCTCCTCCTTCAGCTCCCGGCCGCGCGCCCGCTCGCCCGTCAGCTCCTCCTCCCGGGCGGCGCGCTCCTCCTCGACGGCGCGGCGCTCCCGCGCCGCCCGCTGCAGGGACGCCTCGACGAAGGCGAGCAGCTGCCGGGCGCCCTGCGCGACGGCCCCGGCGACCTCCGCCTCGTACGCGGCCCGGCGGCGCTGTGCGGCGGCCCGGGCCCGCGCCTCCCGCTCGGCGCGGGCGCCGCGGTCCAGCGCGTCGGCGCGGCCGGACAGCCCCCGCACCCGCTCCTCGTGGGTGCGGACCGCGAGCCGGGCGTCCACCTCCGCCTGCCGGGCGCGGGACGCCTCCTCGACCAGCCGGTCGCGCCCGGCGGTGTCGGGCTCGTCCTCGGCGGGCGCCTCCTCGGCGGCGGCGAGGCGCTCGGACAGCTCCGCGTGCTCGGCGGCGGCCTGCTCCAGTGCCGCCTCGGCCCTCGCGGCGGCGGCGGCCGTGCGCTCCGCCTCGCCGGCGGCGGCGCGGGCCTGGCCGCCGAGGCGGCCGAGCTGCTGCACCACGGCGGAGCGCTCCTTCTCCGCGCTGCGGCGGCGCGCGGTCAGCTCCTCGACCTCGGCGGCGAGGGCGCGGCGGCGCGCGGCGGACTCCTCGGCCCGGGCCGCCAGCCCGGCGGTGCGGGCGGACAGCTCCTCCAGGGCGGCGGCGGCCTCGTCCACGGCGGCCTGCGTCTCCAGCAGGGTCGGCGCGCCGGCGGAGCCGCCGTGGGCGAAGCCCGCGCCGAGCAGGTCGCCGTCGCGGGTGGCGGCGGTCAGCCCGGGGCGGTCGGCGAGCAGCGCCTCGGCGTCCTCCAGGGTGTCGACCACGGCGGTGCGGTGCAGCAGGCCGCGGACGGCGGGCAGCAGCCGCGCCGGACCGTCCACCAGGTCGGCGGCCCAGCGGGCGCCCTCGGGCAGGGCGGCTTCGGCCGGAGCGGCGGGGTCCGGCGCGGCAGGGTCCGGCACGGCGGGGTCGGGCGCACCGGCGACCAGCAGGGCGGCGCGGCCCGCGTCGGTCTTGCGGAGCAGCCGCAGCGCGTCGGCGGCGGCGGGGACCGCGTCCACGGCGACCGCGTCGGCGGCGGCGCCCAGCGCGGCGGCGACGGCGGCCTCGGCCCCCGGGACGACGGTGAGCAGGGCGGCGGCCGGGCCGAGGACACCGGCCAGTTCACCGCCGGCGGCCAGCAGCGCGCCGGTGCCGTCCTTGCGGCGCAGGCCCAGGGCGAGCGCGTCGCGGCGGGCGGTGAGGGCGGCGCGCTCCCGTTCGGCGGCGGTGACGGCGTCCCGGGCCCGCCCCTGCTCCTCCTCGGCCTCCGCGAGGCGGCGGCGCGCCCGCGCCCAGTCGGCGTCCGCCTGCTCGTCGACCGCGTCCAGCCCCTCGACCTGCTCCCGCAGCAGCTCCTCCTCGGCCGCGGCGGCCTCCGCCCGGAGCACCGCCTCGTCGCGGGCGGCCGCGAGGCGGCCGATCTCGGCCTCGGCCCCGGCCGCCCGGGAGGCGGCGGCGGCCACCCGGCCCTGGAGCCTGGCCAGCCCCTCGCGGCGGTCGGCGAGGGCGCGGGCGGCGTCGCGGAGCCGCCGGTCCTCCTCCGCCAGTGCCCGCTCCAGCGCGGAGCGCTGCTCCACGGCCTCGGCGAGGGCGTCCTGCGCCTCCTCCAGCGCCTCCGCGAGCGCGGCCTCCTCCTCCCGGATGCGGGCGGCCTCCCGCTCCATGTCCTCCGGGTCGCGGCCGCGCCGCTCCTCGGCGGGCCGGGCCGCGGCATGCCGGACCCGGGCGTCGGCGAGGCCGACGGTGCCGCGCACCCGCTCGGCGAGCGAGGAGAGCTGGAACCACGTCTCCTGCGCCTGCTCCAGCCGCGGCCTGAGCTGCTGCACCTGGGCCTCCAGCACCGCCTCGCGCTGCCGGGCGCCCGCCAGCTCCTGCTCGACGGTGGAGCGGCGCAGCCGCAGCGCCATCTCGTCGGCGATCTCCGCCTCGACGGCGTGGCGCAGGGTGACGAGGTCGTCGGCCAGCAGCCGCAGGCGGGCGTCGCGCAGGTCGGCCTGGATGACGGCGGCGCGGCGGGCGATCTGCGCCTGGCGGCCGAGGGGCTTGAGCTGGCGGCGGAGCTCGGCGACGAGGTCCTGCACCCGGTTGAGGTTGGTCTGCATCGCGTCGAGCTTCCGCAGCGCCTTCTCCTTGCGCTTGCGGTGCTTGAGGACGCCGGCGGCCTCCTCGATGAAGGCGCGGCGCCCGGCGGGGTCGGCGTGCAGGACGGAGTCCAGCTGGCCCTGGCCGACGATGACGTGCATCTCGCGGCCGATGCCGGAGTCGGAGAGGAGCTCCTGGATGTCGAGGAGGCGGCAGGTGTCGCCGTTGAGGGCGTACTCCGAGCCGCCGTTGCGGAACATCGTCCGCGTGATGGTGACCTCGGAGTAGTCGATGGGCAGGGCGCCGTCGGTGTTGTCGATGGTGAGGGAGACCTCGGCGCGGCCGAGCGGGGGGCGGCCGGCGGTGCCGGCGAAGATGACGTCCTCCATCTTGCCGCCGCGCAGCGACTTGGCGCCCTGCTCCCCCATCACCCAGGACAGCGCGTCGACGACGTTGGACTTGCCGGAGCCGTTCGGCCCCACCACGCAGGTGATGCCGGGCTCGAACCGGAGCGTGGTCGCGGAGGCGAAGGACTTGAAGCCGCGCAGGGTGAGGCTCTTGAGGTGCACGCGCCGTTCTCCTTGCTCTGGACCGCACAAGGAGCGTAACGGGGGAGGACGGCGGGGCGGGGTGAGGCGCCCGCGGTTTCGCGGGGGACGCCGGTGGGCATCTTGACGGCAGCAGGAGCTGCTGCGGGGGAGACGGGGGGAATGACGAAGGGACGCCGGTGGCCGGCGTCCCTTGCAATTCCCGGCGGCACCGCCGCCTGATCGGGTTCGATCAGGTGAGGGCGGGCTCCCGCTGAGGTACGTCGATGCTGCTGAGCAGCCTCTGCTCGTCGGCGACGGCAGCCAGGGCGTCGTTCTCGGCCTGCATCCGGTTCAGCTCGGATTCCAGGTCCTGGACACGCTGCTGGAGCCGTCGCATCTCGGCGAGCAGTCGCGGGTCGGGACCGCCGACGTAACCGAGAAGCGCCTTTGCCATGATGAGTGGTCCTCCACGCTGAGTGACCGACCTTTGTGAGGTGCTGGTCTAGGGGGAAGGGTGCGCACCGCCACGCGCTCTTCGCAGGTCTGCCGTGACAGCTCTGCCGGGGGAAACACGTACGGGTGAGCGGGTTTCCAGCGTCTCACCAAACGCTGTACGGGTCAACACGATCACAGCGCGCAACGCCCGGCGCCCACCTGCACGGCGGAACACCCACGCCGAGGGGGGCGGTTTCGACGGCCCGTGGCCGGACGATCACCGCTCGGTGGGGAGTCAACCACGTCACGGGCCGACCGTGCAACCACATGACGACGGCAGGTGCCGCTCAGCGGACGCAGCCGTCCGCGTCCGCACGGCCGGCAGGCGCCCGCGGGCGGTCCTCCCCGCCCGCCCCACGGGCGGCTGCGCTCCCTTACAGGGGCGCCGGCAGGGGCAGGCGCACCGGCGGGGGCGGGACCACCGGCAGGCGGCGCGGCCCGGCGGGCCGCGCCAGGGGCGCTCAGCGGATCGCAAACCCCTCGTACCCGGCGCGCGGCACCCCCCAGAGCTCGGTCACCCCGTCCACCCGGCCCGGCGTGCCGGCGCCGCGCAGCAGGACGAGCAGGCGCTCGCACTCCTCCCGCGCGCCCTCCGCCACGACCTGGACCCGGCCGTCGGAGAGGTTGCCCGCGTATCCGACCAGGCCGATCTCCAGCGCCCGGGCCCGGGTCCACCAGCGGAAACCGACCTCCTGGACCTTTCCGCGCACCCATGCGGTCAGCCGGACGTGTTCGTGCATGCGGCGACCCTACGGCGCGGCGCCCCGAGAGTTCCCTCCGGCCCCACCCGTCATACCTGTACAGTCCTGCCATCACCCGAAAGGGTGAGAGCACGGTTCTTGTCACCGGTCGGGGGGATCGGGAGGGTTCCTAACAGCCATGTCCCGACATGCGCGCACGTCCAAGCCGCAGTCGCAGCAGCCCGCTGCAGGGGCCCGGGGGGGCCACCGGCGCCATGCCGCGCCCGCCGCCGCACCCGCGGTGACCCGTCCCGCAGGACCGGTGTCCCACCGCCGCCGCGGACGCGAGCCCGGCCCCGCCGCAGGTCCGGCCCGGGCCGTCCTCGCGGTCTGCTGCACCGCCCTCGCCGCCGGCGCGGGCGGGGTGATCAGCGGCCTGGTCCCCATGCCCTCCACACTGGCCGGCTCCGCCGCCGTCGCGGGCGGGCCGCCCGCCGCGCAGACCGCCGTCGCCGAGCCCGGCACCGGCACCGGAGGCGGCACGGCCGCGGGCGCCGCGGGCACCACCTCGACCCGGGCACCCGGCGGCGCGGCCGCCCCCGGCGCGGCCCTCCCGGCCCCCCGTCCGTCCGAGCCCGCCGGGCGGGACCAGGACCGGAGCCCGGTGCCGTCCCCCACGGCCCCCTCCCCCGCGCCCTCCGCCAGCACCTCGCCGGTGGCGGCGCCCACGGCCGACGCCCCGGCCGCCGGCTCCACCGCGACACCCGCGCCCACGGCCGACGCCGGCACCGCCCCGGCCCCCACGGCCGCCTCGACCGGCAGGTCCGCGGACGGCCGGGCCGCCGTGGCCTCCGCCGTGCTCACCCTCGTCAACCAGGAGCGCGCGAAGGCCGGCTGCTCCCCGGTGGCCGCCGACCCCCACCTCGCCAAGCTGGCACGGGACTTCAGCGACGACATGGCCGCCCGCGGCTTCTTCGACCACACCGACCCCGACGGCCGCAGCCCCTGGGACCGCGCCGCCGCGGCGGGCATCTCCTACCTCGGCGGCGAGAACATCGCCCGCGGGCAGCAGACGCCGGAGGAGGTCATGGACGCCTGGATGAACAGCCCCGGCCACCGGGCGAACATCCTCAACTGCGACTACAAGCGCCTCGGCATAGGCGTCCACGAGGGCGCCGGCGGCCCCTGGTGGACCCAGGACTTCGGCTTCTGAGCCGGCCTCGGGCCCCGCGCGGACGTCCGGGGCCGGGGGCGCTCAGGCGCCGGGGTTCTGGACGAACCTCATCAGCCGGGCGAAGGTGTCCCTGTCGTACAGGGCACCCCTGACCGCGTCCGGCAGCCGGGCCCCGGCGATCTCCATGGTCGGCGTGCCCGGGGCACCGGCCTCCTCGTACGCCGCCTGCGCAGCGGCCACGAAGCCGCGGTGGCGCATGCCCTTCACCTCCGCGTCGAACGACGGACTGCGCAGGCCGTCGACCTGCCCCGCGAGCTCCAGCAGGTAGGCGTCGGTGAAGCCGTCCTCGGACTCCTCGGGCTGGTGCGCGTACAACAGGGCGTGGTACTCGGCGAACCTGCCGCGCTCCGCGGCGGCACGCAGGGCGTTGACCGCCCGGTGGGAGCCCTCGCCGCCCAGCCTGCCGTCCAGGAAGGACGCCATCACGTACTGGACCCTGACCCTGCCGTCCTTCAGCATGGCCGCCAGCTGGGGACCGCCGCCCGTCCGCTCGAACTGCCCGCAGTAGGGACAGCGGGGGTCCTCGTACAGGCGCACGGTGAGCGGCGCGAAGGGGGCACCCACCGTGATCGTCGCGCCGTCGGCCTCGACGCGCTCGAACGGCGCCGTGACGGCCCTCGTCGAGGAGGCGGACCCGGCGCGGTACGCGGCCGCTTTGCCGCCCCACGGGTCGCAGCCCGTCAGGAACGCCCCCAGCGCGACGACCACCGCCACAGCGGCCGTCGTGTGTGCAGGCCGGACCTTCACCGGCGACTCCTCCCCCAGCAGACTCCCTGATCGCGCACACGTTAGCGAAGTGCGCGGGAGCAGGGCGGGGCGCCCCCCGGTGCCGTCCGGCAGGCGCGCACTCGGCAGACGGCACCTGCGCCCTGCACGCTCCGGGCAGTGGCGCGGACCGCCGCGGACACGGCCGTCGGCAGGGCCCGCCCCACCGGCCGTCCGCAGGGCCGGAGCCGGGAGTCGCGGATGCGGCCCGCGGGTGCGGGCGACGCGGGTGACAGACCGTCAGGCGGTGCGGGGGGCGGGCTGGCAGCGGGGGCAGAAGTAGCTGGAGCGGTTCATCCACGGCTCGCGGCGGATGGGGGTGCCGCAGCGGCGGCACGGCTCGTCGCGGCGCCCGTAGGCGTCGAGGTCGCGGGAGAAGTAGCCGCTCTCGCCGTTGACGTTGACGTACAGGCTGTCGAAGCTGGTGCCGCCCGCGGCCAGGGCCGCCGTCATGACGTCCCGAACGGACTGCAGCAGCAGGGCGGTCTGCGGCCGGGTGAGGCCGGCGGTGGGCCGCTCGTAGTGGAGGCGGGCCCGCCACAGGGCCTCGTCGGCGTAGATGTTGCCGACGCCGCTGACGAGGCTCTGGTCGAGCAGGGCACGCTTGACGGTGGTGCGGCGGCGGCGCAGGGCGGTGTGGAAGACGCCGTCGTCGAAGCGGGGGTCCAGCGGGTCGCGGGCGATGTGCGCGATGGCCAGCGGGGTGGCCTCGGGGTCGCCGGGCTCGGCCGGGTGGACGGTGAGGCCGCCGAAGGTGCGCTGGTCGACGAAGCGCAGCTCGCGGCCGCCGTCGGTGAACCGCACGCGGACCCTCAGGTGGGTCTCGTCGGGGGCCTCGGGCGGCTGGACCAGCAGCTGGCCGCTCATGCCGAGGTGCCCGAGCAGGGAGGAGCCGGTGTCCTCCACGGGCAGCCACAGGTACTTGCCGCGGCGGTGGGCGGGGCCGAGGGTGCGTCCCGCCAGGCGGGCGGCGAAGTCCTCCGCGCCCGCGGTGTGGCGGCGCACGGCGCGGGGGTGGAGGACCTGGGTCTCGGCGACGGTGCGGCCGCTGACCCAGCGGTCCAGTCCGCGGCGGACGACCTCGACCTCGGGCAGTTCGGGCATGCGGCGGTCCGGTCCTCGGGTCGGTCCGGTCAGACGGCGGGTGCGGCGCCGTCGGCGGACGCTGCTCCGAGGCCGTGCTTCTCGCGGATGCCGTGCCAGGCGCTCTGGGCGGCCTTCTGCTCGGCCTCCTTCTTGGAGCGGCCGGTGCCGGAGCCGTACTCCTCGCCGCCGACGCGGGCAGTGGCGGTGAAGGTCTTCTCGTGGTCCGGGCCGGACTCGGTGACCAGGTACTCGGGCACGCCGATGCCCACCGTGGCGGTGAGCTCCTGCAGCGAGGTCTTCCAGTCGAGGCCGGCGCCGAGGTTGGAGGACTCCTCGATCAGCGGGTCGAAGAGGCGGTGCACCAGCTCGGAGGCGGCGTCCAGGCCCTGGTCGAGGTAGACGGCGCCGATGAGCGCCTCCAGGGTGTCGGCGAGGATCGACGACTTGTCGCGTCCGCCGGTGCCCTCCTCGCCGCGGCCGAGCCGGATGAAGGCGCCGAGGTCGAGTCCGCGGCCGACGTCGGCCAGCGCGCGGGAGTTGACCACCGCGGCGCGCAGCTTGGCGAGCTGACCCTCGGGGAGGTCCGGGTGGATCCGGTAGAGGGTGTCGGTCACCACGAGGCCGAGCACCGAGTCGCCCAGGAACTCCAGGCGCTCGTTGGTGGGGAGGCCGCCGTTCTCGTACGCGAACGAGCGGTGGGTGAGAGCGCGTACCAGAAGGGCGGGCTCGAGTGTGTACCCGAGCCGCCCTTCCAGGACGTCGTTGGTGGTCGAGGTCGGCCGCCCGGCCGCCTTGTCCGCGGACTGGGCCCCGGATGAGGCGGCCTGGCGTGAGGTCGTGGTTCCGTCCGACATCGATCCGTGCACCCCGCCGATCAGACCGACAGGACCTGGCGGCGGTTGTAGGTGCCGCAGCTCGGGCACGCGATGTGCGCGAGCTTCGGCTCGTGGCAGCGGTCGCACGCCACCAGGGCCGGGACCGCAGCCTTCCACTGCGAACGGCGGTGGCGCGTGTTGCTGCGCGACATCTTCCGCTTCGGAACAGCCACGGCTACTTCTCCTGGTTCTCGGCAGCGCCCTCACGGGCGTTGCTGTCCTCGTCGTTCCCGTCACCCTCGTCGCCGGGGGCGGCGGAGAGTCCCTGCAGTGCCGCCCACCGGGGGTCGACGGCATCGTGGTGGTGGTCCGGGTCGTCGCTCAGGCGTGCCCCGCACTCGGAGCACAGACCCAGGCAGTCGTCCTGGCACACCGGCTGCAGCGGCAGTGCGAGCACCACCGCGTCACGCAGCACCGGCCGGAGGTCGAACAGGTCGCCCTCCAGGCGGTAAGTCTCTTCCTCGTCGTCCTCGTCGGACGCACTCCCGGCGGACGCGCCGCGCACGGCGCGGTCGTCCTCCGGGTAGGAGTACAGCTCCTGGAAGTCCACCTCGAGGTCGTCCTCGACGGGCTCCAGACAGCGTACGCACTCCCCGGTGATGCGGGCGGCGGCGGTACCGGTGACCAGTACGCCCTCCACCACCGACTCCAGCCGGAGGTCCAGCTCGACCGGGCTCTTCGCGGGGACGCCGATCACGTCGATGCCGAAGTCCTCGGGAGCCTCGACGGTGCGGGTCACCCTGCGCATCGAGCCCGGACGACGGCCCAGCTCGTGCGTGTCGAACACGAGGGGGTCGCGGTGGTCGAGGCGGTCCAGGACGTCCTGCTTCCTACGGCGTGCGCATCCCTGCGCGACGCAATGCGGCTCATGTGACTGCGGCTCCGCGGCGCACCCCCGGAGGGGCCCGGGCAGCCGACAACCCCGGCGCGAACAGGCCGGAGCAGTCAGGATACCGGACGCTCCGGCCAGCCCCAACTTCGCGCCTCAGCGACCGCCGCCGAGCTCCCTCAGCCGGGCCACGTCGATGACGCTGGTGTCGAAGAAGCTGGTCTCGTCCAGGCCGGAGCCGTCCTGGCGGTGGGGGGACTGCGCGGGGGGCAGCTCGTGCTGCGACACCTGCTGGGGGTAGCCGTACGCCGGGTACGTCTCCTGCGGGGCGTAGCCGGGCTGGGACGGGTAGCCGGAGCCGTCGTGGCCCTGGGCGTAGCCGCCGCCGTAGGGGTCGTGGCCCTGCCACGACTGCTGCGGGTAGCCCTCCGCGGAGCCGCCCTGCGCCCAGCCGCCGCCGTAGGGGTCGCCGCCGTGGGCGGCCGCCGCGTACGGGTCCTGCTGCTGCCAGCCGTCCTGGCCGCCCCAGCCCTGCTGCGCGCCGTCCTGGTGCCCGCCGGTGTGCTGGAGGTCACCGTGCCGCGGGTCGGCGTGCGGGGTGCCGTCGGCCTGGTCGCGGAACCACGCCTCGCCGATCTCGCCGCCGCCCGTGCCGCGGACCGCGGCCTCCTCCGCCTCGGCGGCCGCGAACCCGGCGGCGACGGCGGCCGCGCGGTCCTTGTCCTGCTGGGCCTGGTCGGCGGCGGCCAGGTAGGCGCCGAGCTCGTCGATGGGCTGCTTGCCGAGCAGCTTGTCGCGGCCGCGTCCGACGGCCTCCAGGGTCCGGCTGAGCACCGTCTCCAGGGTGGCGAGCTTCACGTCGACGTACTCGTCCACCTCGGGGCTGGGCGAGGCCTGCGGCGTGAACTCCTCGCCGTCCTCGCCCTGCGCGCCGAGGGCGTCCTGCCCGTAGGCGTCGGCCTCCGGGCGCAGCTTCTGCCGGCCGCGGCCGACCGCGCCGAGGGTCTTGGTGAGGACGACCTCGAAGTTGGCGAGCTTGCTGTCGACGTAGTCGTCGGCCTCCCGCCGCAGCTCCGCGGCCTCGGCGCGGGCCTCGGTGAGGATGCGGTCCGCCTCGGTCTGGGACAGGCGGACCACCTCGGTGCCGGAGACCAGCGAGCCCCGCTCGCCGTGGGCCTCGTGGATGATCCGCTCGGCCTCGGCGCGGGCCTCGGCGACCACCTGCTCGTGGTCGGCCATCACGGCCTGCGCGCGGGAGATCTCCGAGGGCAGCGCCTCCCGGAGCTCGTGCAGCAGGCCGAGCAGCTCGGACCGGTTGACGACGCAGGAGGCGGACATCGGCATGGCACGGGCGCTCTCGACGGCCGCGACGATGTCGTCGAGCTTGTTCTGCACGTCCACTGTGGCTCACGTCTTTCCGTGTGCGCCGGGGTGCGGCGGGGCGGGGGGTTGAAACTCTACGGCCACCGCCGGGGTGCGGGGGAACGGGTGCGGTGGAGGCGGGGTGACAGACCGGCAGGAACCGCCCGCACCGGCCGGGGCGCGGCCCCGGCCGCCGCTCCGGCGTCTGCCGCGGCCCGGCTCACTGCTCGGCCGCGCGCTCCGCCATCCGCTTGACCAGGCGCTGCAGCACCGGCTCGGGCACGAGGTGGCCGACGTCGCCGCCGTAGGCCGCGACCTCCTTGACCAGGCTGGAGGAGAGGAAGCTGTAGGTGGGCGAGGTCGGCACGAAGAGGGTCTCCACGCCGGACAGCCCGTGGTTCATCTGGGCCATCTGCAGCTCGTAGTCGAAGTCGCTGACCGCCCGCAGTCCCTTGACGATCGCGGGGATGCCGCGGTCGCGGCAGAAGTCCACCAGGAGGCCGTGGTGGGACTCCACCTCCACGTTGCCGTAGGGGGCGGTCACCTCCTCGATCATCCGGATGCGCTCCTCGACCGTGAACAGGCCCTGCTTGGACTTGTTGATCAGCACGGCGACGTGGACGACGTCGTACAGCTTGGAGGCCCGCTCGATGATGTCGAGATGGCCGTTGGTGATGGGGTCGAAGGACCCCGGACAGACGGCGCGGCGCAACACGTGATCCTCGCTCTCCGGCCCCGGCGGCTCTGCCGTGAGGATGGGCCGACTCTGCTAGCCGTTCGTTCCCGGCCGGTCCGGACGTCCCTGTCCCGGCATGGCGGCACCGGCCGGAGCGGCGGCGCGACCGTACCAGAGCGTGCCCTCGCCGTAGCGGCGGGAGCGGAGCGGTTCGAAGCCGTCCGGCCAGGCGAACTCACCGCCCCTGGTGCTGCGTTCCACCGTGGCGAGCGCATCGGCGGCGAGCCACCCCCCGGCGGAGAGTGTGAGGAGGATCTCCCGCAGCGCGGCGTCGGTGACGGCGTACGGGGGGTCGAGGAAGACGAGGTCGTAGGGGGCGGCCGGGGGCTCGCCCTCGGCCACCCGCTCGGCCTTGCCGGCCCGCACCTCGGCGCCGGGCAGGGCGAGGGCGCGGACGTTCTCCCGGATGGTGCGCACGGCCCGGGCGTCGGCCTCCACCAGCAGGGCGTGGGCCGCGCCCCGGGAGAGCGCCTCCAGGCCGACCGCGCCGGAGCCGCCGTACAGGTCCAGCACGCGGGCGCCGTGCAGGGTGCCGCGCAGCGACTCCCAGGTGGAGAAGAGGGCCTCCCTCGCCCGGTCGGAGGTGGGGCGGGTCCCCTGGCCGGGCGGCACGGCCAGGCGGCGGCCGCCGGCCGCTCCGGCGATCACGCGGGTCATCGGGTTTGCGCTTCCTCACGGGCGGACGGGCGGGGTGCTCCCTCCACGCTATACGGCGGCGGCAGGACCGGCGGACCGGCGGGTGCGCCCGGACCGGCCGGTCCGGGGCCTCCCCCGCCCCGGCCGGTCCGGGTCACGCCGGTGGGGGCCCGGCCGGTGCCGGCCGGGCCTCCGGGATCGGGCCGGTACGGGTCAGGAGGCGTCGGCCCCGGTGGCCGGCTCGGGGGAGCCGAGCAGGCCGGGCGAGGCGTACCGCGACCAGGACAGGCAGCCGTCGGGCGGGCAGTACTCGGGGCGGCGCGGGTCGTGGCCGAGCTCGCGCAGCTTGGTGCGGACGGAGTCGGGGGTGCGGCCGAAGCGGGCGGCTATGCGGGCGACGGTCTCGCCGTCGTGGAAGCGCCGGACCAGCTCCTCCTCGTGCTGGGGCACCCAGGGGGCGCCGTGGCCGGGGTAGAGCTCGCGCAGGACGTCGCGGTCGGGGATGGGCTCGGAGACGTCGGCGACGATCGCCAGGGCGCGCAGGGCCCGGTTGAGCGCGATGCGCAGCGAGGCGACGTCCTCGACGGGCAGCCGGAGCCGGCCGGAGGCGAGCGGGTTGGCGGACTCGCCCTCCCGCCAGCCGGTGAGGGTGAGGGTGACTTCGCGGTCGTCGTCGCTGGCGAGCTCGATGCGGAAGACCTTGTCGCCGAGCGGGAGTTCGTTGAGGTGCCGGAATGCCATGTGGTGTGCCCCCAGGTGTCCGCGGGCGGAGCACTCGCAGGAGTGCTTCCCGAACACCTCCATTGTCGCAGCGGGCACTGACAACCGGCCCAGGCCGGACCCCGCACGGGCCGGGTGCGGACGGCGCCCGCACCCGCCCCGCCCGGCCGCCCTCCGGGCCCCGGCCCTCCTCCGGGACTCAGCCCTTCTCCAGGTACTCGGCCCGCTCCTCGTCGAGGAGGCTCTGCAGGGCCCCCGCCAGCTCCGGGTGGCGCTCGAGGCCGGGGTCCTCGGCGACGAGCCGGACGGCCTCCTCCCGGGCGGCGGCGATGACGTCCTCGTCCTGGAGCACCGAGAGGACCTTGAGCGAGGAGCGCACCCCGGACTGGGCCTGGCCGAGCACATCCCCCTCGCGGCGCTGCTCCAGGTCGATCCGGGAGAGCTCGAAGCCGTCCAGGGTGGCGGCGACCGCGTCCAGCCGGCTGCGGGCGGCGGTGGCCGCGGGCATGTCGCTGACCAGCAGGCACAGGCCCGGTGCGCTGCCGCGGCCGACGCGGCCGCGCAGCTGGTGGAGCTGCGAGACGCCGAAGCGGTCCGCGTCCATGACGACCATCGCGGTGGCGTTGGGGACGTTCACGCCGACCTCGATCACGGTGGTGGCGACCAGCACGTCCGCCTCCCCGGCGGCGAAGCGGCGCATGACGTCGTCCTTGGCGTCGGGCTGCATCCTGCCGTGCAGGACCTCCACCCGCAGCCCGGCCAGCGGGCCGCGGCGCAGCTGCTCGGCGACGTCGAGCACCGCCAGCGGCGGGCGGCGCTCCTCGCCGTCCGCGCCGCCGCCGTCGAGGTCCTCCAGGTCCTCCCCGGCGGCCTTCGCGGACTTCCTCGCGGCCTTCCCGGACCCGCCGCCCTCCTGCTCCTCGTCGCCGATCCGCGGGCAGACCACGTACGCCTGGTGGCCCTTGCCGACCTCCTCGCGAACCCGCTCCCAGGCGCGGGCCAGGAAGTGCGGCTTCTCCAGGGCGGGCACGACGTGGGAGGAGATCGGGGAGCGGCCGGAGGGCAGCTGGTCCAGGACGGAGGTCTCCAGGTCGCCGAAGACGGTCATGGCGACGGTCCGCGGGATGGGGGTGGCCGTCATCACCAGCAGGTGCGGCGGCCGCGCCCCCTTGGAGCGCAGGGCGTCGCGCTGCTCCACGCCGAAGCGGTGCTGCTCGTCGACGACCACCAGGCCCAGGTCGTGGAACTGCACCTTGTCCTCGATCAGGGCGTGGGTGCCGACCACGATCCCGGCCTCGCCGGTGACCAGGTCCAGCAGGGCCTGGCGGCGGGCGGCGGTCCCCATGGAGCCGGTCAGCAGCACCACCTTGGTGCCGACGTCGGAGCCGCCGAGCATGCCGCCCTCGGCGAGGTCGCCCATCATCGCGGTGATGGAGCGGTGGTGCTGCTGCGCCAGCACCTCGGTGGGCGCCAGCATCGCCGCCTGGCCGCCGGTGTCGACCACGGCGAGCATGGCCCGCAGGCCCACCATCGTCTTCCCGGAGCCGACCTCGCCCTGGAGGAGGCGGTGCATGGGGTGCTCGCGGGCGAGGTCGGCGAAGATCTCGGCGGAGACCTTCCGCTGGCCCTCGGTGAGGGTGAAGGGGAGCTTGGCGTCGAAGGCGTCGAGCAGGCCGCCGTCGCGGGGGGTGCGGGCGACCGCGGGCAGGGCGGAGTCGGCGGCGCGGCGGCGGGCCAGCGCGGTCTGCAGGACGAAGGCCTCGTCCCACTTGAGGCGGGAGCGGGCCATCGCCACGTCGGCCTGGCTGCGCGGGCGGTGGATGCGCTCCAGCGCGTCGGGGAGGGCCAGCAGCTCGCGGTCCTCGCGCAGCGCGGGCGGGAGGGGGTCCCCGACGCCCTCCCAGCCGGTGGCGGCCAGGCCGTCCAGGGCGACCTCCACGCACTGGGCGATCTTCCAGCTGGGCGCCTGGGCGGAGGCCGGGTAGACGGGGATGAGCCGGCCCGCGAAGCGCTCGGCGGCGCCGGACTCCGCGTCGGCGTCCAACAGCTGGTAGTCCGGGTTGGCCAGTTGCCGGGTGCGCTGGAAGACCCCGACCTTGCCGGCGAACATGCCGCGGGCGCCGGGGCGCAGCTCCTTCTCCCGCCACGCCTGGTTGAAGAAGGTGAGCGTCAGCCGGCCCCGGCCGTCGGTGACGACGACCTCCAGCCGGTTGCCGCGGCGCTGCCGGAAGGGGATGAGGGTGACCTTCTCCACCCGGGCCACCACGGTGACGTGCTCGTCGACCTCGAGCTCGTCGAGGCTGGTGAGCTCGCCCCGCTCGGCGTAGCGCCGGGGGACGTGGTGCAGGAGGTCGCCGGTGGTGCGCAGCCGGAGGCTGTCGGCGAGCACCTTGGCGGTGCGGTCGCCGACGAGCTTGTGGAGGGGTTCGTCGAGCGGTGACATCGGTTCCATTCCACCTCACGCCTCGGACAGTCGTGTCCCGGACGGTCGTGCCCGGACGGTCACGCCGCGGACGGCCGCGTCCCGGGCGGTCGCACAGCGGACGGCCGCGTCCCGGACGGCGGGACGCTACTCCAGGCCGACCAGCAGCGGCGCGGCCTCGTGGCCGCCGTCGTAGACCACCGTGTCGACCTCGGGGCGCTGCCGCCGGACGTGGGCGACCAGCCGGTCGGCGAGGTGCTGCGGCACGCCCTCGCCGAGGATCAGGGTGAGCAGCTCGCCGCCCGCGGCGAGCATGCGGTCGAGCACGACCTCCCCGGTGCCGCCGAGGTCGCCGCCTATGACGGCCACGTCGCCGTCGATCAGTCCCAGGACGTCGCCAGCCTGGCAGACGCCCGCCATCGTCCAGGACTCGCCCTCGGCGACGGCGAGTTCGGCGTACCGGGTGGCGCCGGCGGCGGAGGTCATGGAGACCACGTCCTCGTCGAACCGGCGGCCGGGCTCGTGGACGGCGAGCGCCGCCAGGCCCTGGACCGGGGAGCGGGTGGGGATGACGGCCACCCGTATGCCCTCGGCGCGCAGCTGGTCGGCGGCGGCGCCGGCGACCGCGCGCAGCTCGGGGTCGTTGAGCAGCAGGACCGCCTCGCGGGCGCCGGTGCCGCGGACGGCGCCGGCCAGTTCGGCGCTGGACGGCGGCCGGTCGGGGTCGGCGTGCAGGACGGCGGCGCCGGCCTCGGTGCACAGCCGGGCGGTGCCGGTGCCGTGCACCACGCTGACGACGGCCCGGCGGGACGGCTCGGGGTGCTCCCGGGGCTCGGGGGGCACGGCGGCCGCGCGGGCGCGGGCGGCGTCGCCGAAGTGGGTGATGCGGATGCGGTGGGGCCGGCCGGCCAGCACGCCGGCCTCGACGGCGGCGCCGGCGTCGTCCACGTGGACGTGCACGTTCCACAGTCCGTCGCCGCCGACGACGACCAGGGAGTCGCCGAGCCCGCCGAGGCGGGCGCGCAGGGCGGGGAGGGCGTCGTCGGGGGCGTCGAGGAGGTAGGTCACCTCGAACGCCGGGGCGCTGCGGGAGGGCGCGGGCTCCGGCCCGCCGGTGCAGTCGGGGGCCGCCCCGGCGGCCTCGCGCTGCCGGGAGCGGCCGGGGCCCAGGGCCAGCGGGCCCATCGGGGTGTGGTCGGCGACGGCGTCGGCGAGGGCTCCGAGCACGGCGACCAGACCGCGGCCGCCGGCGTCGACCACGCCGGCGCGGGCCAGGACGTCCAGCTGCCGGGGGGTCGCGGCCAGGGCGAGGCGGGCGGCGTCGTGGGCGGCCTCGGCGACCTCGACCAGGCCGCCGGGGCACTCCTGGGCGGCGCGGGCGGCGGCCGCGGCGACGGTCAGCACGGTGCCCTCGACGGGCCGGGCGACGGCCTCGTACCCGGCGTCGGCGGCGCGGCGCAGCGCGCGGCGCAGGGAGGCGTGGTCGCCCGCGTCGCCGCCGTCGGCGAGCACCTCGGCCATGCCGCGCAGCAGCTGGGCGAGGATCACCCCGGAGTTGCCGCGGGCGCCGAGCAGGGCGCCGCGGGACATCGCCCGCATGGCGCCGGCGAGGTCGGGGGCGGTGCCGGCGACGGGGTCGAACAGCGGGTCGACGGCCGCGGCGGCGGCCTCGACCGTGAGGTAGAGGTTGGTGCCGGTGTCGCCGTCGGGCACGGGGTAGACGTTGAGGGCGTCGATCTCCTCGCGGGCCTGCCCCAGGGCGGCGAGCGCGAGCCGGCACCAGGTGCGCACGGCGGGGGCGTCGAGCGTGTCCGGCACCGGGCCTCCTCACCTCACGGGCGCGTGTCCGCGGGCCCCGGTCGGCGGCCCGCCGCAGGCAGGCTATCCGGGGCGGCCGGGTGCTCGACGCCGACGGGTGCCCGGGTCGTGGTAGTTTCGTTCTACGGGAGCGGCAGATGTATGCTGCTCCGGTTGCCCGGCCGGTCCGGGCGCTTCTCGGTTTGGCCCTGTACCCGTCATCCACGGTCCGCGGTCTTCCGGGGTTTTGGAACGTATCTGATCTGAAGTCTTTGGAGTGACTCCCGTGGCTGCCAACTGCGACGTCTGCGGCAAGGGGCCGGGCTTCGGCAACAACATCTCCCACTCGCACCGCCGCACCCGCCGTCGTTGGAACCCCAACATCCAGACGGTGCGTGCCGTGGTCGGTCGGACGCCGAAGCGGCTCAACGTCTGCACCTCGTGCATCAAGGCCGGCAAGGTCTCGCGCTGACGCGCAGGCCGGTACACCCGGTTCGCCGGAAGGCCGGTCCACCCCTCGGGGTGGACCGGCCTTCCGCATGTCCGGGGCCCCGCGCCGGGGGCCCGCGCCGCGGGGGCGGTCCCGGCGCACCGCGTCGGCCGGTGCCGTGCGGGGCGCGTCAGCGGCCGTCGATCCCGTGCGGGCGGCGGCCGGACCACTCCGGCTCCACCTCGGCCCAGCGCCGGGCCCAGGCCCGGGCCTCGTGCCGGTCCAGGGCCCTGCGGACCAGCCCCGTGCCGGTCACGGTGAGGGCGGCCAGGACGGCGAACGTGCCGACGCCCGCGAACCAGGCGTCCGCGTCGATGTCGGCCGCGCTGCGCGGCGGCCGGACCGGGCGCCCCGCGGCGTCCACCCGGAGCGGCACCCTCGCGCCGGCCGCGGTGCCGGGCGCCACCGCGAGCCGCCCGGTGCGGACGTGCCCCGGGGGGTAGGCCCAGCGGGCCTCCACCAGGACGTCCGGCCGCTGCCCCGCCCGCACCTGCCCGGGCACCGCCGCGGCCAGGGTCACGGCGGTGACGCGGTGCTGCTGGGCGGAGCGGGCGGCCGCCGCGTCGCGGCCGTGCCGGTGGACGGCCTGTCCGGTGAGGAGGGCCGCGAGCGGCGCCAGCAGCAGGAGCGCGGCGGCGGCGAGCAGGAGCCGGGCCCGTCGGCGGTCGTTGCGGCGGCAGAGCGGGTTGCCGTCCGCACCGCAGGCCCGGAGCAGCAGCAGGAGCGCCCGGCGCGGCATGCCGTACCGGGGTGTGCGCCGCCCGGCGGCGCCGTTCGGCTGTGCTGTCCCGTCGGCCGTCATGCCGCCTCCCGAGCATGCCCCGCGGTCGTGGAGGGACGACCGGTCGCGCACCTGTTCCTGAGCCTTTCCCCGAGTACGCGCGGACCATGCCTCGGGTTCACCTCCGGTGCACGGCCCGGGGCCGCCCCGTCCGCGCGGGGCGCCCGTGCGTCGATCCCGCTCACCGGGCGCGCAGGTCGTCCAGGACGGCGGCGGCGAGGTCCTCGTCCACGATCACGCGGCGCACCAGGGCGCGGAGGACCTCGACGAGCGGGAGGTCGACGACGTCGAGCTTCACGGCGGCGTCCGCGGTCCACCTCTTCAGCCGCCGGTGCAGCGTGGGGTCCAGGTCCACCGTGGTGCGGACGGGCCGGGTGCGCGTCACCGTCGGCTCCAGCCTCCGGTGGCCGTCCCCGGTGCCGGAACCCGCCGGGCCCTCACCGTGCTCGGCTGCGGTCTCGCGGTCGCCCGGCACCCGGCCACCTCCTCTCGCGCTGATCATCCCGCGGTACCCACATCACTGCAGGGAGGCGGCCGCGGCAAGGCGCAGGGGCCGGACGAAGCGCAACGACACCCGGTCGGCCCAGGGCCGCGGCCGGCGGGGCGGTGCGCGGGGGCGGCGGCCGAAGACCGCGGCGGAACGCCTCCGCCGCGCATTCCGGAACACGGGAGCACACCGCCCCGCCCAAAATCCGGACACCGGACCGGGAGAATCATGTGGAATTTTCAAACGATTTCTCGCATGCAGTAACGCCGTGCGGCAATGCAAAATCCGGACGCCCCTCTTGCCAGCTCAGAGGTGCCTTCACTAGCGTTGTCATTGAAATGTCCGGGACGCCGCACCCCGCCTGCGGCACATTCCTCGGCCGGGCCGCACGGAATCGGACACGGACCAGCAGCACGGAATTCAACCCCGGCCGGGGCACGGGTACACGCACCGGACCCGCCATCCCCGAATTGCCTGGAGGCTGCGATGTCCTTCCGTTCTTCCCGCTCCCGGAGGCTGAAGGCCCTGCTGGGGGCGGCGCCCCTGCTGGCCGGTGCCCTGGTGGTCGGCCCCACGACGGCCGCACACGCCGCCCCGCAGGTCAGGGACGTGAACTTCGAGGGCTCGGTGTCGTGCGCGAAGTTCAAAGACCTGTCGGTGCCGACCGTGGTCCGCGTGACGTCCGCCGGCTTCGGCTCCGACAGCGGCGACGTCACCAGCACGGGCGGCGTCAAGGGCACCTACGGGCCGCTGACGCTGACGCTCGCGGACAGCAACGTCAAGGTGTCCTTCCAGGCCACGTGCGACCCGCCGGGCGGCGGGGCGCTGCACAGCATCAAGAAGAACGTCGCGGTCACCACCGGCACGGACGACGGGGACACCGTCACCGTCAACCTGCCCTGAGGCCGGACACGGGCCCCGCCGGGACTCTCCGGCGGGGCTCCCCGGCGCCCGGGTCCGCGGCCGGCGCGGACCGCCGGCGCACCGCAGGCCACGGCCCCCCGGTGGTGAAGGACCGTCAGCGGCGCTGCCGCCAGGCGTGGTCGACCGGCCCGATGCCGGAGCCGAGGGGGAAGCCGGCCCGGATGGCGCCGGTGACGTACTCCTTGGCGGCCGCGACCGCCCCGGGCACGTCCTGCCCCTTGGCGAGCTCCGCGGCGACGGCGCTCGCCAGGGTGCAGCCGGTGCCGTGGGTGTGCCGGTTGTCGTACCGCTCGGCGTGGAACCAGTGCTCCTGCGCCCCGTCGGAGAGCAGGTCGGAGGCGCGGCCGGGCAGGTGCCCGCCCTTGACGAGGACCCAGCGCGGCCCGAGCGCCAGCACCGCCTCCGCGGCCTTGCGCATGCCGGACTCGTCCTCCACGCGGACGCCGGTGAGCTGGGCGACCTCGTGCAGGTTCGGGGTGGCGACGGTGGCGAGGGGCAGCAGCCGCTCCCGCACGGTGGCGACCGCGTCGGCGGCGAGGAGGGCGTCGCCGTGCTTGGAGACGCCCACCGGGTCCACCACGACCGGCACGTCGAGGCCGGCGAGCAGGTCGGAGACGGTCCCGGCGAGGACGGCGGAGGCCAGCATGCCGGTCTTCACCGCCTGGAGGCCGATGTCGTCGACGACACTGCGGAACTGCGCCCGCACGGCCTCGGCGGGCAGCTCCCAGTAGCCCTGCACGCCCAGGGAGTTCTGGGCGGTGACCGCGGTGACCACGCTCATGCCGTGCACGCCGAGCGCCAGCATCGTCTTGAGGTCGGCCTGGATCCCGGCGCCGCCGCCGGAGTCGGAGCCGGCGACGGTCAGCACCCTCGGCGGCGCCGGGGCGGCGGCGCCGGGGGCGGGGTGTGCACTGTCTGCCATGGCTCCAACCTACCGCCCGCCGCGGGGCGGGCGGGACGGGCAGGACGGGCAGGACGGGCAGGACGGGCGGGACGGGCGGGACGGGCGGGACGGGCGGGGCGAGCGGGGTGGGCGCCCCCGGTCCCGGCCGGGGTCACAGCACCGCCTCGGCCTCCAGGATCCGGTACAGCGGCACCGTGTTGGACTCGGCGATGGCGTCGGCGAGCGGCGCGAGCTCGACCTGGGTGCCGCGCAGCGCGGTGAACCAGCCGAAGGCGCCCTTGTGGACGGCCTCCACCGCGTGCCAGCCGAAGCGGGTGGCGAGCACCCGGTCCCGGGCGGTGGGCGTGCCGCCGCGCTGGGTGTGGCCGAGGATCACCGGCTTGGCCTCCTTGCCCACCCAGTGCTCCAGCTCCACGGCCAGGCGGGCGCCGATCCCGCCGTGGCGGCGGTGGCCGAACTGGTCGACGGTGCCCGGGTCGAGGCGCAGCGTGCCGGGTGCGGGCCGGGCCCCCTCGGCGACCACCACGATCGCGAACTTCTTGCGGCGGGCGAACCGCTCCTCGACCATCACGCAGACCGCCTCGATGTCGAACGGCTTCTCCGGGATGAGGATGGCGTGCGCGCCGCCCGCCATCCCCGCCTCCAGGGCGATCCACCCGGCGTCCCGGCCCATCACCTCCACCACCATGACCCGCTGGTGGGACTCGGCGGTGGTCTTCAGCCGGTCGACGGCCTCGGTGGCGACGGACACCGCGGTGTCGAAGCCGAAGGAGACGTCGGTGGCGCTGACGTCGTTGTCGATGGTCTTGGGTACCCCCACCACCGGCAGGCCCGCGTCGCAGAACATCCGGGCGGCGGTGAAGGTGCCGTCGCCGCCGATGGCGATGAGGGCGTCGATGCCGAGCCCGGCGGCCAGCGCCGGCGCCTCGGCGACGGCCTGGCGGATGCGGTGGTGCTCCACCCGGGAGGAGCCGAGGACGGTGCCGCCGAGGGTGAGGAGCCCGGTGACGTCGTCGTGGCCGATCGGCCTGGCCCGCTGCTCGATCAGCCCCAGGTAGCCGTCCTCGATGCCGACGACCTCGTCGCCGTGGACGTCGACGGCGCGGTGCACCACGGAGCGGATCACCGCGTTGAGGCCGGGGCAGTCGCCACCGCTGGTCATGACACCGATGCGCATACGTCGCCAGAGCTCCCGCTCTCCGTCCGGGAATGCCCGTTTTCGGACATACCGCCCCAGAGATACCCGAAACAGACGACCGAGCGGGGTCGGACGCGCCGACGGGGGCTGCGGGACGTGCGGGACGGCGGGTCCGGGTCCGGACCCGCCGGTCCCGAGGCGCCGGGCAGCCAGGGCGGCCGAGGCAGCTCAGGCAGCCAAGGCGGCCCGGGCGGCTCAGGCGGCTCAGGCGGAGAAGTGGTCCCAGCCTCCGGCCCGGTCCCAGGGCGCACCGTCGACGGTGACCGCACCGGTCCGGCCGGGCCGGGCCGCGGACACCGCGCCCACCACCCGCCAGCGGGCGGGCAGCGGCGTGTCCGGCGGGAAGGTCGCCACGATGGCGTGGTCCTCGCCGCCCGAGAGCACCCAGACCAGCGGGTCCACCCCCACCGCCTGCCCGATGTCGGCCATCTGCGCCGGCACGTCCAGGTCGGCGGCGTGCAGGTCGATGTCGACGCCGCTCGCCTCGGCCACGTGGCCGAGGTCGGCGACCAGGCCGTCGCTGACGTCGATCATGGCGGTGGCGCCGAGCTGGGCCGCGGCCGGGCCGGCGTGGTAGGGCGGCTCCGGGCGCCGGTGGGCCTCCACGAAGGCGCGCGGCGAGCGGAAGCCGCGGGAGAGCACCGTGTAGCCGGCCGCCGACCAGCCCAGCCAGCCGGTGACCGCGACCACGTCGCCGGGCCGGGCGCCGGAGCGGGTGACGGGGGCGCGGCCCTGCAGGTCGCCCAGGGCGGTGATGGCGAGCATGACGGTGTCGCCGCGCACCACGTCCCCGCCGACCACCGCGGCCCCCGCCACCCGGCACTCGTCGCGCAGCCCGTCCATCAGCTCGGTGGCCCAGGTGGCGGGCAGGTCGGCGGGCACGACCAGGCCGAGCAGCAGGGCGGTGGGCACCGCGCCCATGGCCGCCACGTCGGCGAGGTTCTGGGCGGCGGACTTGCGGCCCACGTCGTACGCGGTGGACCAGTCGCGGCGGAAGTGGCGCCCCTCCAGGAGGACGTCGGTGGTGGCGACCACGCGGCCGTCGGGCGCCCGCACCACGGCGGCGTCGTCGCCCGGCCCGAGGTCGACGGCCCGGTTGCGGGGCAGCCGGGCGGTCAGCTCCCGGATGAGCCCGAACTCGCCGAGTTCGCCCACGGTGCCCTGCATGTGCCGTCCTTCCCTGGACCCCGGACGCGTGCGCCGGATCGTGTGCCCGGCCGTGTGCCGGACCGGGCGGGGGCCGTCCGCGGTGCGGACCGCCCGTGCGCCGGGCGGACCCGTGCGGCACGGGCTCCCAGCGCGAGCGTAGTCCCGCACGGTCGCGCAGGTCTCCCCGCGGGGGCGCGCCGCACGGTAGCGTGACATCGGACGACGAGACGATCTCCACACCGAGCCGCCGGGAGGTCCCCCCGTGGTGCAGGCATACATCCTGATCCAGACCGAGGTCGGCAAGGCCTCCGCCGTGGCAGGGACCATCTCGGACATCACCGGGGTGATCCAGGCCGAGGACGTCACCGGCCCCTACGACGTGATCGTACGGGCCGAGGCCGAGACCGTGGACGAGCTGGGCCGCCTGGTGGTGGCCAGCATCCAGCAGGTCGAGGGGATCACCCGGACCCTGACCTGCCCGGTGGTCCACCTGTAGACCCCTCCTATGATCGGTCGGTGACCGTTCCGACCCCGCTCCGGCGGCTGCTCCCGGCCTCGGCCGCACCCCGCCGCATGCTGCTGCTGACGGCGGTGCTCTGCGCGCTGCTGGCGGCCGGCCTGCTGTGGTGGAGGGGCGGCGCGGACCGGGTCGAACCGCCGCGGCCCGACGCCGGGGGCGCGGCCCTGTGCCGCGCCCTGGACCGCGCGCTCCCCCGCGACCTGCAGGGCCGGGCGCGCCGCGACCCGGCGCCCGCATCCCCGTACACCGCGGCCTGGGCGAGCAGTCCCCGCGCCGTGCTGGAGTGCGGGGTGCCGGTGCCGCCGCGGCTGGAGCGGCCGCGGCCGTCGGACGAGGCCGCCGAGGTCAACGGGGTCGACTGGCTGGTCGAGGAGCTGGGCGGCGGCGACTACCGCTTCACCACGATCGAGCGGCGGACCACCGTGCAGGTGACCGTCCGCGCCGGGGCGTACCCGAACGCGACGGACGTGCTGCCGCCGCTCTCCGACGCCGTGGCGCGGACCGTGCCCTCGCGCTTCACGCCGTAGGGCGCCCCGCACCGCACCATGCCGCGCCGCCATGCCGTGCCCTGCCGCGCCGCCCTGCCGCGCCGTGCTGCACCGCAGGGGCGCACGCAACCGGGGCCCGGCGCGCGCCGTGCGGCGCGGGCCGGGCCCCGGGGGTCCGCAGGGGGCCGGTTCAGCGCAGTCCGGTGGAACGGCGCAGCGCGGCCCGGAGCAGGCGGTCGATCAGCTCGGGGTAGGGCACGCCGGTGGCCTCCCACATCTTCGGGTAGGCCGAGATGGGGGTGAAGCCCGGCATGGTGTTGATCTCGTTGACCACCCACCGGCCGTCGTCCAGCAGGAAGAAGTCGACCCGGGCGAGGCCCTCGCAGCCGAGCGCCTCGAAGGCGCGCACCGCCAGCTCGCGGATCTCCGCGGTCTCGGCCTCGGCGAGCCGCGCCGGGATCTCCACCTCGGAGGAGTCGATGTACTTGGCCTCGAAGTCGTAGAACTCGAAGTCGCCGCCGACCTTGATCTCGGAGGGCACGCTGGCCCGCGGGCCGTCCTCGAACTCCAGCACGCCGCACTCGATCTCGCGGCCGACCAGCCCCTCCTCCACGATGACCTTGGGGTCGTGGCGGCGGGCCTCCTCGATCGCCCCGTCCAGGTCGGCGGGGTCCTTGACCCGGGTGATGCCGATGCTGGAGCCGGCCCGGCAGGGCTTGACGAAGACGGGGAACCGCAGCTCCGCCACGCGGGCGCGGGCGGCGGCCCGGCCCTCCTCGGTCTCCCAGTCGCGGGGTCGGACCACCGTGTACGGGCCGATGCCGAGGCCGAAGGAGGCCAGCACCCGCTTCGTGTACTCCTTGTCCATGCCGACCGCGCTGGCCAGCACGCCGGAGCCGACGTAGGGCACGCCGGAGAGCTCCAGCAGGCCCTGGAGCGTGCCGTCCTCGCCCCACGGGCCGTGCAGCAGCGGCAGCACGACGTCGACCTCGCCGAGCGCCTTGGGCGCGGCGCCGGGCTCGTTCCAGACCACCTCGCGGGAGGCCGGGCTGACGGGCAGCGCGACCTGGCCCTCCGCCGACTCGGCCACGTCCTCCACGCTGGGCAGGCGGCCGGCGGTGATGGCCATCCGGGACGACTCGTCGCCGGTCAGCGCCCAGCGTCCGTCGTGGGTGATGCCGATGGGCAGCACGTCGTAGACCGTCCGGTCGATGGCGCGGAGGACGCTGCCGGCGGTCGACACCGAGACGGCGTGCTCGGAGCTGCGGCCGCCGAAGACGAGGGCGACCCGGGGCTTGCGCCCGGCGGCGCGGCCCTCCGGGTCCGCGGGGGCCGGGTGGTTCGAGGAAGGCGGTTCGATGCTCATATCGGGGCCGACACTACCGTGCGCCCCTGCGGCTGTCGTGCGGGCGTACGGCCGGACGCGCCGCGGCCGCCGTCCGGGCGGGGCGCGCCCGGCGGACGGCTGCGGACGACCGCGGACGGCGGCGGGTGCGGCGGCGCCGGGGTGCGTCAGTGGCGCTCCGGCTTGGCCGAGCGCGCCATCAGCTCCTTGAGCACCAGACGGGTGGGCTTGCCGTTGTGCACGACGTCCACCACGGCCTCGGTGATCGGCATCTCGACGCCGGCGCGGCGCGCCAGGTCGAGGACCGACTCGCAGGACTTGACCCCCTCGGCCGTCTGGCGGGTGGCGGCCACGGCCTCCTCCAGCGTCATGCCGCGGCCCAGGTTGGTGCCGAAGGTGTTGTTGCGGGAGAGCGGCGAGGAGCAGGTGGCGACCAGGTCGCCCATGCCGGCGAGTCCGGCGAAGGTGTAGGGGTCCGCGCCCATGGCCAGGCCGAGGCGGGTGGTCTCGGCGAGGCCGCGGGTGATGAGCGAGCCCTTGGCGTTGTCGCCCAGGCCCATGCCGTCGGCCATGCCGACGGCGAGGGCGATGACGTTCTTGACCGCGCCGCCCAGCTCGCAGCCGACGACGTCGGTGTTGGTGTAGGGGCGGAAGTAGCCGGTGTGGCAGGCCGCCTGGAGGCGCCGGGCCACCTCCTCGTCGGCGCAGGCGACCACGCTGGCGGCGGGCTGCCGGCCGGCGATCTCGCGGGCGAGGTTGGGACCGCTCACCACCGCGATGCGCTCCGGCCCGGCGCCCGTGACCTCGGCGACGACCTCGCTCATCCGCTTGGCGGTGCCGAGCTCCACGCCCTTCATCAGGCTCACCAGCACGGTGTCGGGCTCCAGCAGCGGCGCCCAGGCCGCGAGGTTGCCGCGCAGCGTCTGCGAGGGCACGGCCAGCACCGTGAAGGCGGCGCCGGCGGCGGCCTCCGCCGGGTCGGCGGTGGCGGTGATCCCCGGCGGCAGCTCGATCCCGGGCATGTAGTCGGGGTTGACCCGGTCGCGGTTGACGGCATCGGCCAGCTCCGGGCGGCGGCCCCACAGGGACACCTCGCAGCCGGCGTCGGCGAGCACCATGGCGAAGGCGGTGCCCCAGGAGCCGTTGCCGTAGACGGCGCAGCGGATCACTTGGCGGCCCCCTCGGGGGCGGCGCTCCCGGGGGCGGGGCCCTCCGGAGCGGCGCCCTCCTCGGCGACGTCGGCCTGGGGCGCCGCGGCGCGGCCGCCCTGGGCCGCACGCTCGGCCCGGCGCTGCCGCGCGCTGCGCCGCAGGTCGAACCGCTCGGCGGGCGCCTTCTCCCCCCGGATCCCCTCCAGCAGGGCGGTGATCGCCGCCATGATGTCCTCGGTGGCGTCCCGCAGCACCTCCGCCGTGAGGTCCTCGCCCGCGTACCGCGAGAGGTCCACCGGCGGACCGGCCACCACCGTCGTGCGGTGCCGGGGGAACGGCCGGAACCGGCGGGCGCCGCGGCCGCCCTCGGCGTACGGCGGGACGATCTCCTGCGCGCCCCACTGGGCCACCGGGATCACGGGGGCGCCGGTCATCAGCGCGATGCGGGCGGCGCCGCTCTTGCCGGTCATCGGCCACATGCCGGGGTCGCGGGTGAGGGTGCCCTCGGGGTAGACGGCCACGCACTCGCCGCGCTCGACGGCGTCCACCGCGGCCCGGAAGGCGTGCGCCGCGTCCGCGGACTCGCGGAAGACCGGGATCTGGCCGGTGTTGCGCAGCATCATGCCGACGAAGGGGATGGCGAAGAGCCCGGACTTGGCCAGGAAGCGCGGCGGGCGGCCGCTGTCGTACTGGAAGTGGGCGTAGCTCAGCGGGTCGAAGTAGGAGATGTGGTTGACGGCGGTGATGAAGCCGCCCTCGGCGGGAAGGTTCTCCCAGCCCCGCCACTCGTGCTTCGTGAGGAGGAAGAGCACCGGCTTCACGAGCGCAGCCGTCGAGCGGTACCAGAAGCCGTACCGGGCTTTAGAGCGGCGGGCCACCCCGAGTCCTCCTCTGCCTGCGCGGCCCCCTGCGGGCCGCTGTTCGCTGTGCCGTTCCCCCGATCTGCCCGGCCGGGGGCCGGGAGGAAACCTCCACCGGCCCCGTGGTGGCGGCCGGACAAGTGTGTCCCGCCTCCCCGCCGCTGTCGAGGAACAGCAGTCCGCGACCGCTCGCACGTGACGAAACGCACGTCCGGCGGCTCCTCCGGCGGAGCGGGCGGGCCCGTGGCGGTACCAGAATGGCGCCGATGAACCAGGACACCGTACGCCCCTCCCCCGAGCCCGGCTGCGTTCCCCCCGCCGGTTGGTCCCTGGTGCTGCCGCTGAAGCCGCTGGCCGTCGCCAAGAGCAGGCTCGGCGCCAGCGCCGGGGCGCTGCGGGCCGACCTCGCGCTGGCCTTCGCGCTGGACACGGCCGCGGCGGCGCTCGCCTGCCCGGCGGTGGCGCGGGTCCTGGTGGTGACCGACGACCCGCTGGCCGCGGCGGAGCTGGCCGCGGCGGGGACGCTGGTGGTGCCGGACGAACCGGCGCTCGGGCTCAACGCGGCCCTGGCGCACGGTGCGCGGCGGGCCCGGCTGCAGGCGCCGGACGGTCCGGTGGCGGCCCTGTCGGCCGACCTGCCCGCGCTGCGGCCGGGCGAGCTGGCGCGGGTGCTGTGCCGGGTGCCGTGCGGGGGGCGGGCGTTCCTGCCGGACACCCCGGGCATCGGCACGACACTGCTGGCGGCCGCTCCCGGGGTGGAGCTCGCGCCGGCCTTCGGGGGCGCCTCGCGGGAGCGGCACCGGGCGTCAGGCGCGCGGGAACTGCTGCCGTCGGACGTGGACTCGGTGCGGCGCGACGTGGACACCGGGGCGGACCTGGCGGAGGCGCTGGTCCTGGGCGTGGGCCCGCGCACGGCGGAGGTGGCGGGGGTGCTGGCCGCGCGGGGCGGGCGCGCGGGGTAGCGCGGCGCGCGGGGTGGCGCCGGGACGCGGCGGCGGGGCCGGGCACCGCGGCGGCAGGGGTGTCCGGGGCGGCAGGGGTGTCCGGGGCGGCGACTACGCTGATGCCATGCAGGCCACGGCTTTCACCTTCTCCTCCGACACGCGCTCCGGCTCGGTGCTGCTCGACGACGGGACGCCGGTCCCGTTCGACGCGGCGGCCTTCGACGCCGGGGGCCTGCGGCTGCTGCGGCCCGGCCAGCGGGTGCGGATCCGCACCGAGGGCGAGGGTGCGGAGCGGCGCGTGGTCTTCGTCACCCTGCAGACCTTCCCGGACCCGGGGGCCTGATCCGGCCGGGCCGCCGGACGGCCCGGCGGCGCCCCGGCGGCGACCCCGCGGGGACGGCCGGGAGGGCGCGCGGACAGGCGGTGCGGCCGGCGCGGGGCGGGCGTCACGGGCCCGCGGCGCCCCGGGGGCAGGACGCCGCGGAGGGCGGCGGAGCCGCAGGGTCCCGCGCCTGCGGCCCGTGCACGCGCCGGCGGCTCAGCCGGCCGGCGCCACGACCGTGCGGGTGACCGCCCGGCGGGAGTCGGTCTTGCGGGCACCCGGCGCGGTCTTCTTGCCGGCGGGCTTCTTCGCCGCCGCCTTCTTGCCGGTGGACTTCTTGGCCGCGGTCTTCTTCGCGGCGGCCTTCGGCGTCGTCGTCTTCGCCGTCGCCGTCTTCGCCGCGGTCGTCTTCGCCGCGGTCGTCTTGGCGGCCGTCGTCCTCGGCGCCGCGGTCTTCGCAGGGGCCGTCTTCTTCGCCGCCGCGGTCGTGGTCTTCTTCGCGGGGGCGGCCTTCTTCGCCGCGGTCACCGTCCTCTTCGCCGCGGCGGTGGTCTTCGCCGCCGCCTTCTTCGCGGGCTTCGCCGCGGCCTCGGCGGCGCCGGCGGTGCGCTTGGCGGCGGCGCGCTTCACGGCGGCGGCGGTGCCGGTCTTGCCCGGCGTGAGGGAGCCCTTGGGCGCCTTCTTCACCGACGGGCCCTCCTTGGGCAGCTTCTTGCTGCCGCTGACCAGGTCCTTGAAGCCCTGGCCGGGGCGGAACCGGGGGACGGAGGTCTTCTTGACCCGGACCTTCTCCCCGGTCTGCGGGTTGCGGGCGAACCGCGCGGAGCGGTCCACCTTCTCGAACGTGCCGAAGCCGGTGACCGAGACCCGGTCCCCGGCGACGACGGCGCGGACGACGGTGTCGAGCACAGCATCCACTGCCTCGGCGGCGGCCCTCCGGCCGCCGAGCTGCTCGGCCACCGCTTCGACAAGCTGTGCTTTGTTCACGTCTTCCCCTTCGGAGACCGGCCCGCCGGTGAATCCACCAGCACAATTCGCACGTTAAGTATCTATATACGTTCTTGCAATAACCAAACGGACGAATCACCCTGGTGCCGCAACGGACTTGCCGCTCAGCCACCCGGCGGCGGGGGCGTCCTCCCGGCCTCCAGGTCGGCGACGATGCGCCCCAACCTCCTTGCCGCGGCGGGGAGATCGCGCTTCGCGGACTCGGTGACGGCCAGCAGCCGCCGCACCAGCACGACCCTGGCCTCGTCGGACACGTTCAGCGCACGCACCCGGGCATGGGCGACCCTCAACCGCTCGGCCACCAGGGCGTAGAGGGCGGTCTCGCGGGGGTCGTCCTCGCCGGGGCCGCCGTCCCCGCCGCGGCCGTACGGGGTTTCACGGCGCCGTTCCATGGCTCGATTGTGCCCCCGACGCCCCACGGCCCGCCCTCCGCGGATGCGGGAGGGCGGGCCGTGGGGCGTGGGGCGTGCGGTGCCGGACCGGGCGCCGGCGCGGTCAGGCGACCGGCAGGGTGCGGGGCTTGAAGGAGGGGCGGCCGGCCTCGAAGTCGGTGATGCCGTCCTCGTGCCGCAGCGTGAGGCTGATGTCGTCCAGGCCGTTGAGCAGTCGCCAGCGGGCGTTCTCGTCCAGCTCGAAGGGGGCCGTGATCCCCTCCGCACGGACCTCGCGCGCCTCCAGGTCGACGGTGACCTCGGCCGCCGGGTCGGCCTCGGTCAGCTCCCAGAGCCGCTCCACGGTCTCCTGCGGCAGGATCACCGTCAGCAGGCCGTTCTTCAGCGAGTTGCCGCGGAAGATGTCGGCGAACCGGGACGAGACCACGGCCCTGAATCCGTAGTTCTGCAGCGCCCAGACGGCGTGCTCGCGGGAGGAGCCGGTGCCGAACTCGGGACCGGCCACCAGGACGCTCGCGCCCTGCCGCTCGGGGCGGTTGAGGACGAACTCCGGGTCCTTGCGCCAGGCCTCGAAGAGGCCGTCCTCGAAGCCGGTGCGGGTGACCTTCTTCAGCCAGTGCGCCGGGATGATCTGGTCGGTGTCGACGTTGCTGCGGCGCAGCGGGACGGCCCGGCCGGTGTGGGCGGTGAACTTCTCCATCGGTCTCAGGCCTCCACGGAGATGCGGTCGGTGAGGTCCGCGGGCGCGGCGAGGCGGCCCAGGACGGCGGTGGCGGCGGCGACCTGGGGGGAGACCAGGTGGGTGCGGCCGCCCTTGCCCTGCCGGCCCTCGAAGTTGCGGTTGGAGGTGGAGGCGCAGCGCTCCCCCGGTGCCAGCTGGTCGGGGTTCATGCCCAGGCACATCGAGCACCCGGCGTGCCGCCACTCGGCGCCGGCGGCGGTGAAGACCTCGTCCAGGCCCTCCTCCACCGCCTGCAGGGCGACGCGCACCGAGCCGGGGACGACGAGCATGCGCAGGCCGTCGGCGATCCGGCGGCCGCGCAGGATGTCCGCGGCGGCGCGCAGGTCCTCGATGCGGCCGTTGGTGCAGGAGCCGACGAAGACCGCGTCCACGGGGACCTCGCGCAGCGGGGTGCCGGGGGTGAGGCCCATGTACGCGAGGGCGTTCTCGGCGGCGGTGCGCTCGGACGGGTCGGCGAAGGAGGCCGGGTCCGGGACGCTCGCGCCCAGCGGGGCGCCCTGGCCGGGGTTGGTGCCCCAGGTGACGAACGGCGTCAGCTCGGCCGCGTCGATGTAGACCTCGTGGTCGAAGACGGCGTCGTCGTCGGTGGCGAGGGTGCGCCAGTACGCGACGGCGGCGTCCCAGTCCTCGCCCTGCGGGGCGTGCGGGCGGCCCTGCAGGTACGCGAAGGTGGTGTCGTCGGGCGCGATCATGCCGGCGCGGGCGCCCGCCTCGATCGACATGTTGCAGACGGTCATCCGCGCCTCCATGGAGAGCGAGCGGACCGCCGAGCCGCGGTACTCGATGACGTAGCCCTGGCCGCCGCCGGTGCCGATGCGGGCGATGACCGCCAGGATGAGGTCCTTGGCGGTGACGCCCTCGGGCAGCTCGCCCTCGACGGTGACCGCCATGGTGCGGAAGGGCGCCAGCGGCAGCGTCTGGGTGGCCAGCACGTGCTCGACCTGGCTGGTGCCGATGCCGAACGCCAGCGCGCCGAAGGCGCCGTGGGTGGAGGTGTGGCTGTCGCCGCAGACCACCGTCATGCCCGGCTGGGTCAGGCCCAGCTGCGGACCCACCACGTGGACGACGCCCTGCTCGACGTCGCCGAGCGAGTGGATGCGGACGCCGAACTCCTCGGCGTTGCGGCGCAGCGTCTCCAGCTGGGTGCGGGAGACCGGGTCCGCGATGGGCTTGTCGATGTCGAGGGTGGGCGTGTTGTGGTCCTCGGTGGCGATGGTGAGGTCGGTCCGCCGGACCTTCCGCCCCGCCAGCCGGAGGCCGTCGAACGCCTGGGGGCTGGTCACCTCGTGGAGCAGGTGCAGGTCGATGTAGAGGAGGTCGGGCTCGCCCTCGGCGCGCCGGACGACGTGGTCGTCCCAGACCTTCTCCGCGAGTGTCCGTCCCATCGCTTTCCCTCCGACCGGCCGCTCTGCCGGCCTGTTCGTGTGGTGGAGCCGCCTCCGCGGTACGCGTCCGGGGAGCGGCGCCCGTGCGGGGCAGCGCCCGTCCGGGGACCGCCCCGGTCCGCGGGGCCGCCCGGCGCTCGGGGCGGCCCGGGTGGCGGGCGCCTCCGGGGCTGCTCCTCCCAGGGTGACGGAGATCCCGGAAGATTGAACTTGCGTCTCGCGATCTGAGACTGCAATATCAGCGCATGGACAACTCTAGCGGCGTCGGCGTTCTCGACAAGGCGGCTCTGGTGCTGAGCGCTCTGGAGTCGGGCCCCGCCACCCTGGCCGGACTCGTCGCCGCCACCGGACTCGCACGACCCACCGCCCACCGCCTGGCGGTCGCGCTCGAGCACCACCGCCTGGTCACCCGCGACATGCAGGGACGTTTCATCCTCGGCCCGCGGCTCGCCGAACTGGCCGCCGCGGCCGGCGAGGACCGGCTGCTCGCCACGGCCGGGCCGGTCCTCACCCACCTGCGCGACGTGACCGGCGAGAGCGCCCAGCTCTACCGGCGCCAGGGCGACATGCGCATCTGCGTGGCCGCCGCCGAGCGGCTCTCCGGACTGCGGGACACCGTCCCGGTGGGCAGCACCCTGCCGATGAAGGCCGGCTCCGCCGCCCAGGTGCTCCTCGCCTGGGAGGAGCCCGAGCGGCTGCACCGCGGCCTGCAGGGCGCCCGCTTCACCGCCACGGCGCTCTCCGGGGTCCGGCGGCGCGGCTGGGCCCAGTCCATCGGCGAGCGCGAGCCGGGCGTGGCGTCGGTCTCCGCGCCGGTGCGCGGCCCGTCCAACCGGGTCGTGGCCGCCGTCTCCGTCTCCGGCCCGATCGAGCGGCTGACCCGCCACCCCGGCCGGCTGCACGCCCAGGCCATCATCGAGGCCGCCGGCCGCCTCACCGACGCGCTGCGCCGCGGCTGACGCCGCAGGCCACGGCCCCGAGTCCGCCCCCGGCGGGCCCGGGGCCGCGCCGCGTCCGCGGACCGGCGCCCCTCGACGCCCGGGCCCCGACCCCGGCCCGGGAGGGCGCGGCACGGGAAACGGTCCGGGGAAAAGCGAAGGCCCCCGGCTGCTGCCGGGGGCCACACGCATGTCCAGCGATTCTCTCGCTGGGGTACCAGGACTCGAACCTAGACTAACGGAGCCAGAATCCGTCGGGCTGCCAATTACCCCATACCCCATCAGTACCCCCGACCGGATTCGAACCGGCGCTACCGCCTTGAGAGGGCGGCGTGCTAGGCCGCTACACAACGGGGGCCTGCCCGGCTGGTACCCCCGACCGGATTCGAACCGGCGCTACTGCCTTGAGAGGGCAGCGTGCTAGGCCGCTACACAACGGGGGCGGGAGCCAGGCATCCCGCTCCGGAGGACCGGAATGGGACTGTGGAACCCTTCTCGACCGATGGACGAGGAGGGAGTACCCCCGACCGGATTCGAACCGGCGCTACTGCCTTGAGAGGGCAGCGTGCTAGGCCGCTACACAACGGGGGCTCTCTTGAGGTGGAGTCCCGCGGCCGCACCCCCCGGAACCGGAGGGTGGTGGCCAGCGGATCTCACGCTGGGGTACCAGGACTCGAACCTAGACTAACGGAGCCAGAATCCGTCGGGCTGCCAATTACCCCATACCCCATTGCTCGGCCCCTGCGGGGCTCTGCTTGGCTTGCGTCTCCCGACCGTTCCCTCGGTTTCCCTCAGGCCCGTCCCGGGCGGCGCAGGAAGAACATTACCCGATGCCCGGCGCGGCTCCCAAATCCGTTCCCGTCACCCCGTGACGCGCCGCGGCAGCCCGGGCAGGTCGGCGAGGGTGCGGACGCGGTGGACGCCGGGCGGCGGGTCGCCGCCGGTACCCGCGCGGTCCCGCCGGACGCCGTGCCGTCCGGCGTCGCGGGCGCCCAGCGCGTCGAGGTCCAGCCGGTCGCCGACGTACGCCACCCGCTGCGGCGGCAGGCCCAGCGCGTCGCAGGCGGCGCGGAAGGCCCGCGGGTCGGGCCTGGCGGTGCCCAGCCGGTCGGAGCAGGGCAGGCAGGAGAAGCGGTCGCGCATGCCCGGCCGGACCGGCTTGCGCTCCTGACGGGCCAGGGAGGCGTTGGAGAGCACGCCGTGCCGGTACCCGCCGAGGGCGTCCAGCGCGGGCAGCGCGTCGGGGAAGGCCGCCCAAAACTCCTCGCAGCAGCGCACGCAGCCGGCGGACCGGGCGTCCGCGCGGTCGCGTCGGGCAGGTCCGGATCGCCCGGGAAGCGGTGGGCGCGCTCGCGGCGCTGCTCGTGGAAGGTGAGCACGCCCGCGGTGAAGCGGGCGTGCACCTCCTCCGCCAGGGCGTGCCGGAGGCCGGGGGCCCGCCCGCCGACGGGCGGGTCCCCGGCCTCCAGGTGGCGCAGGATGCCGGCGCGCTCGGCGCCGGAGTGGTCGAAGAGCGTGTCGTCGACGTCCCGGAGGACACCCGCGAGGGTCATGCGGCGGACGCCGCCGCGCCGGGCGCGGCCACCGGCACCCGGCGGCGCCGGGCCGCGCCCCGCGGTGCTCAGGCGGCGGGAACGGCCTCCAGGGCGGCGCGCAGGCGGCGCAGCGTCTCCTCCCGGCCCAGCAGCTCCATCGACTCGAAGAGCGGCGGGGAGACCCGGCGCCCGGTGACGGCCACCCGCAGCGGGGTGAAGGCGAACTTGGGCTTGATGCCCAGCCCCTCCACCAGCGCCTCGCGCAGCACGGCCTGGATCGGCTCGGGCGTGAAGTCCGCCAGCCCCTCCAGCGCCTTGACGCTGGCCTCCAGCACCGGGCGGGCGTCGGCGGTGAGCACCTTCTCCGCGTCGGCCGGGTCGAGGGCGAAGCCGGCCGGGTCGACGAAGAGGAAGCCCAGCATGCCGACGACCTCGCCGAGCACCGTCATGCGCTCCTGGGTGAGCGGCGCGGCGCGGCCGAGCAGCTCCAGCTGCTCCGCGGTGGGCTCGGCGGGGAGCAGCCCGGCGGCCTGCAGGTACGGCACCAGGCGGCGGACGAACTCGTCGGCCGGCAGCTGCCGCAGGTGGTGGGCGTTGATCGCCTCGGCCTTCTTGAGGTCGAAGCGGGCCGGGTTGGCGTTGACCCGGTCGATGTCGAAGGCGGCGACCATCTCCTCGACGGAGAACAGGTCGCGGTCCTCGGAGAGCGACCAGCCGAGCAGCGCCAGGTAGTTGAGCAGGCCCTCGGGGAGGAAGCCGCGCTCGCGGTAGAGGTTGAGCGAGGCCTGCGGGTCGCGCTTGGAGAGCTTCTTGTTGCCCTCGCCCATCACGTACGGCAGGTGGCCGAAGAGCGGGGCCTCGCCGGTGCCGACGCCGATCTCACCGAGGGCGGCGTAGAGGGCGATCTGGCGGGGGGTGGAGGAGAGCAGGTCCTCGCCGCGCAGCACGTGGGTGATGCCCATGAGGGCGTCGTCCACCGGGTTGACCAGGGTGTAGAGCGGGGCGCCGTTGGCCCGCACGATGCCGTAGTCGGGCACGTGCTCGGGCTCGAAGGTGAGCTCGCCGCGGACCAGGTCCGGGAAGGTGATCGTGGTGTCCGGCATCCGGAAGCGGACGATCGGCTCGCGGCCCTCGGCGCGGTGGGCGGCCTGCTGCTCGGCGGTGAGGTCGCGGCAGTGGCCGTCGTAGCCGGAGGGGCGGCCGGCGGCGCGGGCGGCGTCGCGGCGGGCGTCCAGCTCCTCGGTGGTGCAGAAGCAGTGGTAGGCGCGGCCGGCCTCCAGCAGGCGGCGGGCGACGTCGGCGTAGACGTCCATCCGCTGCGACTGCCGGTACGGCGCGTGCGGGCCGCCGACCTCGGGGCCCTCGTCCCAGTCGAAGCCGAGCCAGCGCATGGCCTCGAGGAGCTGCCCGTACGACTCCTCGGAGTCGCGCGCCGCGTCGGTGTCCTCGATCCGGAAGACCAGGGTGCCGCCGTGGTGCCGGGCGAAGGCCCAGTTGAACAGGGCCGTGCGGACCAGGCCGACGTGCGGGTTGCCGGTCGGGGAGGGACAGAAGCGGACCCGGACTGCCGGATCGGGATTAGCCACGCTTGATCACCCTGTTGGTGAGAGTGCCGATGCCTTCGATGGAGACGGCGACCTCGTCGCCGACGTGGAGCGGTCCCACGCCGGCCGGGGTGCCGGTGAGGACGACGTCGCCGGGGAGCAGCGTCATCGCCTCGGAGATGTGGACGATCAGGTCGGTGACGGAGCGCACCATCTGGGAGGTGCGCCCGGCCTGCCGGAGTTCGCCGTTGACGGTGCAGGTGACGGCCAGGTCGGCCGGGTCGAGGTCGGTCTCGATCCACGGGCCGAGCGGGCAGGAGGTGTCGAAGCCCTTGGCGCGGGCCCACTGGCCCTCGCGCTGCTGGACGTCGCGGGCGGTGACGTCGTTGGCGCAGGTGTAGCCGAGGATCACCTCGGGGACCCGCGCGGCGGGCACCTCGCGGCACATCCGGCCGATGACCACGGCCAGCTCGGCCTCGTACTGGACGTCGGAGGAGAACGGCGGGTAGGCGATGGCCTCGGTGGGTCCGACGACCGCCGTGTTGGGCTTGAAGAAGGTGAGCGGGACCTCGGGCACCTCGTTGCCCATCTCGGCGGCGTGGGCGGCGTAGTTGCGCCCGACGGCGACGATCTTGCTGGGCAGCATCGGGGTGAGGAGGCGGACGTCGGCGAGGCGGTGCGTCTCGCCGGTCGGCTGCGGGGCCCCGAACGGGTGGCCGGCGAGGGCGTGGACGACGAGCGACTCCGGCCGCTCGGCGTCGCCCTCGACCACGCCGAAGGAGACGTTCCCGTCGATGGAGAATCGGGCGATGCGCACGGGTGTCCGGACTCCTCGGGTCGGCGGCTGAACGCCCTCAGGTTATCGCGGCGCCAGGACGGCGGGCGCGGGCAGTGGGGCGGGCGGGGGGCCGGGCGGGGCCGGGGCCGTCGGGCCGGGACGGGAGCCGCGAGGGGGGCCGAGGGGGGCGCGGGCAGGTGCCGGAGGGCGGACGGGCGGAGCAGCGGGCGCGGGGCGCCGGGCCCGTGCCCGCCGGGGCCGGACGCACGCGGGGCGCCGGACCGCCCGTCGGCGGTTCCGGCGCCCCGCGGGGGCGGCCCCCTCAGGCGGCGCCGCCGGGCACCTCCATCAGGACGGTGCGGCGGGGGTTGGCGGTGCTCTCCGGCAGCGGCCGCGGCTCGCGCCCGCCCGCGGCCTGGGCCGGCAGCACCTCGAAGCCCTCGGCGGAGGCGAGGGTGGTCCGGCGCGGGTTGGCCGTCGGGCGGAAGCTCATCGTGGTCTTCGTGGGCACGCGTGACACCTACTTGTCATGGATCCGGCAGTGATGATCTGGTGTCAGGGCCCGCCGAACGGGGGAGTACTCCGGGAGGCGTCCACTGCAACCGGAGCCGCATCCGCCCCGCAGGTCCCTGCACCGAGCAAGACTAGGGATCCACTCCCACAGCGACCGTGAGCGAATCTACACGGCGCGGTGTGATTTCGGTAACAATTGCATCACGCAGAGCGACATTACGGACATTTAATCACTGCCCGATTTTCCGGCATTGGCGACAGTTCGGACATTAAGCCCGAGCCATGTCACGCAGGTCGCATAGGCTTCGCCTGCCGCCTGTCCGAAAGATGCGGTATTCCAGCAGCCGGGGCGCACACTCGGTGAGGAGGGGAGCGCAAAGCGTAGTCGCGTCGAACACGCAGCGTCGCCCCTTGTTGGAGATCCCCCGCTGTGCTGGAATTCCACGGACCGCCGGAGGACCGCCCTCCGGAGCGCTGAGCAGCGCAGGGGCCGAAACGGCGGCCCCGGGCAGGCCCGGACGATCCGGGATTGCGGATTCGAACTCGACACCGTCCCCTCGCGGCAACGCGGGGGACGCCTGGTCCAGAGGTTGCGACGCTAGTGCAGGGACGTTTCAAGAGGGGTGGCGGCGCCGCGGGTGACCCGGAGGAGCGCGAGCCCGCCGCAGCCCCCCAGCAGGCAGGCCCGAAGGCCGCCCCGGGAGCACCGGACGCCCGCGGGGGCGACGCCGGCGCCACTGCCGACGAGGTCGCCGGCGACCAGAGCCGCAGGGCCCGGACACGGGCGCGCCTGGACCGCGCGAACGCCCGGCGCAAGGCCACCGGCCTGCGCCGCTTCGCGCTGCGCAACTGGCGCATCCGCACCAGGCTCATCGCGCTGCTGGCGCTCCCCGTCATCGCGGCCCTGGTGCTGGGCGGCCTGCGGATCCAGTCGTCGCTGCAGAACGGGCGCGACCTGGACCAGATGACCAACCTGAGCAGCCTGGCCAGCAAGGCCACCGCGGTGGCCGACGCCCTCCAGACGGAGCGCGACACGAGCGCCGGCCCCTTCATCCGCCGGAAGCTCACCGACGACGACGTGGTGAACGCCCGTCGGGAGACCGACGCCCTGTACCGCTCGTACATGGGTGCGGCCGCGAACTTCGAGAGGCTGGACCTGCCCGGCACCAACGCGCTGCTGACGCAGATCCAGTCCGGCGCCAACGCGCTGACCACGATCCGCAACACCGCCTATCAGCACCCGGACAACCTGCAGTCCACGATCACCGGGTACGACTCCCTGATCAAGAGCCTGATCGCCATCAGCCAGGACATGGCCCTGAGCTCCAGCAACCGGGAGCTCATCGAGAGCACCCGTTCGCTGCAGCAGTTCTCCCTCGCCAAGGAGAACGTGTCCATGCAGCGGGCCCTGATCAGCGCGGGCTTCGCCCACCTGCCCAAGCCCGCCCTGAGCGCGAGCGACGAGACCTTCGGCGCCAAGCTGCGGACCGACGTCACCAGCTCGCTCAACACCTTCCAGGCGATCTACGGCGCCTCCAAGGCCCAGGCGGTGCTCGCGCCGCTGTCGCTGAACGCGGAGATCAAGCGCTCCAACCGGCTGTCGGACCAGATCCTGCAGACCAACGGCATCCAGCAGGTGCCGGCGATGACGTACCTGGAGTGGTACAACACCGCCAGCTCCAAGATGAGCGCGATGCACAACATCGAGACGCGGCTGCTGGAGGAGATGCAGGGCCAGGCCGCCGACCTGCGCTCGCAGGCGCAGACCGAGGCCATCGTCAACGGTGTGCTGATCGCCCTGGTCCTCCTCGTCGCCGTCGCCGGCGCCGCCCTGGTGGCCCGCTCCATGGTCCGCTCGCTGACCCTCCTGCAGGAGTCCGCCGAGGACGTCGCCGAGCGCCGTCTGCCCGAGCTGGTCAAGACCCTCTCCGAGGCCGACCCCCAGGACGTCGACGTCACCGTCGAGAAGGTGGGCATCGACTCCACCGACGAGATCGGCCACGTGGCGCACGCCTTCGACATGGTGCACAGCGAGGCCGTCCGCCTCGCGGCCGAGCAGGCGCTGCTGCGCGGCAACATCAACGCGATGTTCACCAACCTCTCGCGCCGCAGCCAGGGCCTGATCCAGCGCCAGCTGTCGCTGATCTCCGAGCTGGAGAGCCGCGAGGCCGACCCGGACCAGCTGGCCAGCCTCTTCAAGCTGGACCACCTGGCGACCCGCATGCGCCGCAACGGCGAGAACCTCCTCGTCCTCGCGGGCGAGGACCCCGGCCGCCGCTGGACCCGCCCGGTCCCGCTCGTCGACGTGCTGCGCGCCGCGGCCTCCGAGGTGGAGCAGTACGAGCGCATCGAGCTGGCCTCGGTGCCGTCCGCGGACGTCGCCGGCCGGGTGGTCAACGACCTCGTCCACCTGCTCGCCGAGCTGCTGGAGAACGCGACCTCCTTCTCCAGCCCGCAGACCCGGGTGCGGGTCACCGGCCACGCCCTGCCGGACGGCCGGGTGCTCGTCGAGATCCACGACACCGGTATCGGCCTGTCCCCCGACGACCTCACCGACATCAACGAGCGGCTCGCCAGCCCGCCGACGGTGGACGTCTCCGTCTCCCGCCGCATGGGCCTCTTCGTGGTCGGCCGCCTGTCCCTGCGGCACGGCATCCGGATCCAGCTGCGCCCCAGCGACTCCGGCGGCACCACCGCCCTCGTCATGCTCCCGGTGGACGTCACCAACGCCTCGGACCGCCGCGGCGGCCGCGGCGGCGCGGCCGGCAAGCAGCAGCGGAGCGCGGGCCCCACCCCGCGCCAGCGCGCGGTGCCCGGCGCGGACGCCCCCGCGGGCGCCCTGGGCCGGGGCTCCCGGCCGCAGATCGGCTCCGGCGGCCGTCCGCAGGGCGGTCCCCAGGCGCCGGGCGGCCACGACCAGGCCGGCCGCCAGCAGAACGGCCAGCAGCAGAACGGGCTGCCGGGCCGCGGTGCCCAGGCGCCGCTGCCGCCCGCCGGTCCGCAGCGCGGCGGCCGTCCGCAGGGTCCCGCCCAGCACGGCCCCCAGGGCCCGGACCGGCGCCCGCAGCAGCCGGCGGCGGGGGCGGAGTTCCCGCAGGCCGACGGCGGCTGGCCGGCGGAGCGCACCCAGCACACCGCCCCGGGCCCCGACCCGCGGGACGGCCGGTTCGCCCAGGACGGCCCCCGCGGACCGCAGCAGCGGCCCGTCCACGGCCAGGACACCGGACAGCAGCCGCGCGGCGGCCGGCAGCAGGCCGTCCCGGCGGAGTCCCTGGAGACCACCGCCCAGTTCGCCCGGCCCCGCTTCGAGGCCGAGATCGACCCGCGGGACCCGCTGGGCCTCGGCCCGGTCCCGCCGGCCCCCCAGCCGCCCGCGCCGCAGCCGCCGGCGCCGGCCCCCCACCAGGGCGGCCCGCGGCCGTCCGTCCCGGCCGCGCCCCAGCAGCCGATGGCGCTGCCCCCGGGCGGCGACACCGACCCGCTGACCGCGCCGCTCGGCCCGGACACGACGGGCCGGTCGGCCGGGGGCTCCGGATCGCCGATCTTCGAGGCGATGGAGTCCAACTGGTTCCGCACCGGCGCCGCGGACCGCATGCGCGCGGTCCCCGTCGACGGCGGCGCCCCGGCGGCCGCACCCGCGCCGCAGCAGGACCAGGAGCCGCGGCGGGCCCGGCCCCGCCAGGCGCCCACCGCCCCGCGCCAGCGGACGGCCGACACCCCGCGGCCGGCCGCGGACCGCCCCGCGCAGCAGGCGCCCCAGCGCCCCGCGCCGGACGGTGCCGCCGAGGCCCCGTGGCGGACCTCGGCCAACGACGAGCGCTGGCGGCGCGCCGAGCAGGTGCGCGAGCCGGCGTCGGACGGGATCACCCCGTCCGGCCTGCCCCGCCGGGTCCCCCGCGCCAACCTCGTGGCGGGCACCGCGGAGCAGGCACCGCTGGGAGGCCCCCAGGTCTCCCGCGCCCCCGAGGAGGTGCGGGGCCGGCTCACCAACCTGCGCCGCGGCATCCAGCAGGGCCGCCGTGCCGGCGCAGCGGAGCCCCACCAGGGCAGGCAGACCGGGTACCCGAACAGCGGGTCCGGAGTATTCGGCAGCGGCGCCTACGGGCCCGACCACCAGGAGCGTTGAGACAGTGAGTCAGTTGAGCCAGGCGGCGAGCAACCTGAACTGGTTGATCACCAACTTCGTGGACAACACCCCCGGGGTGTCCCACACGGTGGTGGTCTCCGCCGACGGTCTGCTGCTCGCCATGTCCGAGGGCTTCCCCCGCGACCGGGCCGACCAGCTCGCCGCGGTGGCCTCCGGCCTCACCTCCCTGACCTCCGGGGCCTCCCGGATCTTCGAGGGCGGCGACGTCAACCAGACCGTGGTCGAGATGGAGCGGGGCTTCCTGTTCCTCATGGCCGTCTCCGACGGCTCCTCGCTGGCGGTGCTCGCCTCCCCCGACTCCGACATCGGCCTCGTCGGCTACGAGATGGCACTCCTCGTCGACCGGGCCGGCGACGTCCTCACCCCCGCGCTGCGCGCCGAACTCCAGGGCAGCCTGCTGCACTGACCCCTCATCACGCCGGTGGCGCGGCCGTCCCGCCGCGCCGCCGGAGAACCACCCCGCTGACACGGGCTGCGATCCGCTGCAGCGCAAGGAGGATTCATGACCCCGCCCCCCGGCACGGCCGGTCCGTACGGAAACGGGTACGGCAACGGCTACGGTGACCAGCAGCCAGGCGGCTACGAACAGCAGCAGCCGCTGGTGCGCCCCTATGCGATGACCGGCGGCCGCACGCGGCCGCGGTACCAGCTCGCGATCGAGGCGCTGATCTCCACCACCGCCACCGCCGGCCGCCAGGGCGGGCTGCTCCCCGAGCACCAGCGCATCGTCCACCTCTGCCGCGAGATCAAGTCGGTGGCGGAGATCTCGGCGCTGCTCTCGATGCCGCTCGGGGTCGCACGCATCCTCGTCGCCGACCTGGCCGAAGCCGGCCTGGTCGCCATCCACCAGCCGGCCGCCGCCTCGGGCGAGACCGGCGGACAGCCCGACGTGACACTGCTCGAAAGGGTGCTCAGTGGACTTCGCAAGCTCTAGGCCCGCGGATCCGGGCCTCGGCGGCACGGCGACCCGGGCGACGACCTCGGCGAAGATCGTCGTCGCGGGCGGCTTCGGTGTCGGCAAGACCACCCTCGTCGGCGCGGTCTCGGAGATCAACCCGCTGCGCACCGAGGCCGTCATGACCTCCGCGTCCGCGGGGATCGACGACCTCACCCACACGGCGGGCAAGACCACCACCACGGTGGCCATGGACTTCGGCCGCATCACCCTCGACGAGGACCTGATCCTCTACCTCTTCGGCACCCCCGGGCAGGACCGCTTCTGGTTCATGTGGGACGACCTGGTCCGCGGCGCCATCGGCGCCATCGTCCTGGTCGACACCCGCCGCCTCGCCGACTGCTTCCCCGCGATCGACTACTTCGAGAACAGCGGCCTGCCGTTCGTCATCGCCCTCAACGGCTTCGACGGGCACCAGCCGCACACTCCCGACGAGGTCCGCGAGGCCCTGCAGCTCGGCCCGGACACGCCGATCATCACCACCGACGCCCGACGCCGCGACAGCGCCAAGTCCGCGCTGATCACCCTCGTCGAGCACGCCCTCCTCGCCCGGCTGAGGTAGGGAGCCTGCGATGGGCGGCCCGGTACCCGCTTCCTGCGGCACTCGTCGGGCCGCCCTGCCGCGCCGGAGGACGCGCCCCCGCGCGGCGCGTCCGGCCGCACGCCCCCATGCGGCGCACCGGCTGCATAACGGTTCGATAGGGATTTCCCGCCGCGCGGTCACCCAGCGTGCCCGAACCGGGCCGCTGCGGACACGTTCCTGCGGCCATTCGTCGACCGGTGCCGCATTCCGCCCGAATTGTCCTTCCCTGAAAGGGCGTGTACGGCTGTTTGTTCCGCTCGCCGTGCACGTGCTGAAATTCCAGCTACTCCCGGGCCACCTCCGTCCGAGCCGCCGCGCAGAAGGCCGTGACCCGGGCAGTGCCGCTGGATTGATCCATGGCCGCCGAGCGGCCGAGAGGTTGTTGTCGAGTGAGGCGTAAGCAGCCAGTCACCCCTCAGCGGCGCCCCGAGCCCCGACAGGGAGAGCCCGGGAACCCCGGCGACTCCCGGGACCGCGCCGCCTTCACGCCCTTCGCCGCCTCCACGGAGCGCGCGGCCCCGGGGACCTCCGCGCAGGGCAGGCCGACGCCCCCCGCAGCGCCCGAGCCGGGCCACGGCGCGGGCGACAGGAGCGACCGGGACCAGGAGCGCGGCCCGGGCGGCCGGCTGGGCTCCCTCTCCCCCCGGCACTGGCGCGTGCCGACCCGGCTGATCGCGATCCTGCTCATCCCGGTCGTCATCGGCCTCGTCTTCGGCGGACTGCGCGTCAACACCTCGATCGACGGCTGGCAGGCCGCGGACCGCGCCGAGAAGACGGCGAAGCTCGCCGCGGCCTCCACCGCGCTCGCCGACGCCCTGGAGCAGGAGCGCGACCTGTCCGCCCTGCCGCTGCTCACCCACGACACCGGCCAGACCAACGCCGTCAACAAGCTGCGCTCGACGACGGCCGAAGCCCTCGCCGCCTACAACAAGGCCTACGAGCCGCTCTCCGACGACGAGTCGCTGCGGCGCCGCAACGCCGCCTTCCAGCTGCTGGTCGCCTCCCTGCAGAACCTGCAGGAGAACGCCTTCAGCCCCCGGCTCTTCGCGACCGCGACCCAGAGCGCCTACTCGGTCCTCATCGCCCCGCTGATGTCGTACGAGAACGAGGTCGGCTTCGGCGGCTCCGACGTCACCTCCCGCGGCCGCTCCATCTACGCCCTCGCGCTCTCCAAGGCCTCCGCCTCGACGCAGCGGCTGCTCATGACGCAGCTCCTGATCGGCGTCAGGACCGGCAAGCTCTCCAGGCCCGAGATGAGCGCCCTCGTCCAGAGCATCGCGATCTCCAACAAGCTGGAGGAGGTGTCGCTCGGCGAGTTCCAGTCCGCCAGCAACGACAACGACACCACGATCTTCCAGCAGGCGCAGGCGGAGGCGGCCAAGGACACCGACGCCGCCGCCGCCAAGGCGGGCCACCCGATCCCGAGCATCACCCAGCAGATCGGCATCGCCAACGTCACGGCCCAGGCCATCGCCTCCGCGCAGAGCCCGCGGGCGGCGCTGCAGGCCGTGAGCGCCGCGAACCTCCAGGGCCTGAACCTCGCCAACTGGATGGCGGCGACCGGGGTCCACATCCAGGCCTACCGCACCGTGGAGAGCCGGCTGAACGGCCTGGTCCTGGCCGACGCGCACCGCCTGAAGAACCGGGCGCAGAACGACGCCATCCTCAACTCCGCGATCGTGCTGGCCTCGCTGGCCGTCGCCGGACTGCTGACCGGCTTCGTCGCACGCTCTATGATCATCGGCATGCGCACCCTGCGCGCCGCCGCCCTCGACATCGCCGGCCACCGTCTCCCCGACCTGGTCGACCGGCTGTCCAAGACCGACCCCGAGCGGGTCGACACCGACGTCAGGCCCATCCCGCTGTACGGGCGCGACGAGATCGGCGAGGTCGCGCGCGCCTTCGACGAGGTGCACCAGCAGGCCGTCAGCCTCGCCGCCGAGCAGGCGATGCTCCGGGGCAACGTCAACGCGATCTTCACCAACCTCTCGCGCCGCAGCCAGGGCCTGATCCAGCGCCAGCTGACGCTGATCACGGACCTGGAGAACAACGAGGCCGACCCGGACCAGCTGGAGAACCTCTTCAAGCTGGACCACCTGGCGACCCGCATGCGCCGCAACGGCGAGAACCTCCTCGTCCTCGCGGGCGAGGAGCCCGGCCGCCGCTGGAACCAGCCCGTCCCGCTCGTCGACGTGCTGCGCGCCGCGGCCTCCGAGGTGGAGCAGTACGAGCGCATCGAGCTCTCGGGCATCCCGGAGACCGAGGTCGTCGGCCCCGCCGTGACCGACCTCGTCCACCTGCTCGCCGAGCTGCTGGAGAACGCCACCACCTTCTCCAGCCCGCAGACCAAGGTGCAGGTCAACGCGACCCGGCTGCCGGACGCGCGGGTGCTGGTGGAGATCCACGACAAGGGCATCGGCCTCACCGCCGACGACTTCGCCGAGATCAACGAGAAGCTCGCCAACCCGCCCACCGTCGACGCCTCGATCTCCCGGCGCATGGGCCTCTTCGTGGTCGGCCGGCTGGCCGAGCGCCACGAGATCCGGGTCCAGCTGCGGCCGTCCGGCGAGTCGGCCGGCACCACCTCGCTGGTCATGATGCCCGCCCACCTCACCCAGGTGCAGAGGGCGCCGGAGGCGCCCGAGGAGCAGTTCACCGTCTCCCGGATCTTCGCGGAGCAGGGCCGCCCGGAGGACACCTTCGAGCAGCTGCGCAGCGCCGCCGAGCTGGGCTTCGACGACAGCCGCTTCGAGCGGGCCCCGGAGGGCAACGACGGCTTCAGCCCCGCGCTGGACGCCATGAACCGCTCGATGCGGCTGGACCAGCGCCGCCGGGCGGCGCTGGAGGCCGGTCCGGCCGCCCTGCCGTCCGGTGCGCCGGAGGCCGGCGGCTACGCGGACGAGCAGTACGCGGAACCCGCGCAGGAGTACCGCGAGGGGTACGCCCCGCAGGACTACGCGGACCAGGGCTACGCCGGACAGGACGGCCGCGGCGGCCCCTCCGCCGAGCAGGGGTACGCCGACCAGGGGTACGCCGAGCAGGGTTACGCGGACCAGGGATACGGCGACCAGGGGTACGCGGGCCAGGGCTACGGCGGCCGGCAGCAGTACGGCGACGGGCAGTACGCCGACGCCGGCTACGCCGCGCAGGACGGCTACCGCGAGTCCTACGACGGCGCCCCCGCCGGGGACTACGCCGCGGGGATGCCCGCCGACCCGTACGCGGACGGCCGGTACGCCGACTCCCACCGCAACGGCTACGACGGCGGCCGCCCCGAGGCCCCCTCCCCCGCCGCGTCGGCGCAGACCGGCGCCGGCCTGCCGCAGCGGCGGCCGGGCCAGGCCCTGCCGGGCGGCGGCGGTGCGGCCGGACTGGGCAACCGGGCCATCGGCGGACCGGACACGGGCGAGAAGCCCAACTGGTTCACCGGCGCGAAGGAGAACACCCCGTCGGGTGCTCCGGTCGACGACGCCTGGCGGACCCCGAACGACACCTCTTGGCAGCGCGCCGAGCAGGTGCGGGAGCCCAGCGCGGGCGGGGTCACCACGTCCGGCCTCCCCCGCCGGGTGCCCAAGCAGAACCTGGTTCCGGGCAACGCCCAGACCATCCCCCAGGACGGCCCCCAGATCTCCCGTGCCCCCGAGGAGGTGCGCGGCCGGCTCAGCAGCCTGCGCCGCGGCGTCCAGCAGGGGCGCAGTGCCGGCGGCGACCCGTCCGTGACGGGCAGCTTCCGGACCGACCGGGGCGGCAACGAACAGCACGGCAGCACCGATCTCTTCGGCGGCTCGAACCACCAGGAGCGTTGAGTTGAGTCAGATGAGCCAGGCGGCACAGAATCTGAACTGGTTGATCACCAACTTCGTGGACAACACCCCCGGGGTGTCCCACACCGTGGTGGTCTCCGCGGACGGTCTGCTGCTCGCCATGTCCGACGGGTTCCCCCGCGACCGGGCCGACCAGCTCGCCGCGGTGGCCTCCGGCCTCACCTCCCTGACCTCCGGGGCCTCCCGGATCTTCGAGGGCGGCGACGTCAACCAGACCGTGGTCGAGATGGAGCGGGGCTTCCTGTTCCTCATGGCCGTCTCCGACGGCTCCTCGCTGGCGGTGCTCGCCTCCCCCGACTCCGACATCGGCCTCGTCGGCTACGAGATGGCACTCCTCGTCGACCGGGCCGGCGCGGTCCTCACCCCCGCGCTGCGCGCCGAACTCCAGGGCAGCCTGCTGCACTGACGCTCCACCGGATGCACCTCCCGGTCAGTCCCGGGCCCCCGCGAGGAGGGCCCGGGACCGCCCGTAGATACGACCGCCGGTAGTAGTGGGACCGGACACTGCACAGCACAGCACCCGTCGCACCGCCCCCGCCGCTCCACGTGAGGAGGAACCGTGACACCGCCCGACGACCGCAGCGGTCCGTACGGCGTTCCGTATCCCGGAACGGGCCACGACGCCTTCGGTGCCCAGGGCACCGACTACGGACCCGGAGGGCAGGGAGCCCAGGGCCGTTCCGGTCCCGGGCAGCCGTTCCCGCAGCGCGGGGACGGCCGGGGCTGGTCACCTCCCCAAGGGGGCTACGGCCAGGACTACGGCCCGCCGTACGGCGATCCGCAGCAGCAGGCGTACGGTGCCGGCCAGTACGGCGGCGACCAGTACGGTGCCGACCGGTACGGCGGCTACGGGCAGGAGGCCCCGCCGGCCCCGTACCAGGACCGGCACGGGCAGGGCGGCTACGGCGGGGACTTCCACCCCGAGGACTTCCCCGAGGACGGCCACGACGACGGCCATGACGACGAGCCGCTGATCAGGCCGTTCGCCATGACCGGCGGGCGCACCCGTCCCCGGTACGAGCTGGCGATCGAGGCCCTGGTCACCTCCACCGCCCAGCCGGAGCAGCTCGACACCCTGCTTCCGGAGCACCAGCGGATCTGCATGCTCTGCACGGAGGTCAAGTCGGTCGCGGAGGTCTCCGCACTGCTCTCGATGCCGCTCGGGGTCGCACGCATCCTCGTCGCCGACCTGGCCGAAACAGGCCTGGTCGCCATCCACCAGCCCGCCGCCGGGGGCGAATCCGGCGGACAGCCCGACGTGACACTGCTCGAAAGGGTCCTCAGTGGACTTCGCAAGCTCTAGCCCGGCTGCCGCGACCCGCGCCACCACCTCCGCGAAGATCGTCGTCGCGGGCGGCTTCGGTGTCGGCAAGACCACCCTCGTCGGCGCGGTCTCGGAGATCAACCCGCTGCGCACCGAGGCCGTCATGACCTCCGCGTCCGCGGGGATCGACGACCTCACCCACACGGCGGGCAAGACCACCACCACGGTGGCCATGGACTTCGGCCGCATCACCCTCGACGAGGACCTGATCCTCTACCTCTTCGGCACCCCCGGGCAGGACCGCTTCTGGTTCATGTGGGACGACCTGGTCCGCGGCGCCATCGGCGCCATCGTCCTGGTCGACACCCGCCGCCTCGCCGACTGCTTCCCCGCGCTGGACTACTTCGAGAACAGCGGCCTGCCGTTCGTCGTGGCCCTCAACGGCTTCGACGGGCACCAGCCGCACACTCCCGACGAGGTCCGCGAGGCCCTGCAGCTCGGCCCGGACACGCCGATCATCACCACCGACGCCCGACGCCGCGACAGCGCCAAGTCCGCGCTGATCACCCTCGTCGAGCACGCCCTCCTCGCCCGGCTGCGCTGAGCCGGGCCCGGGGACGGGCACGGGGGCGGACCCCACGGGAGCCGGCGGCCTCAGGCCGCCGGCTCCCGGCCGTGTACGGGCGTCTGCCCGCTCCCGTGCGGTTCAGGCCTCCGGGGGCCGCTCCCGTGCGGTTCAGCCCCGTGCGGGCGGGTCCTGGGGCCCGGGCTGCACGCCGGCCCGCAGCAGGCCGTAGGTGTAGGCGTCGTCCAGCGCCTGCCAGGAGGCGGCGATGACGTTGGCCGCCACGCCCACCGTGGACCACTCGGCGGAGCCGTCGGAGGTCTCGACGAGCACCCGGGTCTCCGAGCCGGTGCCGTGCCGGCCCTCCAGGATGCGGACCTTGTAGTCCACCAGCTCCAGCTTGGCCAGCTGCGGGTAGATCCGCTCCAGCCCGGTGCGCAGCGCCCTGTCCAGGGCGTCCACCGGCCCGTTGCCCTCGCCGGTGGCGACGATCCGCTCGCCCTTGGCCCACAGCTTCACGGTCGCCTCGTTGACGGCGCCGCCGCCCGGGGTCTGCTCGACGATGGCCCGCCAGGACTCCACGGTGAAGAAGCGCTCGCGGCGGCCCGCGGCCTCGTCGCGGAGCAGCAGCTCGAAGGAGGCGTCGGCGGCCTCGTAGGTGTAGCCGGCGTTCTCCTGCTCCTTGATCCGGGCGACGATCCGGCCGACCAGGTCGCGGTCGGCGGAGAGGTCGTGGCCGAGCTCCTTCGCCTTGAGCTCCACCGAGGCCCGGCCGGCCATGTCGGAGACCAGCATCCGCATGGTGTTGCCGACCAGCCCGGGGTCGATGTGCTGGTACAGGTCGGGGTCGACCTTGATGGCGGAGGCGTGCAGGCCCGCCTTGTGGGCGAAGGCGGAGACGCCCACGTACGGCTGGTGGGTGGAGGGGGTGAGGTTGACGACCTCGGCGACGGCGTGCGAGATGCGGGTCGTCTCGGCGAGCCGGCCGGGGGGCAGGACCCGGCGGCCCATCTTGAGCTCCAGCGCGGCGACCACGGGGAAGAGGTTGGCGTTGCCGACCCGCTCGCCGTAGCCGTTGGCGGTGCACTGGACGTGGGTGGCGCCGGCCTCGACGGCGGCGAGGGTGTTGGCGACGGCGCAGCCGGCGTCGTCCTGGGCGTGGATGCCGAGGCGGGCGCCGGTCTCGGCGAGGACGTCGGCGACGACCTCGTGCACCCGGCTCGGCAGGGTGCCGCCGTTGGTGTCGCAGAGGACCACCACGTCGGCGCCGGCCTCGTGCGCGGCCCGGACGACGGCGAGGGCGTACTCCCGGTTGCCGCGGTGGCCGTCGAAGAAGTGCTCGCAGTCGACGAAGACGCGGCGGCCCTGGGCGCGCAGGTGGCGGACGCTGTCGCGGACCATCTCCAGGTTCTCGTCCGGGGTGGTGCGCAGGGCGAGTTCGACGTGGCGGTCGTGCGCCTTGGCCACGAGGGTGACGACGGGGGCGCCGGAGGCGACCAGGGCGGCAAGCTGCGGGTCCTCGGCGGCGGTGCCGCCCGCCCGGCGGGTGGCGCCGAAGGCGACGAGCTGGGCGTGCCGCAGGTGGAGCTCGTCGCGGGCGCGGGCGAAGAACTCGGTGTCGCGGGGGTTGGCGCCGGGCCAGCCGCCCTCGATGAAGCCGACGCCGAACTCGTCCAGGTACCGGGCGACGGCGAGCTTGTCCGCGACGGTGAGGTTGATGCCCTCGCGCTGGGCGCCGTCGCGCAGCGTGGTGTCGAAGACGTGGAAGGTGTCGTCCGGGTGGCTGCTGGCCTCGGTCATGGCCGTGGGTCTCCTGTCCGGGTGGATGCTGCTGCCGGGTCTCTCCGGCGCCGCCGTCCTCCTCGCCGCGGGCGCCGGCCGGCCTGCGGGGCCTCCTTGTGGGAGGTCCCGCGCGGCCGGTCCAAAACAAAAGACCCCTCGCGGGTGCGAGAGGTCTGCGCGCGGGTCTGGGACACGGTGGCCGCTCCGGTTCTGGTCGTCGGAGCGGTCTACTGCGGACCGGCGCGCCTGCTGCCGGTAATCACGACGAGCGAGGGCATGGCCGCAGTCTCGCACAGGACGGACGGGGCGCCCCAGCGCGTCTCGGCATGCGGACGCCGTTTCGAGATCATCGGGGATCAGTCCAGGTCGCCGGTGTCGAGGGGGAGGGAGAAGGGGGCCGGGAGCTCCAGGACGTCGCCGAGCGCGACCCAGGCGCAGCGGTGGTAGTCGCCGCCGCGGGGCTCGCTGTGGAGCACGGCGCGGGACCGCTCCCGGTCCACGAGGAGGTAGAGCGGGATGCCGGCGGCGGCGTATCCGCGGCGCTTGGCGTCGCGGTCCCGCTCGGGGCGGGTGGAGGTGACCTCCAGGACCAGGAGGACGCCGTCGGGCTCGGCCCAGGAGGGGCGGCCGGCGAAGGCGCCGCGCCGGGCGAAGGTGCCGTCGGGGATGAAGCGGCCGGCAGGGAGGGACAGTCCCTTGTTGGGGGCGAAGTCGATGTCCTCGGGAGAGGAGCGGTAGACCTGGCGGACGATCCGGCCGATCACCGTCTCGTGGTCGCCGTCCGGCGGCGGGGTCACGACGATCTCCCCTTCGACGAGCTCCGCGCGGAATCCCTCCGGCGTGTCCAGCGCCAGGAAGGCCGCCAGCAGGTCGTCGCCGTCGCCGCCGTGTCCTGCGGTGACGTGGTGCGGGGCCGCGGTCATGCTCTCCTCCTCCCGGCGTCAGCCGGTCCAACGAGCAGCGGGCTGGGGAGGACACCATCGCCGCACGGCGCCCCGGGCCGGGGCGCCGTGCGCACGGGGCCGTGCGCCGGGGCGCGGCGCACGGCGGGGGCGCGTCAGCAGATGGTGTGCATCCAGCCGTGGGTGTCGGGGGTCCGGCCGGTCTGGACGGCGAGCAGCGCCTCGCGCAGCCGCATGGTGACCGGGCCGGGCTCGCCGGTGCCGACCGTCCAGTCGGCGCGGGTGGACTTCACCGAGCCCACGGGGGTGATGACGGCGGCGGTGCCGCAGGCGAAGACCTCGGTGAGGGTGCCGTCGGCGTTGCCGTCCTTCCAGTCGTCGGTGGAGATGCGGGTCTCGGCGGTCCCGTAGCCGAGGTCGGCGGCGAGGCGCAGCAGCGAGTCACGGGTGATGCCGGGCAGCAGGGAGCCGGAGAGCTCGGGGGTGACGATGCGGGCGTCGTCGCCCTCCCCGTACACGAAGTACAGGTTCATGCCGCCCATCTCCTCGATCCAGCGGCGCTCGACGGCGTCCAGCCAGACGACCTGGTCGCAGCCCTTCTCGGCGGCCTGGGCCTGGGCGACCAGCGAGGCGGCGTAGTTGCCGGCGCACTTGGCGGCGCCGGTGCCGCCGGGCGCGGCGCGGACGTACTCCTCGGAGAGCCAGACCGAGACCGGCTTGACGCCGCCGGGGAAGTAGGCGCCGGCCGGGGAGGCGATCAGCATGAAGAGGTACTCGTTCGCCGGGCGGACGCCGAGGCCGACCTCGGTGGCGAACATGAAGGGGCGCAGGTAGAGGCTCTGCTCGGGCTCGGCCGGCACCCAGTCGCGGTCCTGGCGGACCAGCAGCTCGACGGCCTCGACGAAGGTCTCGACCGGCAGCTCCGGCATCGCCAGGCGGCGGGCGGACGCCTGGAAGCGCTCGGCGTTGGCGGTGGGGCGGAAGGTGGCGATGGTGCCGTCCTGCCGCCGGTAGGCCTTGAGGCCCTCGAAGATCGACTGGCCGTAGTGCAGGGTCATGTTGGCCGGGTCGATCTCCAGCGGCCCGTACGGCACCAGCTGGGCGTCGTGCCAGCCGCGGCCCTCGGTCCAGCGGATGGTCACCATGTGGTCGGTGAACACGCGGCCGAAGCCGGGGGAGGCCAGCCGGGCCTCGCGCTCCGCCGCGGGCAGCGGGTGCGCGGAGGGCTTGAGCTCGATCGTGATGGGGGCCTGGGCCAGGGGTGCCGTGGTCATGGCTGCGTGAGTCCTTCACCGTCTCGTCGTGGCGGGCCGCCGGGCGGCCCGGCGCAGGGCCGGGCGCGACCGGTGCCCAGGTTCGATGGTCGCATTCCCGGGGCCCGGTCGGACAGCCGTGGGGGTGTCCGGCGGTGCGGGCGGCGGCTCTCCGCCACCGGCCGGCCGCGCGGGGCGGCGGGGCGGCGGAGGGCGGGCCGCCGGGGCGCACGCCGGTCCGCGGGACACGACGGGCGGCCCGGGATGCGTACCGGGTGCCGGGGGTCAGGGGTGCTGAACCGCCGGGTCGGCAGGGCGTCCGGGCCGCCTCGTGGGTGAAGGGCGCGGGCGAGTGGACCGGCGGTTCAGCCGGCTACTCGGGCGGCGAGCGCGTCGCCGGTCTGCGCGGTGGTGCGGGCGGGGGCGCCGACGCGCCCGGCCAGGTCGGCGGCGACGGCCGCCTCGACGCGGGCCGCCTCCTCCGTGAGGCCGAGGTGCTCCAGGAGCATGGCGACGGAGAGGACGGTGGCCGTCGGGTCGGCCTTGCCCTGGCCCGCGATGTCCGGCGCGGAGCCGTGGACGGGCTCGAACATCGACGGGAAGTCGCCCGCCGGGTTGATGTTGCCGCTGGCGGCCAGGCCGATGCCGCCGGTGACGGCCGCGGCCAGGTCGGTGAGGATGTCGCCGAAGAGGTTGTCGGTGACGACGACGTCGAACCGCTCGGGCCGGGTCACCATGAAGATCGTCGCCGCGTCCACGTGCAGGTAGTCGGTGGCGACGTCGGGGAACTCGCGGCCGACCCGCTCGAAGATGCTGCTCCACAGGTGGCCGGCGTGCACCAGCACGTTGTTCTTGTGGACCAGGGTGAGCCTGCGGCGCGGGCGGGCGGCGGCGCGGCGGTAGGCGTCGCGGACGACGCGCTCGATGCCGAAGGCCGTGTTGAGGCTGACCTCGGTGGCGACCTCGTGGGGGGTGCCGGCGCGCAGGGTGCCGCCGTTGCCCGCGTAGGGGCCCTCGGTGCCCTCGCGGACCACCACGAAGTCGATCCCGGGCGAGCCCGCCAGCGGCGAGGCCACGCCCGGGAAGAGCCGGGCGGGGCGCAGGTTGACGTGGTGGTCGAAGGCGAACCGGAGCTTCAGCAGCAGGCCGCGCTCCAGCACGCCGGACGGCACCGACGGGTCGCCGACCGCGCCCAACAGGATCGCGTCGTGGCCCTTCAGCTCCTCCAGCACGGAGTCGGGGAGGGTCTCCCCGGTGGCGTGCCAGCGGCGGGCGCCCAGGTCGTACTCGGTGGTCTCGGCCTTGGTGCCGGCGGGGAGCACCGCGCCGAGCACCTTGAGGCCCTCGGCCACGACTTCCTGGCCGATACCGTCACCGGGGATCACTGCGAGGCGGATGCTGCGAGACATGCGGGCACCCTACTCGCCCGTCCCAGGTGATGACACGGACCGTCCGCCATGTGGACGAACGATCCGGGCGGGCGGGCCGGGACGCGGGCGTCCCGCCGGTCCGGCCCGGACCGGCGGGACGCCCGCGCCGCCAGGAGGGCGGCTCTCACCAGAGGGGCAGCGGCACCACCTGGGCGCGCCTGTCGTCGGTGTTGCCCTGGTGGACCACCAGCAGCGCACCCCCGGCCCCGAGGCCGCCCCCGCCCGGGCCGTACGCCCACGGGCCGTAGGCCCACGGGTCGTACGCCCACGGGTCGCGGCGCACCTCCAGCAGCATCCCGGGCCCCTCCGGCACGGCCACCGCGGCGGGCCCGCCGGTGCCGGCCCGGACGTCCAGCGCCGGGTGGAGCACGTCCAGCGTCAGCGCCGGACACCCCCCGGACAGTCCGAGCGCGTCGTAGGCACGGCGGACGTCGGGGACGCCGTCGCCCCCGGCCGGGCCCGTCCACAGGGCGTAGCGGATCCGCGCGGTGCTCTGGCGCAGGCCCGGCAGCGCGGCCAGCCGCACCGGCAGCACGACCGTGCCGCTGTCCAGCAGGCCGGGGGCGGCGCCCCACCGGGCGCCCAGCGGCTGGACGTCCAGCTCCGTGCCGGTGGCCGCGTCGAGGGTGCGGGCCACCAGCACGTCGCTGCCGGGCAGGCGGTCGGCCTCGACCACGGCGTCGGTGCGGCCGTCCCCGTCGGTGTCCAGGGAGGCCCGCACCGCGGTCCTGCCGACCGGGGTGGGGGCGGCGGCCCAGGAGACGGCGGCCAGGTAGAGGGTGCCGTCCTCCAGGGGGTCGCCGCCCCGGGCCGCCACGGCGGGGGCGTCGCTGGCGGCGCCGGCCCAGTGCAGGTCGGCGGCCCGGTCGGCGGGGTACGCGGCGCAGTCCGCGCCGCCCGCCGGCGGGCGGGGGCCGCAGTCCGGCCAGCGGGCCCCCTCCGCGCCCAGGGCGAACGCGCCGAGCAGGGACGGCGCCTCCGCGGCGGCCGTGCCGGCGGTCCGGCCTGCGGCACGGGGGTCGTCGTCGATCCGCACCAGCAGGCCCGGCCGGCCCGAGCCGTCCGCGGGGAGCCGCGAGACCAGGGCGGCGGTGAGGCGGGACGCGGCGTGCGGGGCGGCGAGGACCGGGACCCGCAGCTCCGGCAGTCCGTCGCCGCCCTCCGGCGTCAGGACCAGCCTCCCGGACGCCTCCGGCCGGTAGACGCGGGCGTGCCCGGCCTGCTCCGGGTCCAGGGTGGGGTCCGGCCGCGCCTCCAGCGCGGCGGGGTCGGGGATCCGCAGGGTCACCCGGACCACGGCCGTGCCGCCCGCCGGTACGGACACCGCTGCGGGCTCCACCGCGTAGGACGCGCCCGGCACCGCGGTGGCGGCCCGGTAGCCGGTGCGGTAGGCGGCGGGCCGGTCGCCGAGGTTGCGCACCTCCACCTCGCGGGTGAGGGACACCGGCGCGGTGGCCGCCACCTCGCCGAAGGAGACGCCGACCGCGCCCGGCGGCACCCCGGCGCCGGAGGCCGCGGCGATGACGGGGGTGCGGACGGCCAGGTCCGCCCGGATCCGCCCGGCGCCCACGCGCTCCGGGCCGTAGACCGCGCCCGTGCCGCCCTCGCCGGTGGTCAGGTCGGCGCCCGCGGTGTCCATCAGGGCCGCCTTGACCTGCTCGGGCGTCCAGGACGGGCGGGCGGCGCGCACCAGGGCGGCGGCCCCGGCGACGTGCGGCGCGGACATCGAGGTGCCGTCCTTGCGCACGCCCCCGGAGCCGGAGCCGGCCTGCGCGGAGAGGATCGTCTCGCCGGGCGCGGTGACGTCGGGCTTGACCAGCCCCGGCAGGCCGTTGCCCCGGGAGGAGAAGCCGGCCAGCGTGTCGGCGCGCTCCGGACGGTCCTGCGCCACCGAGCCGCGCAGGGTGTTGCCGGGCGCGGCGAGCCGCACCCGGACGGGGTCGCCGGAGGCCGCGGCGGCGCGGAGCCGCTCGCCGTCGGCCCGGGCGACGATCACTACGGGGATGCGGGTGTCGCCGGCGATCTCGCCGGTCTGGTCGCCGTCGGCGGCGAGGACCACCCCGACCGCCCCGGCGTCCGCGGCGTGGTCGGCCCGGGCGGCGGAGCCGCAGGCCCGGTCGGCGTCGCGGACCGTCCAGGCGAGCACCGCGACCCGGCCGCGCAGGCGGGCGGCGTCGGCCGGGCCGAAGGGGGCGCAGCCGTCGGCGTCGTCGGCCGGGAGGGCGAGTTCCCCGGTGACGTCGCGGGTCTCCCAGTCGGGGTACTTGCTGCTCCAGTGGGCGGGGACGACCGTCCCGGCGGCGGTGGGGTCGGGTTCGCCGGGTGCGACGGCCGGGGCGGGGGCGACGGGTGCGGGGCCCGGAGGGGCGGGCGCGGGCCCGGCCCCCGCGGCCCGGGGGGCGGGGGTGGGACCCGGGGGGACGGGCGCGGGTGCGGATCCGGCGGCGGGGACGGGTGCGGGCCCTGCCGGGACGGCCGGTCCGGGGGTGGGGGCGCCGGGGGTGGGGGCGCCGGAGGCGGAGGCCGTACCGGGGGCGGGGACGGCCGCCGGGGGCGCGGAGGCGGAGGCGGGCGGCCCGGCGGCGCCGGGGACGGGCCCGCCCCCGTCCGGGGCGGCCGGGGGCGGCAGGACGCGGATGCCGTCCGCGTCGGTGTGGCCGTCGACCGAGGCGGCGACGGCGATCGCCCGGGAGGCGACGGCCGGGCTGGAGCCGATGCCGTAGACGTCGCCGTCGTTGCCCGCCGAGGCGACGACCACGGTCCCGGCGGCGGCGAGCCGGTCGGCGGCCACCGCGTCGCCGTCCCCGGGGTCGCCGAAGGAGCCGCCGAGGGACAGGTTGACCACGTCGAGCCGGTCGGAGAAGTCGCCGTCCTGGTTCGGGTCGGCGGCGAGGTCGAGGGCGTGGGCGATCTCGTCGGTGGAGCCGTGGCAGCCGAAGACCCGCAGGGCGTAGAGGGAGGCGCCGGGCGCGACGCCGGGGCCGACCCGGAAGCCGGCGGGGTCGAGGCCCGGCCGGTAGGGGCCGGTGTAGGTGCGGCCGTCGCGGGTGACGCCGTACCCGGCGGCGGTGCCGGCCACGTGGGTGCCGTGGCCGTTGGCCGTGCAGTCCAGGGGGTTGGCGTCGGGGTGGGGGTCGGGCTGGTAGGGCGGCTCGGCGGGGTCGGTGTTGTAGTCGTCGCCCACCAGGTCCCGGCCGCCGACGACCTTGGCGTTCGGGAAGAGGCCGGCGGGCGCGGGCCGGGAGCCGTCGACGGCGCGGTACGCCTCGGGGGTGCCGGGGCCGCCGAAGTCGGCGTGCGTGTAGTCGATGCCGCTGTCGACGACGCCGATGGTGACGCCCCTGCCGGTGTTCCCGGGCACGGCGCCGGAGCCCGCCCAGACGGCGGGCGAGCCGGTGAGCGGGACGGAGTGGGTGTTGGCCCGGTACTTGCGGCTGATCGGGTGGACGGCGCGGACGCCGGGCAGGCCGCGCAGCGCGCCCAGCCGGTCGGCGGGCACGCGGACGGCGAGGCCGGAGACCACGGAGGCAGTGCGGTAGAGCACCCGGGCCCCGGGCACGGCGGCCTCCAGGGCGCGGGCGGTGCGGTCGGCGGCGGCCTCCACCGCGCGCCGCTGCCGTTCGCCGGCGCCGGCCGCGGCACGGCGGACGTCCCCTGCGGAGCGGCGGGCGCGGCGGGCCTCGTCCCGGGCCCCGCGCCAGGCCTGCCAGCTGTCGGGGGTGTCGAGTTCGAGCAGGGCGGTCTCGGGCGGCGCGGCGGCGTCGCCCGGGGCGTCGGGCGCGGCGGACTGCGCACGGGAGACCGGCGCGGTGCCGGGCGCCCGGGTCAGGTCGAGCAGCCCGGGTGCCGCGACCAGGACGAGCAGGGCCGCGCCGGCGGCCGCGCGCCGGACGGCGGCCCGGGGCCGGACGGCCCGGGCCGTCCGGACCGTCCGGGATCGGCCCAGGCCTGACCGGGTCGAGCCGGACCGGGCCGGTCCGGACCGGATCGGGCCCGGTCCGGGCCGGTCGGTGTGCTCGGGTCGGGGCGTGCGCAAGGTCGGCCTCCCCCGGAAGGGTCGGCTGGCCGTACGCACCGTGCGGACGGCGATCACCCTCCCGGAGGGATCAAATTACGATCGGTCCGGAAGGCCGCCGGGTGCCCCGACCCCGGGTCGGGACCGGTGCACTCCCACGGGTGACCGCGGCTCACCCGTCCGGTGGGAGGCCGCGGGGAACCGGTGGGACCGGCGTGCGGCGGGGCGGGTCAGTGACCGGTGGCGCCGCCGTTGTCGCGCCGGTCCAGGGCCCGCTGGAGGGCGGCCGCGGCGTTGCGCCGGGCGGTGTCGTCGCGCTTGGCGGTGGTGTCGGGGGCGGTGGTGGGCATACCGGGACTCCGTTCCGTGGCATGCGGGGGGCGCATGGGGGTGGGTGTCTGGCCTCGGCGTCGCCGAGGGCTGCGGTACGCCGCAGGGGTGGCCTGCGCATTCGCGTACGGCGCACACGGGCGGCAGACCGGGAGGGTGGCCGGTCGCAAGGGGCCGCGGACCGCATGGCACTCTCACGGTACGCCGGGCCGGCGGCGGATGTCCGCCCGTTACTCGGACTTCCTACTATCTGAGACGGCGACCCGCCATGCCCTCCCGGACCCGGCGGCACAGCCCGCCTCTCCCGGCACGGGACGCACGTCGGCGGCCGGGAGGGAGGTGCGGGCACGGGCGCCGGCCAGGAGGCTCGTCACGCCCCCCGGCGCGGGACCCCCGCCCGCGGCGGGCGTCCCGGGCGCCGTCCGCGCGGGGTCCGGGACGTGCGTGTGCCCCGCCGCGCGGACGCGGCGGGGCACACGGGGGCGGAGCACCCGGGGCGGCGGCGCCCCGGAGGGGCGGTCAGTCCCCGAGGTCCACGGAGCGGGCGAACCGGGCGCCGATCTCGGTGGCGATCTCGGTCAGGACCTGCTGCGGGATCTCGCTGTCCACGGTGAGCGAGACCAGGGCGTCGCCGCCGGCCTCGTCACGGGCGACCTGCATGCCGGCGATGTTGATGCCCGCGTCGCCGAGGATGCGGCCGAGGGTGCCGACCACGCCGGGCCGGTCCTCGTACTGGAAGAAGGCCATGTGGTCGGTGAGGACCACGTCCACGTCGAAGGAGTCGACGCCGACGATCTTCTGGGTCCGCTTGGGGCCGGTGAGGGTGCCGGAGACCGACACCTCCCCGCCGTCGGCGAGGGTGCCGCGCACCGTGATGACGTTGCGGTGCTCGGCCGACTCGCTGCTGGTGGTCAGCCGCACCTCGACGCCGCGCTCCTGGGCGAAGAGCGGCGCGTTGACGTACGAGACGGTCTCGTCGACGACGTCCTCGAAGACGCCCTTGAGGGCGGAGAGCTCCAGCACCTTGACGTCGTGCTGGGTGATCTCGCCGCGGACCTCGACGTCGAGGCGGACGGCGACCTCGCCGGCCAGCGCGGTGAAGATCCGGCCGAGCTTCTCGGCGAGCGGCAGGCCGGGGCGCACGTCCTCGGCGATCACGCCGCCCTGGACGTTGACGGCGTCGGGGACCAGCTCGCCGGCGAGGGCGAGGCGCACCGAGCGGGCGACGGCGATGCCGGCCTTCTCCTGGGCCTCGTCGGTGGAGGCGCCCAGATGCGGGGTGGCCACCACGTTGTCGAACTCGAAGAGCGGGGAGTCGGTGCACGGCTCCTTGGCGAAGACGTCCAGGCCGGCGCCGGCGACCCGGCCCTCCTTCAGGGCGCTGACCAGCGCGGCCTCGTCCACGATGCCGCCGCGGGCGGCGTTGACGATGCGCACGGTCGGCTTGACCTTGTGCAGCGCCTCGTCGCCGATGAGGCCGACCGTCTCCGGGGTCTTGGGGAGGTGCACGGTGATGAAGTCCGCGACCTCCAGCAGCTCGTCGAGGGAGAGCAGCTTGACGCCCATCTGGGCGGCGCGGGCGGCCTGGATGTAGGGGTCGTAGGCGACGATCCTCATGCCGAACGCGGACATCCGCTGGGCCACCAGCACGCCGATGCGGCCGAGGCCGACGACGCCCAGGGTCTTCTCGGCGAGCTCGACGCCGGTGTACTTCGACCGCTTCCACTCGCCGTTCTTCAGGGCGGTGCTGGCCGGCGGGATGTTGCGGGCGACCGAGATCAGCAGGCCGCAGGCGAGCTCGGCGGCGGTGACGATGTTGGAGGTGGGCGCGTTGACCACCATCACGCCGGCCTTGGTGGCGGCGGAGACGTCCACGTTGTCCAGGCCGACGCCGGCGCGGGCGACGACCTTGAGGCGGCGGGCGGCGGCGATCGCCTCGGCGTCCACCTTGGTGGCGCTGCGGATCAGGACCGCGTCGACGTCGGCGATGGCGGGCAGCAGCTCGGCGCGGTCGGCGCCGTTGCAGTGGCGGATCTCGAAGTCCGGGCCCAGCGCGTCGACCGTGGCGGGCGAGAGCTCTTCGGCGATGAGAACGACAGGCTTCTGGTGTGTTGCAGCGCTCACGACAGTTGTCCTTACTGTCCGGTTCTCCCCCGGCCGCAGACCGTGGGTGGCGTGTCTCGCGGGGCTGTCCCGGCGGCGGGAACAGCGGCATGGGGAACGGTGGCATGCCGCGTTGAAGACGCACGACGCTGTGGGCCTGACGCGCACTCGGAAGTGTATCGACGTACGGTGCACCGGCCCCTGCCCCCGCGGCGGAATCACCCGCACGGGAATCTACAGGCCGGACAAAAACCGGGGCTTGACGAAAGGCGGTGCGGACGGCGGTGCGGGGGTGGTGCGGCGCGGCGGCCGCCCCGGACGGGGGGCGGCCGCCGCGGAGGCTCACGCCTCCTCGTCGACCCAGCTCATCAGGGAGCGCAGCTTCTTGCCGGTGGTCTCCAGCAGGTGCTCGCTGTCGGCCTTCTTGTACTCGTTGTACTTCTTCAGGCCGCCCTTGTACTCGGCCATCCAGGTGTTGGCGAAGGTGCCGTCCTGGATCTCGCCGAGGACCTTCTTCATCTCGGCCTTGGTCGCGTCGGTGACGATGCGCGGGCCGGTGACGTAGTCGCCCCACTCGGCGGTCTCGGAGACGGACCAGCGCATCTTCTCCAGGCCGCCCTCGTACATGAGGTCGACGATGAGCTTCAGCTCGTGGAGGCACTCGAAGTAGGCGATCTCCGGCTGGTAGCCGGCCTCGACCAGGGTCTCGAAGCCCGCTTTGACCAGCGCCGAGGCGCCGCCGCACAGGACGGCCTGCTCGCCGAAGAGGTCGGTCTCGGTCTCCTCGGTGAAGGTGGTCCTGATGACGCCGGCGCGGGTGCCGCCGATGCCCTTGGCGTAGGAGAGCGCCAGGTCGAAGGCCTTGCCGGTGGCGTCCTGCTCCACGGCCGCGATGCAGGGGACGCCGCGGCCCTCCTCGTACTGGCGGCGGACCAGGTGGCCCGGGCCCTTGGGGGCGACCATGCAGACGTCGACGCCCGCCGGGGGCTTGATGAAGCCGAAGCGGATGTTGAAGCCGTGGCCGAAGAAGAGGGCGTCGCCGTCCTTCAGGTGCGGCTCGACGGACTCCTTGTAGACGTCGGCCTGGATCGGGTCCGGCACCAGGATCATGATGACGTCGGCCTCCTCGGCGGCCTGGGCCGGCGTCACCACGCGCAGGCCCTGCTCCTCCGCCCTGGCCCTGGACTTCGAGCCCTCGTGCAGGCCCACCCGCACGTCGACGCCGGAGTCGCGGAGCGACAGGGCGTGGGCGTGGCCCTGGCTGCCGTAGCCGAGGACCGCGACCTTGCGGCCCTGGATGATGGACAGGTCGGCGTCGTCGTCGTAGAACAGCTCGGCCACGGGGGCACATCTCCTTGCGTGGTGGTGGTGGCAGCGGTCGTGTCCTCACGGTACGCAACCGGGTGCCGTGGTGCGGGGTGTAGTCGGTGGGTGAGACGGGTCCGGACGGCTGACCTCGGGGTTCCGGCCGGGCCCGCCGGGGGCTCAGGCGGAGCGGTCGAGGGCGCGCAGCGAGCGGTCGGTGATGGAGCGGGCGCCGCGTCCGATGGCGACCATGCCGGACTGGACCAGCTCCTTGACCCCGTACGGCTCCAGCATCCGCAGCATCGCCTCCAGCTTGTCGGAGCTGCCGGTGGCCTCGATCGTGACCGCGTCGGGCGAGACGTCGACCGTCTTGGCCCGGAAGAGCTGGACGATCTCGACGACCTGCGAGCGGGTCTCGGAGTCGGCGCGGACCTTCACCAGGACCAGTTCGCGCCGCACGGAGGCGTCGGGGTCCAGCTCGACGATCTTGATCACGTTGACCAGCTTGTTGAGCTGCTTGGTGACCTGCTCCAGCGGCAGGTCCTCCACCTGGACGACGATCGTCATCCGGGAGACGTCGGGGTGCTCGGTGGGCCCGACGGCGAGCGAGTCGATGTTGAAGCCCCGGCGGGAGAAGAGCGCGGCGATGCGGGCGAGCACGCCGGGCTTGTTCTCGACCAGGACGGAGAGCGTGTGCTTGGACATGGGTCGGCTTCCTCGGTTCCTGACGTCCTGACGTCCTGACGGGGGTCTCAGTCGAGCTCGTCGCCGAAGTCGGGGCGGACGTCGCGGGCGGCCATGATCTCGTCGTTGCTGGTGCCGGCGGCGACCATCGGCCAGACCATGGCGTCCTGGTGGACGATGAAGTCGATGACGACGGGGGCGTCGTCGATCGCCATCGCCTCCTTGATGACCGCGTCCAGCTGGTCCGGCGTCTCGCAGCGCAGGCCGCGGCAGCCCATCGCCTCGGCGAGCTTCACGAAGTCGGGGACGCGGGTGCCGGCCGGCGGCGGGGCGACGCCGTCGTGGCCGGGCCCGCTGTGGAGCACGGTGTTGGAGTACCGCTGGTTGTAGAAGAGGGTCTGCCACTGGCGGACCATGCCCAGCGAGCCGTTGTTGATGACCGCGACCTTGATCGGGATGTTGTTGAGGGCGCAGGTGACCAGCTCCTGGTTGGTCATCTGGAAGCAGCCGTCGCCGTCGATCGCCCAGACCTGGGTCTCGGGGCGGCCGGCCTTGGCGCCCATCGCGGCGGGGACCGCGTAGCCCATCGTCCCGGCGCCGCCGGAGTTCAGCCAGGTGGCGGGCTTCTCGAAGCCGATGAACTGGGAGGCCCACATCTGGTGCTGGCCCACGCCCGCGGCGTAGATCGCGTCCGGGCCGACCAGCTGCCCGATCCGCTCGATGACCTGCTGCGGGGAGAGCTCGCCCTCGGGGGCGGGGGCGTAGCCCAGCGGGTAGGTGGTCTTCCAGGCGTTCAGCCGCTCCCACCAGGCGGTGTAGTCGCCGCGGCGGCCGGCCTCGTGCTCGGCCTGGACGGCGACGATCAGGTCGGCCAGCACCTCGCGGGCGTCGCCGACGATCGGGACGTCCGCGGCACGGTTCTTGCCGATCTCGGCGGGGTCGATGTCGGCGTGGACGATCTTCGCGTGCGGGGCGAAGCTGTCCAGCTTCCCGGTGACGCGGTCGTCGAAGCGGGCGCCGAGCGCGAGGATGACGTCGGCCCTCTGCAGCGCGGTGACGGCCGGGACGGTGCCGTGCATGCCCGGCATGCCCAGGTGCTGCGGGTGGCTGTCGGGGAAGGCGCCGAGCGCCATCAGGGTGGTGGTGACCGGGGCGCCGGTCAGCTCGGCGAGGATGCGCAGCTCCGCGGTGGCGCGGGCCTTCAGGACGCCGCCGCCGACGTAGAGCACCGGCCGCTTGGCGTTCACCAGCATCCGGGCGGCCTCGCGGATCTGCTTGGCGTGCGGCCGGGTCACGGGCCGGTAGCCGGGGAGCGAGGTCTCCACCGGCCAGCGGAAGACGGTCTGCGCCTGCAGGGCGTCCTTGGCGATGTCGACCAGGACCGGGCCGGGGCGGCCGGTGGAGGCGATGTGGAAGGCCTCGGCGATCACCCGGGGGATGTCGGCGGGGTCGGTGACCAGGTAGTTGTGCTTGGTGATCGGCATGGTGATGCCGCAGATGTCCGCCTCCTGGAAGGCGTCCGTGCCGATCGAGGCGCTGGCGACCTGGCCGGTGATGGCGACCATGGGGACGGAGTCCATGTACGCGTCGGCGATCGGGGTGACCAGGTTGGTCGCGCCCGGGCCGGAGGTCGCCATGCAGACGCCGACCCGGCCGGTGGCCTGGGCGTAGCCCTCGGCGGCGTGGCCGGCGCCCTGCTCGTGGCGGACGAGGACGTGGCGGACCTTGGCGGAGTCCATCAGGGGGTCGTACGCGGGGAGGATGGCGCCGCCCGGGATGCCGAAGACGGTGTCGGCCCCCACGGCCTCCAGGGAGCGGATGAGCGACTGGGCGCCGGTCATCGTCTGGGCGGCGTGGGTGCCGGTAGCGGAGTGGGCTGCCGGGTTGTCCCCGCGGTGCGGGGCGGCCTGCTCGGTCATCTGCCTGTCTCTTCTCCGGTTGCGCCGCGGTGGAGGGTGCCCGCGGCGGTCGCTGGGCGTCGCGCGGCGGCTGTACTCCCATGGTGCGACCCATGGCGCGCGGCGTCTGCGGTGGACTGCTCATCGCTGCCCCGGAGGCCCCGGGAGGGGGTGCCGGGCGGTGGTGGAACGGGTTCTGTGCAGCAAAAAACCCCTCGTGCCCAGGGCATGCGAGGGGTAGCGCGTCGGCTTCTGCGATCCGGTGCTGCTGTCCGGGTCAGCCGACGCGCCCGCCAAGTACGAGGATTCGGGTGCGCATGGTGACGACCTTCCCCCCGAGCCGAGGGCGGTGTCAAGTAGGTGGGACGCAGGTCTCATCATGCGGACTCCTTCCGGAGGGGCGTCCGGGCAGGTCGGAGGGGTTCCGGGCCGGCGGGGAGGGCTCGCGGCGGAGGTGCGCGCGCCCCTCCGGACGGGTGGACGGCGCGGGCTGCTGCAGCGGTACGGGACGGAGCGCGGCCGCGGGCCCGGCGGAGGGCCCGGCAGGGGGCCCGGCGGCGGGCGCGGCAGGGGGCCCGGCGGCGGGCGCGGCAGGGGGAGCGTGCACGGCGGGGCCGGGCAACGGGAGGCGGCGGCGGAGCAGCACCCGGTGCAGCCGCCGGTCGTCGAGCGGCCCCGAGAAGAGCAGCCCCTGCGCGTGCCGGCAGCCCAGCTCGCGCAGGACGGCCGCCTGCCGGTGCGTGTCCACCCCCTCGGCCACCGTCGTCAGGCCCAGGTCGCGGGCCAGCCGGAGCACGTGGCCGGCGAGGGCGCGGGTGACGGCGGACTCCGCCACCCCGTGGACGAGGGCGCGGTCCAGCTTGAGGATGTCCACGGGGAGGCGGCGCAGCCAGGTCAGCGGGGCGGGGCCGGTGCCGAAGCCCTCCAGCGCCAGCCGGACGCCGAGCCGGCGCAGCGCGGCCAGGCGGCGCACCAGGTCGTCCAGCTCCTCGGGCGGCTCCCCGGGGCCGCCGCCCACGCCCAGGATCAGCCGGCCGGGGGGCAGGCCGCTCTCCCGCAGGGCACGTTCGACCGTGTCGAGCAGGCCGGGGGCGTCGAGCAGGCCGGACGCGCCGGGGGCGTCCGGCCGCCGCACGGACAGCCGGACCGCCACCGGCACCGCGGCGCCCCGCTCGGGGGCGCCGCGCCAGCGGGAGGCGGCCGCGGCGACGGACTGCTGGACCAGCCAGCGGGCGAGGCGGGCGGCACGCTCGCCGGCGTCCCCGTCGGCCTCCGCGGCGTGGGAGGCGTGGCCGTCGACGGTGCCGGGGTCGGCGCCGGGGTCGGCGCCGGCACGGGCGGTGCGGGGCCCGGGTCCGGACCGGCCGGCACGGGACGGGAGGCGGCCTGGCGGGAGCAGGCCGGGCGGGAGGGTGCCGGACCGGGCGGCCTCCCCCGTGGGCAGGTCCTCCGGGACGGCGGGCTCCGGCCCGGCCTGCCAGCGGGCCTGGGCCTCCACCGCGGCGACCTCCCCGCTCAGCAGGTCGACGACCGGCTGGTGGAGCAGGACCGGCCGGGCGCCGCGGACGCCGCCGCGCAGGCGCTGCTCCTGCTCCCGGCGGCGGACGAGGTCGGCGCGGAACCGCGGGGAGTAGACGACGACCCGGCCCTTGCCCGCCGACTTGGCCCGGTACATCGCCAGGTCGGCGTTGCGCATCAGCTCGGCGGGGACGCTGCCGGGGGCCGCGAAGGCGATGCCGATGCTGGCCGCCACGGCGAGTTCGGCGCCACCGATCCGGTAGGGCCGGGAGAGGGCGGCGCGCAGCCGCTCGGCGATGTCGCGGACGTGCGCCTCGCGCAGCCGGCCGGCCACCAGGGCCGCGAACTCGTCGCCGCCGAGCCTGGCCACCGTGTCCTCGGCCCGGACGGCCTCCCGCAGGCGGCGCGCGGCCTGGACGAGGAGCTCGTCGCCGACCTGGTGGCCGGCGGTGTCGTTGACCGCCTTGAAGCCGTCCAGGTCGAGGTAGAGCACGGCGACCGTCCGGCCCTCGCCCCGCACGCCGGAGAGCGCGGCCCGCACCCGGTCGGTGAAGAGCGCCCGGTTCGGCAGGTCGGTGAGCGAGTCGTGGAAGGCGTGGTGCTGGAGCTGGGCCTGGAGGCGCACGCGCTCGGTGACGTCCCGGCTGTTGAGGATCAGTCCGTCGGGGCAGTGGCTGACGGCGGACTCGACGTGGAGCCACTCCCCCGCCCCGGAGCGGATCCGGCACTCCACGCGGGCGGGCCCGGTGCCGGGCCCCCCGGCGAGGAGGCGCCGGATCTCCCAGCGGACGCGGCCGCGGTCGTCGGGGTGGACCACGTCGACCAGCGGGCCGCCCGCCAGCTCCGCCGGATCGCGCCCGTAGACGCCGAGGGCGGCCGGGCTGACGTACGAGAGCACCCCGCCCGGGCCGACGATCATGATGACGTCGCTGGAGCCCTGGACCAGGGACCGGAAGTGGGCCTCCTGCCGCGCGAGCTCCTGGGTGAGGGAGATGTTGTCCAGCAGCATGATGCCCTGGCGCACGATCAGCGCCAGCACCACCGTGCAGCCGGCGACCAGCACCACCCGGTCCATGGGGCGGCTGCCGAGGGCGTTGGTGAGGAGGGCGGCGGTGCACACCGCCGCGGCGAGGTAGGGGGTGAGGGCGCTGAGCCAGGTCGCGGCGGTGCGGCGGCCGGCCGCCGGGGGGTGCGGCGGGGCCGGGTCGGCGGCCGGCCGGAAGCGGTCGCCGGCCCAGGGCGCCCAGGCGAGGAGCAGGCTGCCCGCGAACCAGCCGGCGTCCAGGAACTCGCCCGAGTGGTAGCCGCTGCGCAGGGTGGGCGAGGTCCACAGGGCGTCGCTGACCACGGTGACGGCCAGGGCCAGCACGGCCGTGTTCACGGCCGCCCGGTTGCCCTCCCGGCCGCGGAACCGCATGCCCAGGACGACGCTGGCCAGCAGGATGTCCAGCAGCGGGTAGGCCAGGGACAGGGACATCCGCAGCGGGCTGCCCTCCTCACCCCGGGCGGTGCGGGCCAGGGCGAGGCTCCAGCCCAGGGTGAGCAGCGAGCCGGCGATCAGCCAGCCGTCCAGCAGCAGGCAGACCCAGGCGGCGGGGGTGCGCGGCCGGTGGCCGAGGACCAGCAGGCCGGCGATGGCGGGCGGCGCGAAGAGGAGGAAGGCCCCGTCCGCGACCGACGGCGACGGCACGGGGGTGTGCAGCACCACCTCGTACCAGCCCCAGGTGCCGTTGCCGAGGGCGGCCATCAGGGAGGAGAACCCGAAGAGCAGCCACGCGGGGCGGGCCGGGCCGCCGGTGCGGGAGCCCCGGACCAGGCAGGACACCGCGGCGGCCAGGGCGGCCGCGGCCAGGCCGAAGTCGCCCATGACGGGGGCCAGCCGGGCCGATCCCCACCCGGTGGCCGCCCCCGCCGCGTAGGCGCAGCAGGCCGCGGCGAGCAGCAGGCGGGGAAGGCGGCCGGTGCGGACGGCGCCGACGGCCCCCCGGGTTCCGGCGGCCTTGGGCAGCACAACATCGGTGGAAGTCAACCGACATCTCCCCCTCCGGGCGTGAAGGGCCGGCTTCGCCGCGCCCCGCCCGCGCCTTCGGACGGGACGATACACCACGCCGGTCACTCAGTGACACAGATGCACCACCGAAAGTAACGCCCCGTGGCCGGGTGCAGGCCCGGATCGCGACGGAGCGGCACCGTCGGGGGATCACCGCATCCGCCGCCGCCACCCGTACGGGTGACCTCTGGTCCAGGTGAGCGGGCGGCGGGCCGGGCGGGCGCGGGGCCCGGAGCGCCGGAGCGCCGGGACCGCGCGCGCCCGGGCGCGGTGCGCCCCGCCCGGGCGCGGCCGGGCCGGGTGCGCCCCTGCTGCTGCGGCCGGGCCGTCGCACGCCGGCAGCCGCGCTCCGGCCGCCGCACGACGGCCGCCGTGTCCCGGCCGGAGAGCGGTCAGCCCCGGTGCTCCCCGGCCCCGGGCGCCGCTGCCCCGGGCACTGCCGCCCCGGGGGGTGCGACCCGGTGCTCGGGGGGCTCGCCCGCCGCGTACCGGCGCAGCTGCGCGCCGAGCAGCCGCAGCGCCCGCGGGAGGAACGCCGAGCTGCTGCCGCCCACGTGGGGACTGATCAGGACGCCGGGGGCGTGCCAGAGCGGGTGCCCCGCGGGCAGCGGCTCGGGGTCGGTGACGTCCAGCGCGGCGCGCAGCCGCCCGGACCCCAGCTCGGCCAGCAGCGCGGCAGTGTCCACCACCGGCCCCCGGGCGACGTTGACCAGCAGCGCCCCGTCCCGCATCCGGGCGAGGAAGCCCCGGCCCGCCAGGCCGCGCGTCCCCTCGGTCAGGGGCACCGTCAGCACCACCACGTCGGCGCGCGGCAGCAGGTCCGGCAGGTCGGACAGCGGCCGTACCGGACCGTGCGGGGCCGTGCGGGCCCGGCGGGCCACCCGCAGGACCCGGCACTCGAACGGCCGCAGCCGCTCCTCGACCGCGGCCCCGATCGAGCCGTACCCGACGAGCAGCACCGTGCGGTCGGCGAGGGCCGGGTGGAAGCCGGCGTGCCACTGCTCGGCGTCCTGGCCCCGCACGAAGCCGGGGATGCCGCGCAGGGAGGCGAGGACCAGGGTGAGGGCCAGTTCGGCGGTGGAGGCGTCGTGCACGCCCCGGGCGTTGCAGAGCACCGCACCCGGCGGCACGTGGGGCAGCACGTCGTCCACGCCGGCGGTGAGGGTCTGCACGACCTCCAGCGCCGGCAGGCGGGGCATCAGCGGCAGGGCGGCGGCGGTGCGCATGTAGGGGACGGTGAGGAAGCCGACCGTGTCCAGCACGTCCTGCGGGGGCGGCGGCTCCGTGCCGTCCCACGTGTGGACGTCCAGGTCCGGCGGCAGCCCCTCGACGGCGCCGGGGGCGTAGGGGATCAGTGCGGCACGGGGTGCGGACATGGGTCCGAATCTATGCCCTCCCGCCGCCTGCTCCCCTCCGCTCCCTCCCGCCGACGGCTCCCCCGCTCCCTCCCGCCGCCCGTTGCCCGCAGGGGTGGCTGCGGCGGCCGCTCCGGGGGCAGGGTGGAGGGAGGCGGAGGACCGGAGGCGGGCGCGTGCGGGGACTGCGGAGGACTGCGGCGGCGGTGGCGGTGACGGTGGCGGTCGGGCTGCTGCCCGCGGCGGGCTGCACGTCGGGGGCGGCGGGCGGACCGGGCGGGTCGCCCCCGGCCACGCAGCGGCAGACCTCCGGGACGCGGCCGCCCGCGGCCGCCGCGGTGCGGGTGGCGGGCACGGTGGCCGAGCGGCTGCCGGTGCCGTGGGGCACCGCCTTCCTGCCGGACGGGTCCGCGCTGGTGGCCGAGCGGGGCACGGGGGGGGTCGTGCGTCTGGCGGCCGGGGGCGGCCGGTCGCCGGCCGGGCGGGTGCCGGGGGTGGCCGCCGAGGGCGAGGGCGGCCTGCTGGGCCTCGCGGTGCCCCCGCACGCCGGGGCGCGGCCGTGGGTGTACGCGTACCTCACCACCGCCGCCGACAACCGGATCGTGCGGATGCGCTGGGACGGACGGCGGCTGGGCCCGCCGCGCACCGTGCTGGCCGGCATCCCGCGGGGGACGTTCCACGACGGCGGCCGGATCGCCTTCGGACCCGACGGGTACCTGTACGCGGGGACCGGCGAGACCGGACGGCGCCCCCTCGCCCAGGACCGGGCCTCCCTGGGCGGCAAGATCCTGCGGATCACCGCCGACGGGCGGCCGGCGCCCGGCAACCCCTTCCCCGGCTCCCCCGTCTACAGCCTGGGCCACCGCAACGTGCAGGGCCTGGCCTGGGACTCCCGCGGGCGGCTGTGGGCCACCGAGTTCGGCCAGGACACCTGGGACGAGCTCAACCTGGTCCGGCCGGGCGGGAACTACGGGTGGCCCGTGGTGGAGGGCCGGGCGCACCGGGCCGGCTTCACCGACCCGGTCGTCCAGTGGCGCCCCGCCGAGGCGTCCCCCAGCGGACTGGCGTACTGGCACGGCGCGCTGTGGGTCGCGGCGCTGCGGGGCCGGCGGCTGTGGCGGGTCCCGCTGCACGGCGACGGCACGGCCGGCACCCCGCAGGCGGAGCTGACGGGGCTGTACGGGCGGCTGCGCACGGTGGCGGCGGCCCCCGACGGCTCGCTGTGGGTGGCGACCGGCAACACCGACGGCCGCGGGGAGCCCGCCCCGCAGGACGACCGGGTGCTGCGGCTCACGGCCCCCTGACCGCGGCGGCCGCGCCCCGGGGGCTCCGTGACGGTGCGTCACGGAGTCCGGGACCGCGCCGGTCCTCAGACCGCCGCGGCCGCGCCCGCGTCCTCCGGGAAGAGGCGCATCCGGTGCGCCAGCGCCGCCGCCTCGCCGCGCCCGGCGACGGCGAGCTTGCCGAGGATGTTGGACACGTGCACGCTGGCCGTCTTCGGCGAGATGTAGAGCTCCTCGGCGATCTGACGGTTGGTGCGGCCCAGGGCCAGCAGCCGCAGGACGTCCCGTTCGCGGGCGGTGAGGCCCAGGGCGGCGACGGGGTCCGCGGGTGCGGCGGGGGCGGGCACCGCGGCGGCGGCCCCGCCGTCCAGGGGCAGGCGGGCCCGGTCCGCGAGCGACGCGGCCTCCCGCAGCAGGAACGCGTCGCCGCGGCGGCGGGCCTCGTGGGCGGCCTCGCGGAGCAGGCCGCCGGCCCGGTCGCGGTCCCCCGCAGCGGCGTGCGCCTCGGCGGCCCGCAGCAGCGCGAGGGCCAGCGGGTAGGGCCTGCCGGTGCCGCGCAGCGCCTCCACGGCGGGGAGCCACGCCGCGGGGGTGTCCCGGCCCTCGGCACGGGCGAGTTCGGCGTCGAGCAGCAGGGCCCAGCCCGCGTACAGCGGCACCGCGCGCGACAGCGGCGCGGCGGCCGCCCGGATGCGGTCCAGCATCCCGGCCCGGCCCGGGTCGGCGGCGGGCAGCCCCCGGGAGTCGGCCTCGGCCGCGGCGGCGTGGGTGAGCAGGGGCCAGGCGTAGTGGTCGCACCCGGCGGGGAGCCCGCCGTCGACGGCGGCCAGCAGCTCGGTCCGGACGTCGTCGAACCGGCCGGTGCGGGCGGCGGTCCGCAGCGCCAGGTCGGCGCCGGGCAGCAGCTTCTGCGGCTGGGGGGTCTCGATGCGGGCGCGGGCCGCGGCCAGGCGGCGGGCGGCCTCCGCCGGGTCGTCCCGCAGCAGGACCAGCTCGCCCGCGAGGCGCTCCAGGAAGTCGTCGTGGGCGGAGCCGTCCACCTCGTCCTCCCACGCGGCCAGCAGGGCGGCGGCCTCCTCCGTGCGCCCCGAGGCGATCAGGGACTCCGCGAGGTTGCCCGCCAGGAGGGCGCCGTTGTAGCGGACCATCCCGTACCGGCGGGAGAGCTCCAGGCCCTCGCGGGCGGCCTCGGCCGCCTCCTCGGACCGGCCGAGCTGCTCCAGGAGGGAGGCGAGGTTGTTGACGGCCCGGCAGTGCAGGTCCGGGTCGCCGAGGCCGGCGGCGCGGACGCGGACCTCGCGCAGGCCGGCGAGGCCGGCCTCGGGCTCCCCGAAGTCGCAGCGCAGCTTGCCCAGGGTGAGCAGGGCGTGCAGCTCCACGGCGGGGGCGCCGACCTCGCGGGCCATGGCGGCGGCGCGCTCCGCGATGCCGACGTGGGCGGGTTCGGGCCGGTCCAGCATGCCGTTGGCGGCGATCCGGCCGAGCACGTCGGCCTGGACGGCGGACGGGGGGCGCCCCTCGACGAGCGAACGGGCGCGCTCCAGCTCGGCGGCGCCGAAGGTGCCGTTGTAGGAGCGGACGGCCCGGGCGCGCTGGAGCCAGAACCAGGCGGCCCGCTCGGGCTCGGCTGCCTCGTCGACCTGGCGGAGCGCCGTCTTGACGAACCGCAGGCCGCGGTCGCGGTCCCCGGCGCGGCGGGCCGCCACGGTGGCCTCGGCGAGGACGTCCGCGAAGCGCAGCCGCCCGCAGCCCTCCCCGTGGGGGGCGGGGTCGCAGCCGCACGGCGGGTAGGACTCGTCGGCGTGGTCGTAGGGCCGCAGGCCCTCCAGCACCTCCCCGGGCACGTCGTCCCAGAGCTCCAGGGCGCGCTCCAGCATCCGCAGCTGCTCGGCAAAGGCGTGGCGGCGGCGGGCCTCCCGGCCGGCGTGCAGGGCGGCGGGCAGGGCGCGGGCGGCGTCGCGGGCGTGGTACCAGTAGCTGGCGAGGCGGGCGGCCCGCGCGTCGCAGGAGACGAGGTGGGGGTCGGCCTCCAGGGCCTCGGCGTAGCGGCGGTTGACGCGGCTGCGCTCGCCGGGCAGCAGGTCGTCCACGACGGCCTCGCGGACCAGGGCGTGGCGGAAGCGGTAGCCCTCGGTCTCCGGGTCGGGCACGAGGATGCTGGCGCCGACGGCGGCGCGCAGCGCCTCGATCAGGTCGTCCTCGGGCATCGCGAGGACCGCGGCGAGCAGTCCGTGCTCGACGGCGGAGCCGCCCTCGGCGGCGGTCCTGACCACGGCCTGCGCCCGCTCGGGCAGGGCCTCGACGCGGACCAGCAGGATGTCGCGCAGGGAGTCGCTGAGGCCGACGTCGCAGCCCTCGGTGGCGCAGCAGGCCAGCTCCTCCACGAAGAAGGGGTTGCCCTCGGAGCGGCGGTGGATGCGGGCGACCAGCTCGCGGTCCGGGGCGTCGGTGGCGAGGATGCCGCCGAGCTGCTGCTCGACCTCGGCACGGGCGAAGCGGGACAGCTCCAGGCGCTGCACGGTGCGCAGCCGCTCCAGCTCGGCGAGGTACGGCCTCAGGGGGTGGCGGCGGTGCAGGTCGTCGGTGCGGTAGGTGGCGACGACGACGACCCGGGCGCTGTGCAGGGTGCGGACGAGGTAGGCGAGGAGTTCGCGGGTGGAGCGGTCGGACCAGTGGAGGTCCTCGACGGCGAGGACGAGGGTGCGGTCGGCGGCGAGGCGCTCGAAGAGCCGGGCGGTGTGCTCGAAGAGCCGGGCGCGGCCGTACTCGTCGCTGGACTCGGGCGCGGCCTCGCCGAAGTCGGGCAGCAGCCGGGCGAGGCTGCCCTCGCGGCCGTCGGCGGCCTGCTCCAGCTCGCCGCCGAGCTCCCGGTGGAGCCGGCGCAGGGCGGTGGCCAGCGGCGCGTACGGCAGCCCCTCGGCTCCGACCTCCGGACAGCCGCCGAGCGCGGTGACGGCGCCCGCGGCGCGGGCGGCCGCCAGGAACTCCTCCAGCAGGCGGGTCTTGCCGACCCCGGCCTCGCCGCCGACGAGCAGGGCCTGCGGCCGGCCTGCGCCGGCGCGCCCGAGGGCCTCGGTGAGAGCGGCGAGCTCCCGGCCGCGGCCGACGAAGACGGGGCTGACGGATCTGTGCTCCACGGCGCCGAGCATGCCACACGGGTCGGACGGCGTCGCCGGGATTGCCGCCGCGACCGCGGCGGCGGCCGGCGGCGGGGCCACGCGCGGCGTGGGGGCGGCAGGCCCGTGGCCGTCCGGAGCGGGGGCGGGGACGGCCGCGGCGGCGGACCGGGCCGATGCCGGGGCGGGAAGGCCCGGGGGGAGGGCGCCCTCGGCGTCCCTCCCCCCGGTGTCCGCAGCCGCCGCTCCCGCGGCCGGCCCGCTGGTCAGCACTCGCGCAGCCGCTGCGGCGCGGCCTCCGGTGCGGCGGCCCGCACGGAGCCGGCCAGGCGGCGCAGCAGTCCGGGACGGTTCCCCGACCGCTCGCGGCGGGCGGCCTGCGCCTCCAGGACCAGCCGCCGGCGGGCGGCCTGGAGCTGCAGGTCCCTGGCGCGGTAGTGCATGAACTCGTACTCCATCACGGCGGTCTGCCCCCTCGTGGGTTCCCGGGCCCGGCCGGGCCGGCCGGGCTGTCGTCCTGGTACGAGACTCCTCGCCCAGGGGGGTGCGCCGCATCGGCAGGCTGCCGCATCCTCCCGGGCCCGGACGCCTTAGGGCGGGGGCGGGACGGCTCAGGACGGGGGCACGACGGCTCAGGTCGGAGGCGCGACGGCTCAGGAGGGGGACGTGCGACGGCGCCGCCGCCCCCGGGTGCGGGGGGCGGCGGCGCCGTGGGGGCCGGAGTGCCTCAGGGACTCCGGCCGGGGTCCTCGGCCCGTAGGGGTCCGGGGCGCGGTGCGGGAGGGCGCGGTGCGGGGGCTCAGCCCTCGACGCCGAGCCGCTCCAGGACGAGCTCCTTGACGCGGGCGGCGTCGGCCTGGCCCCGGGTGGCCTTCATGACCGCGCCGACCAGGGCGCCGGCGGCGGCGACCTTGCCGGAGCGGACCTTGTCGGCGACGCCCGGGTTGGCGGCGATGGCCTCGTCGACGGCGGTGCCGAGCGCCGAGTCGTCGGAGACGACGGCCAGGCCGCGCGCGGCGACGACCTCGTCGGGCCCGCCCTCGCCGTTCAGGACGCCCTCGATGACCTGGCGGGCCAGCTTGTCGTTGAGGGAGCCATCGGCGACCAGCGCGCAGATCCGGGCCACCTGGGCCGGGGTGATGGGCTGGGCGGTGAGGTCGGTGCCGGACTCGTTGGCGCGGCGGGCCAGCTCGCCCATCCACCACTTGCGGGCCTGGTCGGCGGGGGCGCCGGCGGCGACGGTCTCCAGGATGGGCTCGATGGCGCCGGCGTTGAGGACGGACTGCATGTCCTTGTCGGACAGGCCCCACTCCTGCTGGAGCCGGCGGCGGCGCAGCCGCGGCAGCTCGGGCAGGGAGGCGCGCAGCTCCTCGACCCAGTCCCGGGCCGGCGCGACGGGCACGAGGTCCGGCTCGGGGAAGTAGCGGTAGTCCTCCGCCTCCTCCTTGACGCGGCCGGAGGTGGTCGTGCCCTCGTCCTCGTGGAAGTGGCGGGTCTCCTGGACGATGGTGCCGCCCTCGGAGAGCACGGCGGCGTGCCGCTGGATCTCGAAGCGGGCGGCGCGCTCGACCGAGCGCAGCGAGTTGACGTTCTTCGTCTCGGAGCGGGTGCCGAACTTCTCCTGGCCGATCGGGCGCAGCGAGAGGTTGACGTCGCAGCGCATCTGGCCCATCTCCATGCGGGCCTCGGAGACGCCCAGCGCCCGGATGAGCTCGCGGAGCTCGGCGACGTACGCCTTGGCGACCTCGGGGGCCTTCGCGCCCGCGCCGGTGATCGGCTTGGTGACGATCTCGATCAGCGGGATGCCGGCCCGGTTGTAGTCGAGCAGGGAGTACTCGGCGCCGTGGATGCGGCCGGTGGCGCCGCCGATGTGGGAGGACTTGCCGGTGTCCTCCTCCATGTGGGCGCGCTCGATGTCGACCCGGAAGACCTCGCCGTCGACCTCGACGTCCAGGTGGCCGTCGAAGGCGATCGGCTCGTCGTACTGGGAGGTCTGGAAGTTCTTCGGCATGTCCGGGTAGAAGTAGTTCTTCCGGGCGAACCGGCACCACTCGGCGATCTCGCAGTTCAGCGCCAGGCCGATCCGGACCGCGGACTCCACGGCGGCGGCGTTGACCACCGGCAGCGCACCGGGCATGCCGAGGCAGGTCGGGCAGACCTGGGAGTTGGGCTCGGCGCCGAGGGCGGTCGAGCACCCGCAGAACATCTTGGTGGCGGTGCCCAGCTCGACGTGGACCTCCAGGCCCATCACCGGGTCGTACGACGCCAGGGCGTCCTCGAACGACACCAGGTTCACGACGCTCACAGCGTCCCCTTCTTCACGTTCACGGAAAGGTTCTGGGGGAGCCGGCCGGGGCCCCCGGGCCCCCGCCCGCGCCCGCGGGGGCGCCCCCCCCCACCCCCCCGCCGGCGCCCCCCCGCCCCACCTCGCGGATCCGCACCGCGGTGCTGGTGTCCAGCGCGACGGCGGCGCTCACCCC
>NZ_JBIAWP010000016.1:0-158415 GCF_042895785.1 Streptomyces sp. NPDC001380 | reverse complement strand
ATCCGGTAGCTGACGGGCTGGTAGGAGGTCCACCACTGGGGGCCCTGGATGTGCTCCTGGGGCGGGGAGACCTCGACGAAGCCGTAGCCCTTGGGACCGAGGGTGTCGGTGCACTCCTTCGCGACGGAGGTGTACGTCCACTCGAAGAGGGTGGCGGTGACGTCCTTGCTGCCGGGCGGGGTGGCCTGGGCGGCAGGGGTCAGGACGAGGCCGGTGCCCACGGTGAGGCCGAGGGCGGTGGCGGCGGTGAGGGCGCCGACCGTACGCGGTCGGCGGCGTCCGTGCGCACGCGCGCGGGTGGGGTTGTCCACGGTGTCTCCTGGTGGCTGGGGGCAGCCGTCGGGGTGGGTGGAGAGACTCGGCGGATGGGGCGGGAGTGCTTGGCCCGCAAGACCGTTCCGTTGCTTGCTGCAAGCTTCATGAAACTTGCTGGAAACTTGCTGTCTGCAGAAAGTAGGGTTCTGACCGGACGCCGTCAAGACCCCGGGCCCGACAGGTCGCCGCCGGCCCCGGCGGGGAACCCCCGCCGCCGTGCGGACGCCTGGGCGCGGCCGTCGTGGGGCGACCGTACCGGTGCGGGTCCGGCCGGCGCCTCCGCCCCGGGCGCGGGCGCCCCGCCCCCCGGATCCCGACCCTCCCGGTTCCCGCCCCGCCGTGGCCCCGCCCTACCGCCGCGCACCGGTGCCGCCCCCGTCCGCGCCGGTGCCGCGGCGCCTCGCGCTTTCTGATGCCGCATCAGCTTTTTTACAGGTGAAGCCGTATTGTCAATTCCCCGGCGCGGTGCCAGCCTTGAGGACGAGCGGGAGGGGCCCGGAGCGCCCCGACCCCCGCGGAGCCGCCGAGGAGGCACCCCATGACGTCGACCGGCCCGGCACCCGCCGGGGAGACCGCGGCCCCCTGGCGGGACCGCAAGCGGTACGCCTGGCTGCTCGGCCTGGCCGTGCCCACCCTGCCGTTCCAGGCCGGGGCCCTCGCCGCCGCCACCGGCCAGGGCCTCTGGTGGTGGTGGGGCCCCGTCTTCGCGTTCGTGCTCATCCCGGTCCTGGACCGGCTGATCGGCACCGATGCCGAGAACCCGCCCGAGGCCGCGATCCCCGTCCTGGAGCGCGACCGCTACTACCGCTGGTGCACCTACCTCTACCTGCCCCTGCAGTACGCCGCCCTCGTCTGGGCCTGCGTCCAGTGGACCCGCCCGGAGCTGTCCGCCGCCGACCGCACCGGCCTGGCCGCCACCGTCGGCGTCGTCGCCGGGGTCGCCATCAACACCGCCCACGAACTCGGCCACAAGCGCGAGTCCCTGGAGCGCCGCCTCGCACGCGTCGCCCTCGCCCAGACCTGCTACGGCCACTTCCACGTCGAGCACAACCACGGCCACCACATCCGGGTCGCCACCGCCGAGGACCCCGCCAGCTCCCGGCTCGGCGAGAGCTTCTGGGCGTTCCTCCCGCGCGCCGTCGCGGGCAGCGCCCGCTCCGCGTGGCGGCTGGAGGCCCGCCGCCTGGAGCGCCGCGGCCGGCCGGTCTGGTCCCGGGAGAACGACGTGCTCACCGCCTGGGCGATGTCCGCCGTCCTGTTCGGCGCGCTCACCGCCGCCTTCGGGCCGGCCGTCCTGCCCTACCTCGCCCTGCAGGCCGTCCTCGGCTTCTGCCTGCTGGAGAGCGTCAACTACCTGGAGCACTACGGCCTGCTGCGCGAGCGCCGCCCCGACGGCCGGTACGAGCGCGTCGCCCCCCGCCACAGCTGGAACAGCAACAACACCACCAGCAACATCTTCCTGTACCAGCTCCAGCGCCACTCCGACCACCACGCCAACCCGCTGCGCCGCTACCAGACGCTGCGCCACTTCGACGAGGCGCCGCAGCTGCCCTCCGGGTACGCCTCCATGATCGTCCTGGCGTGGGCCACGCCCCTGTGGCGCCGCGTCATGGACCCGCGCGTCCTCGCCCACTACGGCGGCGACGCCACCCGCGCCAACCTCCACCCCCGGCTGCGCCGCCGCCTCGCCGAGGCCGCCGCACCCGCCGCGGGGACGGCCGGGGCGGCCTGACCCGCCCCCCCGCCGGCCGCCGGGGCCCCGTCCCCCCGCCGGGGCCCCGGCACCCGCCTGCCCGGCACCCGCCTGCCGGGCACCCGGGCGCCCGGGACCCGCGCGCCCGGGACCCCGCCACCGCGACCTGGCAGACTCCTCCCCGTGACCGCCGAACCCCTGCACCGCGTCTACCGCCGCGAACTGCGCGAGGCCGCGCTCGACGCCGCCCGCGACGCCGTCGTGGAACGCGGCTGGGGTGCGGTCCGGATCTCCGGCGTCGCCACCCGCGTCGGCGTCTCCCGCCCCACCCTGTACCGGGAGTTCGGCAGCAGGGAGGGGCTGGGCCGGGCCCTGGTGCAGCGGGAGGCCGAGGGGTTCCTCGCCGCGGTCGCCGAGGCGCTCGCCGCCCACCCCGGACGGGTGGGGGACGCGGTCGAGGCGGCGCTGCGCGCCGTCTTCCGCCAGGCGGACGCCAACCCGCTCCTCGCCGCCGTCCTGACCGCCTCGCACACTGGAGCCGACACCGGCCTGCTGCCCCACCTGACGACCGAGCCGGACGCCGTCCTCGAACCCGCCCGCCGTCTGGTGGCCGCCTGGCTGGCCGGGCAGCGGCCCGCCCTGCCCGCCGCGGAGGCGGACGAGGCCGCGGACGTCCTGGTCCGGCTGACCCTCAGCCACCTCCTTCAGCCCTCGCCGGGCGGCGACGCGCCCGCCGCCCTCGCCCGCCTCGCGGAGCGGCTGACGGGCGGGGCGGCTGACGGGCCGACCGGCTGACGGGCCGACGGGCCGACGGGCCGACGGGCCGACGCGTCGGCGGTCCGTCAGCCGGTCGGCCGGGAGCCGGGGCCCGCGTCCGCGGCCCCGCACGGGTGCCGCCGGCCCCGGACCGGACGGGACCCCGTCAGTCGAGCCGCGCCGCCAGGATCGCGATGTCGTCGTCGTTCCCCTCGCCGAAGCGGGCCAGCATGAGGTCGCAGAGCAGTTCCAGGTCCTCCGGCCCGGCCGACGCGGCCGTGGCGAAGGCGGCCAGCCGCTCGTCCAGGTCGGTGCGCCGCTCCTCCACCAGGCCGTCGGTGACCAGCAGCAGCCTGCTGCCCGCCGCCACCGGGTACGGGACCGCCGGGGGGTGCGGCAGGCCGAGGCCCAGGAGGGGGCTGTGCGGCCGCAGGTAGCCGCCCGCGCCGTCCGGGCCGATCAGCAGCGGCGGGATGTGCCCGGCGTTCGAGACCCGGACCTCCCGCCGGTCCGGGCTCACCAGCACCAGGCACACGGTCACCGTCACCCCCGGGCGGGAGCGGACGAGGAAGGTGTCCAGCCGCTCCAGGACCGCCTCCGGCGGATGGCCCTCCATGGCGTAGGCGCGCAGGGCGTGGCGCACCTCGCCCATGACCGTGGCCGCCGACAGCGAGTGGCCCGCGACGTCGCCGATGGCCAGCAGCAGCCCGCCGGAGGTCTCCACGGCCTCGTAGAAGTCCCCGCCGATCTCGGTCTGCTCCGCCGCCGGGCGGTAGCGCACCGCCAGCTCCAGTCCGGGCACCCGCGGCAGCCGGCTCGGCAGGAAGGTGCGCTGCAGGGTCAGGGCGAGGGAGTGCTCCTCGCTGTAGGCGCGCAGCGCCTCCAGCGACAGGGCGCATGCGTGCGCCAGCTGGATCAGCAGGTTCCGGTCGTCGGAGGACCGGGCGGTGTCCGCCTGCACGGCCAGGCACAGCGGGGGCCGGTCCCGCTTGGTGCGGGCCGCGGCCACCAGCAGCTCCCCGTCCATCGGCGCACCGGGCAGCAGCGGCCGCCACACCTCCTCGGGCACCGTCGCCGTCCTCGCGCCGGTGGCGCTGCCGAGGACGAGGTCGCCCAGCCGCGCGTGCGCGTCGGCGGCGGCCGGCGCGGGGAGCGTCAGGGCGCCGGGGGTGGGGGCGACCGTGCACAGCGCCTCCTCCTGCGGGGTGAGCAGGACGGCGGCGGCGGGCTGCCCGAGCAGGACGGCGGCGCCGGCGGCGGCCGCGGCGGCCAGCGGCCGCGCGGCGGGGGCGCTGTAGACGTCGAGGGTGATCCGGTTCAGGGCGGTGACGCGGGCGGCGAGGTCCTCGGCCCGGCGGCGGGCGCGCGCGTACCGGAGCACGGCCGCGACCGTGGCCAGCAGCTCCTGCGGGTCGATGGGCTCGGCGAGGTAGGCGTCCGCGCCCCGGTCGAGGCCCTGGGTGCGGTCGGTGACGGCGATCGCGGTGGCGGACACGTGGATCACCGGCACGCCCGCGGTGCGCGGGTCCGCCTTGAGGCGCTCGCACACCTGGAAGCCGCTGAGGTCCGGCAGCCGCACGTCGACGACGGCGACCTCCGGTGCGTCGGGGCCGTCCTGCCAGGCGGCCCGCAGCCCCTCCTCCCCGTCGCCGGCCTCGACCACGCGGTGGCCGGCGCGCCTGAGCCAGGTGGTGAGGACGTACCGCTTGACGGCGTTGTCGTCGACGACCAGCACGGTCGCGGGGGCGCCGTCCGGCGCGGGCGCGTCGTTGCGGGCGGGCGCGCCCTCCCGCGTCCCGAAGGGGTCCGGCGCGTGCGCCACCGCGGTGCTCCGGGCGCCCTGCGGGCCCCGTGCATCCGGTGTGCCCGGCGTGCCCGGTGTACCCGGTGTGCGCGGCGCGTCCGGGACGTCCCCGTTCACCGCGCCTCCTTCCCGCCCCGGCCGCCGGCGCCCCCGCCCGCCTGCTCCGTGCCTGTCCGCCCCGTTCCCGTCGGACCGGTTCCTGCCCCGGACGGGCCGCCCAGAAGCACCTCGGCCAGCCGCTCGTAGGTCAGGCCGCCCTTCTGCAGCACGGCCCGGGCGTGCGCCAGCCGGTCCCGGTCGACCGCGTCGTCGGGGGCCGCGGTGACGACGACCAGGGGGACGCCGCCCACCTCCGGTCCGGCGCCCGCCAGTTCCCGGGCGGCCGCGTAGCCGTCGGTCCCGGGCATCTGGAGGTCCAGGAGCACCGCGTCCGCGCCCTCGCGCCGCACCGCCCCGGCGATGCCGGTCGCCCGGTCGAGCTCCACGACCCGGTCGGCCAGCCGTTCCAGGACCGGCCGGACGACGGCCCGGAACGCCGGGTCGTCGTCGACGCAGAGGAGCACGCCGAGCGGCCGCGGCCCGTCCGCGGTGCCCGCACCGGCAGGCTCCGCCGCGGGCACCGGGCCGTCCGCCGGCGCCGGCCCGGCGGGGGCCTCCGGCTCCGGGCGGACCGGCAGCCGGACCACCACGGTGGTGCCCCGGCCCGGTTCGCTCGCCAGCGCCAGCGTCCCGCCCAGCAGCTCGGTCAGCCGCCGCGCGTACGGCAGCCCCAGCCCGGTGCCGGACCGGCCCCGCTGGTGCGGCCCCTGCACCTGGTAGAACTCCTCGAAGACCCGCTCCTGCTGGTCGTGCGGGATGCCCACCCCCGTGTCGCGGACGGTGAACAGCATCCACTCCCGGCCGTCCGCGGACTCGGTGCCCACGTCGAGCGAGACCTCGCCCGCCTCGGTGAACTTCAGCGCGTTGGACAGCAGGTTCCGCAGGATCCGGGTGAGCATCACCTCGTCCGTGACCGGCTCGGGCACCCCGGCCGGACCGGCCACCGACAGCCGGACGCGCCCGCCCGGGGAGGAGGGGCGCATGGTCCCCTGCAGCTGCCCGAGCAGGACCCCGAGGTCCACCGGCGCCTGCTGCGGCCGCAGCTGGCCCGACTCCGCCTTGGCCACGTCCAGCAGCTCGTCCACCAGCGCCAGCAGCGTGCTGCCCGACCCCGCGATCAGCGACACCTGCTGCCGCTGGTCGGCGTCCAGCAGCGGCGACCCCGGCGCCAGCAGCAGCCGGGCAAGCCCGATCACCGAATTGATCGGCGACCGCAGCTCGTGGCTGACGGTGGCCCAGAACCGGGTCTTGGCCTCGCTCACCTCCTGCAGGCGGCGGGTCTTGTCCTCCAGCTCCGCGTAGAGCGCCACCACGCCGCTGTTGGTCTCCTCCAGCTCCTGCGACAGCTCGTTGTACAGCGCCAGGACGCCCTGGTTGGTCTCCTCCAGCTCCTGGTTGAGCAGGTGGAGCTCCTCGCGCTGCGCCCGGACGTCCTCCAGGGCGGCGATCAGGTCGTGGGTCTGGGCGCGCATCCCGGCGGAGAGGGTGTCCCCGGCGGTCGGGCCGAGCATCGCCCGCACCCGGTCCGCCCAGGCGCCGTGCGGGTCGGCGCCCGCGGGCAGGTCCTGCTCGACGGCGATGCTGCCGCCCTGCCCGGCCGGCACGTGGCGGATGCGGGGGACCAGGCGTGCGGCCGACGCCAGCGACTCCGGCGACGGGGGCGGCCCGTCCTGCCAGCGCAGCGTCACCACCAGGGTCGCCACGGCGCCGCCGCGCACGGAGAACGCCGTGGTCACGGCGGTGCACTCCAGGCGGTCGCGGCCCAGCTCGCTGAGGGCGGTGGCCAGCCGCACCTGGTCCTGCCGCTCCAGCCCCAGGGCCTCGGCGGCCACCAGGCCGCCGCGCCGCAGGAGGAAGACGTCCTGCTCGGTGGCGAGCGCCGCCACCGGCCGCCATCGCATGTCGGACGCCACGTCGCTCACCACAGCCCCTTCGCGACCACGATCCCGGCGTCGTCCCGGCGCAGGCCCGCCTGCTGGAGCAGGTGGCCGGCCAGGACGACGGGGGAGTGGCGCAGCAGGCCGCCCGGCAGTCCCGGCCCCCACCGCTCGGTCAGGCCGTCGGAGTGCATCACCAGGGCGCTGCCGGGCGGCAGCGCCGCCTCGAAGGTCCGCAGGCCCCGCATCTGGTGGCCGGCGATGCCCGGCGCGGACAGCAGGCTGCTGCGGGCGTCCGGCCGCACGAGGAAGCCGCTGATGTTGCCGACCCCGCAGTACAGCAGGCGTCCCGCCGCGGGTTCGATCCGGGCGACCGCGACGGCGCCGCCCCGGGTGCCGCGCAGCGCGGTGTGGACGTCCCGGAGGACCGCCTCCGGACGGGCCGCCCGGGACTCCCGGAAGGCGTGGACGGCGGCCTCGCCGGCGCGGGCGGCGAGCGGGCCGTGCCCCAGTCCGTCGCAGAGCAGGATCAGCACCGCCGGACGCCCGTCCCCGGCGCCGGCCGGTCCGGTGCCCGCGGCGGCGTCCGCACCGCCGGCCGGGTCGAGCTTCGCGGCCCAGGTGTCGCCGCAGACCTGCTCGCCGCTGATGGGGCGGGTGAGCCCGGCCACCGGCGGCTCGTCGGCGGGGGCGTCGAGGACGGCCTGTCCGGTCGAGGTGTCCCGCGCCCAGAACCGCGCGGCCAGCACCGTGCCGCGCCCCGGTGTCGACTGGAGGTCGAAGGCGTCCGCCATGCGGCCCACCACGCCCAGGCCGATGCCCAGGGTGCCGGCGCTCGACACGCCGTCGCGCAGGGCCGCGGCCACGTCGGCGATGCCGGGCCCGCTGTCCATGGCCACCAGCTCCACCGCCGCCCGCCCGCCCGAGCGCAGCACGCGCAGCAGCACCGAGCCGTCGACGGCGTGCCGGCCGATGTTGGTGGCGATCTCCGTGGCGGCGAGGGCCACCTCGGAGGCGCGCTGACCGTCGAGGCCGATCCGGCGGGCCAGTGCGGCGGCCGCGCCCCGCACGGCGCCGGGCAGGGCATCGTCGTCGCGGAACCAGGCCACGTCCTCGCTGCCGAGCAGTTCCGGGCCGGTCACCGGGCCCACTTGACCACCGAGACGGTGGTGCCGCGGCCGACCTCGGTCTCCAGGTGGAACTCGTCCACCAGCCGCCGGGCCCCGCTGAGCCCCAGCCCCAGGCCGCCGCCGGACGTCCAGCCGTCGGTCAGGGCGAGGTCGATGTCGGGGATGCCCGGACCCGAGTCCTCGAACGAGGCGGCGACCCCGGTCCGGCCGCCCCGGGTGACCAGGCCGGCGCTGACCGAGCCGCCGCCGCCGTACACGAGGGTGTTGCGGGCCAGCTCGCTCGCGGCGGTCACCAGCTTGGTCTGGTCCACCAGCGAGAGGCGGCACTGCAGCGCCAGCGCGCGCACGAGGTGGCGCACCCGCACCACGTCGTCGTTGCGCTCGATGGGCTGCCGCGTCGCCCCGCCCACCGGGACAAGGGTGCCGGTCACGCCGTGTCCGCGTCCGGGAGGCCCGACCTGCGCCGCAGGATGGCCAGGCCCTTCTCCAGGTCGAGGGCGGTGCGGACGCCGCCCAGGGACAGGCCCAGCTCCACGAGCGTGATCGCCACGGCGGGGCGCATGCCCACGACGACGGTCTCGGCGTCCAGCATGCGCGAGATCGAGGCGGTGGTGGCGAGCATCCGGCCGACGAAGGAGTCGACGATCTCCACGGCCGTGATGTCGATCACGACGCCGCGGGCGCCCGTCGCCACGATCCGCTCGGCCAGGTCCTCCTGGAGGTCCATGACCGTCTGGTCCTCCAGGTCCATCTGGATGGACACCAGCAGGACGTCCCCGATCCGCAGGACCGGCACACGCTCGCTCACCGGCGCTCACCGGCCTTGGCGACGACGGAGGCGCCGGTGCGGCCCAGGGCGTGCCGCAGCGCGTCGGCGAGGCTGGCCTTGGTCACGATGTCGCCGAACTCGATGCCGAGGGCGACGATCGTCTGCGCGATCTGCGGGCGGATGCCGGAGACGGTGCACTCCGCGCCCATGAGCCGGGCGGCGACGATCGTCTTCAGCAGGTGCTGGGCGACCTGGGTGTCCACCGCGGGCACGCCGGTGATGTCGATGATGGCCTGCTCGGAGCCGGTGTCCACCAGCGCCTGGAGCAGCTTCTCCATCACCACCTGGGTGCGGGCCGAGTCCAGGGTGCCGACCAGCGGGACCGCGATGACGCCGTCCCAGATCTTCACCACCGGCGTCGACAGCTCCAGCAGCTGCTCGGCCTGGGCGGAGATGATCTCCTCGCGGGTCTGCGAGTAGGTCTCCATGGTGAAGAGGCCGAACTCGTCCAGCAGCCGGCTCAGCCGCAGGTAGGCGCCGATGTCGGCGCTGGACCCGCTGGTGAGCCGCGGCTCCAGCACCTCCTTGAGCGCGAAGACGCTGACCGCGGTCTCGCCCGGGGTGAAGCCCTGGCGGGCGCGGTTGCGGGAGATCTCGGTGAGCAGCGCCCGGACCTCGGAGAAGTTCTCGTCGTGGACCCCGCCGGCGCCCCGGCGCAGCGCCTCGACCAGCGCGTCGTACAGTTCGCGCAGCTCGCGGTCGAGCTCGACGGTGCTCATCCGGTTCCGCAGGGAGGTCGACACCCGCTCGACCCAGGCCTCGGCGAGCCGTCCGCCGTCCGCGGAGAGCAGGTTCGCCAGCCGCTCGGAGAAGTCGGGTCCGACCACGTGGCGTACTCCTTAAGTCATTGACCCATGGCAACGATGGGATCCTGCGAAAGCGTACGGCATCGTTCCCGGCCTGCGGGGCGCGGCCGTGCGCGGGCCCCCGGGTCCGGGCCCGACTGTATCCCTCGTCTGCGGGCGGGTAGGGTCCCGGGCGGGGCGGTCGCGGTCGCAGAGGGGCGCGCGCACCCCCGACCGCCGTGAACGAGGGGGCGACGTGGACTCCGTACAGCCGCACACCTCCGGAGGGCCGACGCTCCGGGCGCGCTTCGACGGCTCCCCGGGCACCGTGGGGGAGGCCCGCCGCCTGGCCGCGGAGCACCTCGCCGCCGCGGGCGCCGGACCCCACGACGCCGAGCGCGTCCTGCTGGTCGTCTCCGAGCTCGTCACCAACGCCGTCCGCCACGCGCCCGGCCCCTGCGTGCTGACGGTGGACGCCGGCCCCGGCGCCGTCCGCGTCGCCGTCCAGGACACCAGCCCCGTCCGCCCCGACCCCCGGCCCGCCGACCTGAGCACGGGCACCGGCGGCTTCGGGATGCACCTGGTGGCGCAGCTCTCCCGCCGCCTCACCGTGGAGGACGCCGCCCACGGCACGGGCAAGAGCGTCGTCGCCGTGGTGGACACCGGCCCCGCCTGAGGCGCGGCCCGCGCCGCCGCGGACCCCGCACCGCCGCGCACCCGGCGGTGCCGGCCCTCAGGCGATGTCCACCGTGGTCAGCTCGGTGAGCCCGGAGACGGTCAGCACCGGCCCCAGCAGCGCCGGGGCGACCAGGTGGATGCGCTCGGCGTGGGTGAACAGCGTGATCAGCCCGGCGCTGTCGAGGTACTCGACGGCGGTCAGGTCCACGACCAGGCGGCCCGAGGCGGGCACGGCCCCGGCGACCGCGGCGGTGAACTCCCCGGCGTTGCTCATGTCGATCTCGCCCGCGGCCGTGAGGACCGGGGTCCCGTCCGGCCGTCTGCCGGTGTCGAGGCGGAGCCGAGTGGTCATCTGCCGATCCTCGTCTGCATGTCGACGGTGGTCCCGCCGTCACCGGTGTCGATGGTCACCTGCTGCATCAGTGCACGCATGAGGGTCAGTCCCCGGCCCCGGTGGGCGTTGGAGCCGGGATCGGGCGTCTTCCAGCGCCCGGAGTCGGCGACGGTCAGCCGCAGCCCGTCCGCGGTCGCGGTGGCGGTGAGCCGCACCTGCTGCCCCGGGCGGTCGCGGTGCCCGTGCTCGATGGCGTTCGCGCAGGCCTCGCCGGCCGCGACGAGCACGCCCTGCGCCTGCCGGGGCGGCAGGTCGCAGCGGGCCAGCCACTCCCGCAGCGCGCCGCGGACCTGGGCCAGCCGGCCGGACTCCGCGGGGAACGAGACCTCCAGCGGCCCCGGGTGGCGGTACAGGAGGAAGGCCACGTCGTCGTCGTACCCCTCCTCCGGGGCGAGCCGCTCCATGAGCCGCACCGCCAGCTCCTCCAGCGGGACGCCGCGGCCGCCGCCGACCGCGGCCGCCGCCTGGTCCACCCCGGCCGTCAGCGGCCGGCGCCGCCGCTCCACCAGCCCGTCGGTGTACAGCAGCAGCGTGGACCGGGCCGGCACGGTGCGCTCGGCCTCGGGCCTCGGGTGCCCCGGGCGCACGGCCAGCGGGGTCGAGCGGCCCCCCTCCAGCAGCTCGGTGCGCCCGTCCGGGTGGGCGAGGATGCCCGGGGGGTGCCCGGCGCTGGAGTACACCAGGCGCCCGCTGCCGGGGTCGAGGATGCCGCAGAAGACGGTGGTGCACAGCGCGCCGGGCACGAGCGCGGCGAACCGGTCCAGTGAGGTCAGGGTCTCCGCCGGACCGGACGCCTGCAGCAGCAGCGCGCGGCAGGCGCTGCGCAGCTGCCCCATCACCGTGGCGGCGGACAGGCCGCGCCCCACGCAGTCGCCGACGACGATCCCGATGCGGCCGTCCGGCAGCTCCACGGTGTCGTACCAGTCGCCGCCGACCTCCAGCGGGCGGGTGGCCGGCTCGTAGCGGACCGCGAACCCGGAGGGGAGCCGGTCCGGGCCGAGGATGGCCCGCTGCAGGGTGAGGGCGACCTCGCGCTGCTGGTCGGTCTGGTGGGCGCGGCGCAGCGCCTGGCCGAGGTGCCCGGCCAGCAGTCCCAGCAGCGTCGGGTCCTCGTCGCCGAAGGGGCGGGCGGGGTCGGGTTCGAGCCACAGGGACAGCAGGCCCTCGGGGTGGTCCAGGGTCACGCCGACGCCCGCCGGGTCCTCCGAGACGGCGGGGTGCAGCGGCGGGTGGCCGCGCAGGGCCTCGACCGCCCGGCGCCTCGGCTCCGGCAGGTCCTGCCACCGCAGGCCGCCGTCCGGGCCGGCCACGGCCGGCTCGCCGTCGCCGCGCCAGGTGACGGCGAGCACGGACCGGGTGTGCCACAGCCCGCCCAGGGCGTCCAGCGCCGCCCGGACGGCATCCGGCACGCTGGACGCCTGGGACAGCCGCACGCTCATCGCGGTGAGCGCCGCCTCCCGCTGCGCGGCGAACCGCTCCGCGGTGACGTCGCGGACGGTCCCCACGCGCATCTCCTCGCCGGTCTCGGGGTCCTCCACCGTGCTGAAGGTGGCCGCCACCCAGATCCGGTGCCCGTCGCGGTGCAGCACCGGGACGGTGAAGCTGCCGCGCCGGTCGCCCATCAGCTGCGCGTACGCCTCGCCGGCCCGCTCGTGGGCCTCGGGGTCGACCGACGGCGCGGGCCACCACGGGTACTGCGGGGGGTAGGGCAGGCCCTCCGGCCCGTACCCCAGGATGTCCGTGAAGGCGGTGTTGATCTCGACGACCGCGCCGCCCGAGTCGCAGACGAAGAACCCCTCCTGCAGCGACGCCACCATGGCCGCCCGCCACCCGGCGTGGTGGTTGCGCACCCGGGCCAGCTCCAGGTTGGTCCGGACCCGGGCGAGGAGGTCCTGGGCGGAGAACGGCTTGACCAGGTAGTCGTCCGCGCCCGCCTCCAGCCCCTCGATCGAGGCCTCCTCGCCGGCCCGGGCGGAGAGCAGCAGGACCGGGATCCCGGCGGTCCGCGGGTCGGCGCGCAGCGCCGCCACCAGCTCCAGGCCGCCCATGCCCGGCATCATCACGTCGCTGACGACGAGGTCGGTCCGGCCGAGGCGGGCCTCCGCCAGGGCGGCCAGGCCGTCGGTGACCGCGGTGACGCGGTAGCGGGGCTCCAGCAGCCGCGCCAGGTACTCGCGCATGTCGGCGTTGTCGTCGGCGACCAGCACCCGTGCGCCCTGCCGCCCCCCGCCGTCCTGTGCCGTGCCGTCCTGCACCGCGCCGTCCGGCCCGCCGTCGCCCTCCTGCGGGTGCCGCCCCGCCCGCGGCGGCCCCTCCGGCGGCTCCTGTGCCGCGGACGGCCGCGGCAGCCACCGCATCGCCTCCTGCACGAACGGCTCCGCGGTGGCGGAGACGGCGGCCGGGCCCGGCTCGGCCAGCCGGTCCGCCGGGAGGTGGGCGTGGCCGAAGGGCAGCCGGACGGTGAAGACCGTCCCCGCCCCCTCGACGCTGTCGGCGGTGATCGTGCCGCCGTGCAGCCCCACCAGCTCCTGCACCAGTGCGAGGCCGATGCCGCTGCCCTCCTCCGACCGGGAGCGGACGTTCGGGATGCGGTGGAAGCGCTCGAACAGCCGCGGCATCTCCTCCGCCGCGATCCCGGTACCCGTGTCCGAGACCCGCAGCACCGCCCGCCCGTCCTCCGTGCCGAGCGCGACCCGGATGGCACCGTCGAAGGTGAACTTCAGCGCATTGCTCAGCAGGTTGAGGACCACTTTCTCCCACATGCCGCGGTCCAGGTGCACCGGCTGCGGCAGCGGGGGGCAGTCCACCTCGAACGCCAGGCCGGCCCGCTCCACCGCCGAGCGGAAGACGCTGGCGAGCTCGGCGGTGAACACCGAGAGGTCCACCGGCTCGTAGCGGGCCTGCATCCGGCCCGCCTCGATGCGGGAGAAGTCGAGCAGGGTGGTGACCAGCCGGCCCATCCGCAGCCCGTTGCGGTGGATGACCTCCACCTGCTCGCGGACGTGCTCGTCGAACCCGGACAGCTCCGCGCGCAGCTCCTCCACCGGCCCCATGATCAGGGTCAGGGGGGTGCGGAACTCGTGGCTGATGTTGGAGAAGAACGCGGTCTTGGCCCGGTCCAGCTCGGCCAGCTCCTCCGCCCGGTGCTGCTGCACCTGGTAGGCCACCGCGCCGTTGACCAGCGCCGCCGTGTGCTGGGCGACCAGGTCCAGGAAGGTCCGGTACGCCTCGTCCAGGGCCCGCCCGGCGCTCGCCGCGAGGACGATCACCCCGACCGGCTCCGCACCGGTCTCGCCGGGCAGCGGCAGCACCACGGCCTCGGTCGGGGGCCGGCCCCAGCTGCCGCCGGGCAGCTCGCCGAAGCGCGCGGCCAGGTCGCCCACGGTCGCGGCCCGCCCGGTCCGCAGCACCTCCTCCAGCGGCCACCCGCCGGGCCCGCCGGGCAGCGGGACCGGGCCCGCGCCGGCCGGGCTGCTCGCGGCCAGGACCAGGCCGCCGGTGTCCTGGCTGCGCAGGTGCACCGCCGCGTACGGCACGTCGGCCGAGGCCCGCTCCAGCGCCGCGGCGACCAGCCCGCAGGCCTCCCCGACCGTGCGGGCGGTGCCCGCCTGGGCGCCCAGGTCCTGCAGGGCCGCCAGCCGCCGCTCGCCCACGACGCGCTCGGTGGTCTCGTTGACGGCGGTGAACGCACCGCGGACGGTGCCGCAGTCGTCGTGGATCGGGCTGTAGGAGTAGGTCCAGTAGGTCTCCTCCCAGTAGCCGTGGCGGTCCATCGGCAGCAGGAGGTCCTCCGACCAGGTGGCCTCGCCGGTCTCCAGCACCGACTCCAGCATCGGGCCCACGATGTGCCAGATGTCCCCCCACACCTCCGCCCCCGGCCTGGCCAGCGCGGGGTGCTTCGTCCCCAGCAGCGGCAGGTAGGCGTCGTTGTAGGCGAAGCGCAGATCCGGGGCCCACCACACGATCATCGGGAACCGGGAGGTCAGGCAGATCCGGAGGGCGGTGCGCATGCTCTCCGGCCACGACGCGGGATCACCCACCGGCGACGACGCCCACGGGTAGTCGCGCACCCGCCGCGCCATCTCGCCCTTGCCCGGGAACAGCCTGCCGGGTGACTCGGTGTGCTCCGCGCTCATGCCTCGTCCACTCCGTCTCCTGCCTCCGTGCCGGGCCCGTGTCCGGGACCGCCTGCCCCTCGCGCCGCCGGCCAACCGGTTCCCGGCGGCCTGCGCCGCAGGTGCGGGGCCGGTTCCGTAGGATAGGCCAGCCGGGCCCCGTGTCCGGCGCCTCCCCCGTCGCGGGGGCGGACCGGGCGAGGAGGACACACCCGCATGCCGACCGCGGACAGCGCAGGGCCCGGCGGGACCGCCCGCCGCCCCGCCGGACCGCCCCGCCGCCGGGCCGGGTGACCGGCCCCCGTCCGGGGCATACGCTTCCGCGCGTCACCTCCGCCCCGGCCGCCCCCCGCCCGCGCCCCGTCTAGGAGATCCCCAGGTGCCCGACTCCGACCAGCCCGACCCCCGTCCGCACGGCCCCGGCGCCCCCGGCCCGGGCCTCGGCGGCCCGGGCTCCCACGGCTTCGGCCCGGCCGACTCCGGCCTCGCCGTGACCGTGGGGGCCGCCCCCGGCGGGCCGAGCCTGGTGACCGTCGCGGGCGATCTCGACCACCACACCGCCCCCCGCCTGCAGGCCGCCCTGGCGGAGGTCGCCCTCGCCCCCGGCGCGGGCCTGGTCCTCGACCTCTCCGGCCTCACCTACTGCGACTCCATCGGCATCACCCTGCTGGTGGGGGCGCACCAGCGCGCCCGGGCCGCCGGGGCCGCCCTCGCCCTGGCCGGCCTCGACCCCGACATCAGCCGGGTCTTCCACGTCGTCGGCCTCGACCAGATCCTCTCCTTCCACGGGAGCGTCGAGGAGGCCGTCCGGGCCGTCGGCCCCGGCGCACACTGACCCCCCGCCCGGAGGACGCCGGTCCGCAGGCGGCGCCGACGCGCCGGGCAGCACCCGTGCCGGGCGGCGCTCACCACTCCCGGGCGGCCTCCCGCAGCCGGTCGCCCACGGCGGCCAGCAGGGGCGGGTGCCCGCCCCCGGCCCGGCGGGCCAGGTGCAGGGTGTTGATCGGCGGCTCCGGCGGGTCGAGCAGGGCCACCACCTCGCCGCGGGCCAGGCCCTCCGCGCACAGGTAGCGGGGCAGCACGCTCACCCCGGCGCCCGCCGCGACGGCCGCCAGCACCCCCCGCAGGTCCGGGACGACCACGGCGGCGGCCCCGGCGGGCCGGGAGCCGAAGACGCCCCGCCAGTACCGGCGCACGATCGGCAGGTCCTCGGCGTACGCCACCAGCGGGACCCCGCGCAGCGCCGCCGCGCCCTCCGAGGCCACCCGGTCCGCGCCGATCCGGGCCGCCGTGCCGGGCGACGCCACCAGCACGAACTCCTCGTCGGCCAGCGGCTCCGCCGCCACCCCGCGCACCCGCGGCCGCACGCTGGAGACCACCAGGTCGTGGCGGCCCGCCACCAGCCCCGCCAGCAGGTCGTCGGCCAGCCCGACGGAGACCCGCAGCCGCAGGCCCCGGTCCACCAGCGGCGCCAGCGCCGGCAGCACCAGGGCGGTCAGGAACTCCGCCGGACCCCCCAGGTGCACGGTACCGGCCGCCGGGTCCGCCCCGCCCCGGGAGGCGGCGACCTCCGCCAGCGCGTCCAGGGGCTGCGCCACCCGCGCCGCCAGCTCCTCCGCCGCCCCGGTCGGGGCGGCCCCGCGCGGCAGCCGCTCGAACAGCGGGTGCCCCAGGTCGCGCTCCAGTGCGCGCACCTGCGCCGTCACGGTGGGCTGGGACAGGCCCAGCCGGGCCGCGGCCGAGGTGAACGACCCCGCCCGGTAGACCTCCAGGAACGTCCGCAGCAGCATCAGGTCCACGCGCCGCCGCCCTCCTCCCGCGGCCCGGCCGCCCCCGGACGGCCCGCCATCGGATCCCCTGTGCCTCCGGGCGGCCCATCCTATTGGCCGCCGATGTGCGGGGATGCCTACGGTGGGGCACGTGACTCCGGTGGGCGGTGCCCGATCCGCCCGTTCCCGTGAAAGGCGAACCATGTCCCAGAACAGCGCGGCCCCCCAGGGCGGAACCGGCGAGAACACCATGCGGGCGATGGCCTACGAGACCTACGGCGGCAGCGAGGTCCTCGCGCCCGCCCGCCTCCCGCGCCCCAAGGTCGGTCCCGGCGAGGTCCTCGTCCGGGTGCGCTGCGCCGCCGTGAACCCCGTGGACTGGAAGCTCATGGCGGGCGGCCTCGACGGGCTCATGGACACCGTCTTCCCGGTCGTCCCCGGCTGGGACGTCGCCGGCGTCGTCGAGCAGGTCGGCATCGACACCCCCGAGTTCTCCGTCGGCGACGAGGTGGTCGCCTACGCCCGCAAGGACTACGTCCACGGCGGCACCTTCGCCGAGCTGGTGACCGTGCCCGTGCGCGCCCTCGCCGCCAAGCCCGCCTCGCTGAGCTGGGAGCAGGCCGCGGGCCTGCCGCTCGCCGGCCTCACCGCCTACCAGCTCCTCACCCGCCTCGGCACCGGCTCCGGCGACACCGTGCTCGTCCACGGCGCCGCGGGCGGCGTCGGCTCCCTGGGCGTGCAGATCGCCCGCGCCCTGGGCGCCCGCGTCATCGGCACCGCGTCCCCCGGCAACCACGACCGGCTGCGCGCCCTCGGCGCCGAGCCGGTGGCGTACGGCGAGGGCCTGCCCGACCGGGTCCGCGCCCTGGCGCCGGAGGGCGTCGACGTGGTCGCGGACTTCGTCGGCGGCGTCCTCGACGCGACCCTGGCGGTGCTCCGCGAGGGCGGCCGGCACGCCTCCATCGCGGACGACTCCGTGATCGGCGCCGGCGGCCAGTGGATGTGGGTGCGGCCCAGCGGCGAGGACCTGGCGGCCCTGGGCGCGCTCGCCGACGAGGGGAGGCTCACCGTCCCGGTCGAGCGGACCTTCCCCCTGGAGGAGCTGGCCGACGCCTTCGAGCTGAGCCGCGGCGGCCACGTCCACGGCAAGATCGTCGTCAAGGTCTGACGGCGCGGCGGGCCCGGTGCGGCGGCGCGGCCGTCACGCCGGGCCCGCCCCCCGCGGGTGCCCTCCGCCCGGCCCCCGCCGCTAGGGTGACGGCGTGTTCACGACCCGACCCACCCTGCAGGGCACCTTCGGCATGGTGTCGTCCACCCACTGGCTCGCCTCGCAGTGCGCCATGGCGGTCCTGGAGGAGGGCGGCAACGCCTTCGACGCCGCCGTCGCCGCGGGCTTCGTCCTCCACGTCGTCGAGCCCCACCTCAACGGCCCGGCGGGCGAGGTGCCGATCCTCCTCGCCCCGGCCGGCGGCCCGCCGAGGGTCCTGTGCGGGCAGGGGCCCGCCCCGGCCGGGGCCACCGTGGAGCACTACACGGGCCTCGGACTCGACCTGGTGCCCGGCACCGGCCCGCTGGCCGCCGCTGTCCCCGGCGCGTTCGACGCGTGGATGCTGCTGCTCCGCGACCACGGCACCCGCACGCTCCGCCAGGTGCTGCGGTACGCCGTCCACTACGCCGAGGCGGGCCACCCCGCCGTCGAGCGGATCGGCGCCACCGTGGAGAGCGTCCGCACGCTCTTCGAGGAGGAGTGGACCGACTCCGCCGCCCTCTGGCTGCCCGGCGGCCGGTCCCCCCGGCCCGGCGCCCTCCTGCGCAACCCCGCCCTCGCCGCGACCTGGCAGCGCCTCACCGCCGAGGCGGAGGCCGCCGCCACCGGCAGGGAGGAGCAGATCGAGGCCGCCCGCCGCGTCTGGCGGGAGGGCTTCGTCGCCGAGGCCCTCGTCCGCGCCGCCGCCCGGCCCGCCCTGGACACCTCGGGGGAGCGCCACGCCGGCACCCTCACCGGCGACGACCTGGTGTCCTACCGCGCCTCCTACGAGGAGCCGGCCACCTACGACTGGAACGGCTGGACGGTGTGCAAGGCGGGCCCCTGGAGCCAGGGCCCCGCCATGCTCCAGCAGCTCGCCCTGCTGCCCGACGGCTTCGGCCGCGACGGCACCCGGCCCGGCACCGACGCGTACGTCCACACCCTCGCCGAGGGCACCAAGCTCGCCATGGCCGACCGCGAGGCCTGGTACGGCGACGCCGCCGAGGTCCCGCTCGAGGCCCTGCTCTCCCCGGCCTACGCCGAGGCGCGGCGGGCCCTGGTGGGGGAGCGCGCCGACCTCGGCCTGCGGCCCGGCTCGCCCGACGGCCGGACGCCCCGGCTGCCCGCCCACGTCCTGCGCGCCGCCGCCGACCCCGCCGACGGCCCCGGCGCCCTGCCGTCGGGCGCGGGCGAGCCCACCGTCGCCCGCGACGGCGCCACCCGCGGCGACACCTGCCACGTCGACGTCGTGGACCGCTGGGGCAACATGGTCGCCGCCACGCCCAGCGGCGGCTGGCTGCAGTCCAGTCCCGTGGTCCCCGAACTCGGCTTCCCGCTGGGCACCCGGCTGCAGATGGCGTGGCTGGAGCCCGGCCTGCCCAACACCCTGACCCCCGGCCGCCGCCCCCGCACCACGCTCAGCCCCTCGCTGGCGCTGCGCGACGGGGAGCCCGTCATGGCCTTCGGCACGCCCGGCGGCGACCAGCAGGACCAGTGGGGCCTGCACTTCTTCCTCGCCGCCGCGCTCCTGCCGCCGGTCCGGGGCGGCCTGGACCTCCAGGGCGCCGTCGACGCGCCGGGCTGGCACACCGACGCCTTCCCCAGCTCCTTCTACCCGCGCACCACGCTGCCCGGCAGCCTGGTCGTGGAGGACCGCCTCGGGGAGGAGGCGGTCGCCGGACTGCGCCGCCGCGGCCACCGGGTCACCCTCGCCGGCCCCTGGTCCGAGGGGCGCGTGTGCGCCGTCGCCCGGGACCCGCGGACGGGCGTCCTGTCGGCGGCGGCCAACCCGCGGGGCATGCAGGGCTACGCGGTCGGCCGCTGAGCCGCCGGGCCGCTGAACCACTGAGCCGCCGGACTGCCGGACCGCCGAGTCGGTGAACCGCTGAGCCGCCGGGCCGCCGGGGCTCGGACGGCCGGTGGCGGGCGGCGGGGCGACGGGGGGCCGCGCGGCCGGGCGACCGGCGGTCGTGGGGCGGGCGGTGCGGAACGGAGGAGTCCGGAACAGGTCTCCGGGAACGGCATCCGCCCGGGCGGTCCGGCCCGAAGAAGGGGCGGAGGGGCCGGTCCTCCACCCCCCACGGCGGCCGGCCCCTCGTGCGTGCGGTCCGCGCCCCGCGTGCCCCCCGCCCGGCCCCCCGCCCCGCCCCGCCCCGTCCAGCCCCCGCCCTGCCCCGCCCTGCCCCGCCCGTGCCCCGGTCGGACGAGCCGGATGGCGGGCGCCGCCGCCGCGGGATGGGATGGAACGGTCGGCCCGTGCGCGCTGGGGCCGGCTGCCGCGACCCCCGTACCCGGCAGGCAGCGCGCAGCAGCGCCCCCGGCCGCCCGGCCCGCGGGGGCCCTCTCCGGAAGCGAGACCCAGCATGATCGTCAAGAAGCTCCACGACTCGGGCATCCGCGCCGAGCACGCCTACGCCGCCGGCTTCGCCTCCATCGGCCTGTCCCTCATCTCCTGGGCCGTCTCCATGAGCGTGGAGAAGAAGGGCGAGGAGCGGGCCGACCGCTGGGGCATCTTCATCGGCGAGTGGGCGCCCACCTTCTTCGGCCTCGGCCTCGCCCTCTCCACCTACGAGAAGAAGTAGCCCGCCCGGCGACGGCGCCCCCTCGGGCGCCCCGCGGCCCGCGCCGCCCCGCCCGGGGGCGGCGCGGGCCGGCGTCATGGCGGCGTCACCCCGCCGGGGCGCCGCCGGCGGGCTCCCCGGCGGCTCGCAGCGGCTCGTAGCAGTCGTAGTTGCGCTGGGCCGCGATCCTGCCGTCGCGGATCTCCAGGAACGTGGCGATGCGGGCCCGCAGGACGTGCCCTGCGGGCAGCGGCCCCATCGCCCCGGCGAGGACGCCCTCCCAGCGGACCTCCAGGGCGACCCGGTCGCCCGACGCGACGGCGTCCAGCACCTCGAAGCGCTGCCCCGACAGCCGCCGCAGGCCGCGCTCGGCCGCCTCGCACAGGCCGGCGACGTCGCGGACCGCCCCGTCGGGGAACAGCAGGTTGGGGAGTTCGCGGTGGACCGCGTCGGGGGTGAAGAAGCGGGCGAACTCCTCGCCCGAGGCGCCGGCGGCGACGGCGTCGTGGTGGCGGACGGCCAGGTCGATGTGGGGGTGCTGATGCGTCTCCATATGGACAACAGTAGTTGTACAACCTTGGTTGTCAAATATAGTGTCGTGCCATGGCAGCCCCCTCCGCCCCCGACGCCCCCCGGCCCGCCGACCTCGACACCGGCACCCTCTCCCTCCTCGCCGGGTTCGCCGCCGCCGACCTCGTGCAGGCGGCCCTCGCCCGCGAGGGCTTCGGCGACCTGCGCTTCTCCCACGGGTACGTCTTCCAGCAGCTCGTCGCCGCCGACCCCACCGTGGGCGACCCCACCGTCGGCGACCTCGCCGCCGCACTCGGCATGACCCAGCAGGGGGCCTCCAAGGCGGTCGCCGAACTCGAGGGCCTCGGCTACACCGAGCGCGTCCCGGACCCCCGCGACGCCCGCGTGCGGAGGGTGCGCCTCACCCCCCGCGGCAGGGCGGCCGTCGAGGCGGCCCGACGGGCGCGCGCGGACCTGGAGGACCGCCTCGCGCGGCGCTGGGGCGCGGGGCGCCTGGCGGAGGTGCGGGAGCTGCTGGCCGGGCTTCTGGAGGAGACGGGCGGCGCCGACGCGGTCCGCCGCCGCCAGGTGCTCCCGCCGCGCTGAGGGGGCCGCCGAACGGGTGCCGTCGGACCAGGTCGGGGCCGTTTCGGGGGACGGCGTGCGCTTCCCTTCGCACGTCCTGCACACTGTCGTCAGAGCCCGCCGGGCCACCCGGCCCGGTCGCACGCGGACGGCGCGGCACGCCGTCCGCCGGGCCGCCCCGTCGACACCTGCGGAAGGCCCTCCCGAACCGGTGAACACCCTCCTGTCCATCGAACGCGCACTGCGCGCCGCAGCGCCGCACAGACTCCTGGACGTGCTCCGGGACGCGCTCGCCGACCACTGCGCAGCCCTCGCCACCGACCTGCTGATGGCGGACTACGGCCTCACCGTGCTGCAGCCCGTGACGCTCCTGCCCCACACCGGCAAGGCCGTCCCCGTGCACTCCAGCGCCGCCGGCCGCGCGTTCGGGTCCCAGCAGCCCCACGCCGAGCAGCACGGGGACGGCACCTGCACCCTCCACGTCCCGGTCAGCGTCCGCGGCGACCGGATCGGGGTGCTGAGCGTCGTCCTCCCGGAGGCGCCCGGCCCGCGGACGGTGGAGGAGGTCGCCGAGATCGCCGAGATCGCCGCGCACCACGTCGCCGTCGCCGAACGGGACACCGACCTGTACCTCCAGGCCCGGCGCAGGAGCCGCCTGACCCTGGCCGCCGAGATGCAGTGGCAGCTCCTGCCCGGCCGGTCCTGCGCCCGTCCCGAGTACACCGTCGGCGCCCAGCTGGAACCGGCCTACCACGTCCGCGGCGACAACTTCGACTGGTCCGCGGACGCCGACCACCTCACCGTCGCGGTCACCAACGGCATGGGCGACGGCATCGCGGCGTCCCTGCTCACCAGCCTCGCCGTCAACGCGCTCCGCAACGCCCGGCGCGCCGGCATCCCCCTGGCGGACCAGGTGGCCCTGGCGGACCAGGCGGTCTGGGCCCAGTACCGGGGCGAGCGCTACGTCTCGGTGCTGCTCATGCGCTTCGAGCTCGCCACCGGCCGGGTGGAGGTCGTGGACGCCGGGTCGCCCCGGGCGTTCCTGGTCCGGGACGGGGAGGCGGCGCCGCTCTCCTTCGACGCGCAGCTGCCGCTCGGCATGCTGGAGGAGACCCTGTACGCGGTCCAGGAGACGCGGGTCGAGCCCGGCGACCGCCTCGTCGTCGTCAGCGACGGCGTCCACACCGCGGCCTCGGCCCAGGGGGAGCAGTACGGCGAACGGGCCCTCGCCCGCGCGGTGCTCGCGACCCGGCTGCTGCCGCCCGCCGACGTCCCGCGCGCCGTCCTGCGCGAACTGGCGGGGCACCGCGGAACGCTCCCGGTCGAGGACGACGCGGTGGTGCTCTGCCTGGACTGGCGGGGGCGCCAGGCCTGAGCCGCACGCCGGGAGGCGGCGCCCCGGGGCGGTGCGGCGCCCCGGTGCGGGGGCGACGGCGGGTGACGCACCGGCGGACGGCGGACCGGGGGACGGCGGACCGGTGGGTCGCTCCGTGCCGCGTCCGTGCGCGCCGTGCCGGTGTGCGCCCCGCCCCGGACGTGCCGGGGGGACCCGGCGGACTGCCGGGTCCCCCTCACGGGCGCGGGCCGGGGCCGCGGGCGGCTACCAGTAGTGCTTGCGGCCGCCGACGGCGCGGCCGGTCGCGCCCAGCAGCATCAGGACCACCCCGATGACGAGCAGGATGATCCCGATCGTCCACAGGATGGAGATGCCGGTCAAGAAGCCCACGACGAGCAGGATGACTCCGAGGATGATCATCGCGCCCTCCTTCTTTCCACTTCGACTCTGCTGTCCCCGCGGTGCCGGACGACCGGTGGCGCCTCCACCCGGGGCGGGACCCGGAGGACCTCACCCCGCGGGGGGCCGGCCGCCGGTGCTCGTGCCGGTACCGGTGCCGGTACCTGCCCCCGTGCCGAGGCCGACCCGTCCGAGCACGGTCCGGGCCTCCTCCGCGCGACCGCCGCGGGCGATCACGTCGTACCGCGAGGCGACCAGCGACCGGGTGGAGGAGAAGTCGCGCCGCCCGCCGGTCGCGGCGTGGCCGACGAAACCGAAGACGGCGCCCCACAGCGCGCCGATCAGGAGGCCGCCGAGGATCAGCCCGAACCAGGCCGGACCACTGGTGAACAGACCGACCAGCAGCCCGATGAACAGGCCGAACCAGGCGCCGCTGGCCGCGCCGGCAGCCGCGGCCCGCCCCCGGGTCAGCCGCCCGGTGACGTGCTCCACGAGGCGCAGGCCCGAACCCACGATGTCGAGGTTCTCCACGGGGAAGTGCTCGTCGGAGAGCCGGTCGACGGCGGCCTGCGCCTCCTCGTAGGTGCCGTAGCTCCCCACGGTGTTCCACGCGGCCGCCACGGGGTCCAGTGGGGACCGGTCCTGTGCCGTCATCTCCGATCCCTCCGCCGTCCGGTGTCCGCAGCCTGTCCGTCGGCCGCTGTCGTCCGTGATCCGCCCTCGGCCTTCCCCTGCCCCGAAGGGCAGCGGACATGCCGCTCCGGCCCTCTCAACCGTGCGTGTCGATGCCGGTCACCGCGGGATGCCCCAGCGGGGCGGTGTCCCCGGTGAACCCCGCGTCGCGCAGGGCGGCGCCCGCCACCGCCGCGGCGTCCGCCTCCGCGGAGCGGGTGTCCTCCGCCTCCACCTCCAGCCGGATGCTGAACGTGCCGTTGTCGTTGACGGTGAGGACGTCCAGGTCCTCGGCCTCGCCCAGTTCGGTCTGCTGCGGGTCCGACGGGCGCAGCCGCTCCAGCAGCGTCGTCCGTGCGTCACCGGTCAGCTCCTCCAGGAAGGTGCCGGGGATGGTGATGACGTACGTGGTCATGGCGTGCAGCTCCTCACAACTCCTCGCGACGGCGGCCCCGGACCGTGTGCGGGGCCCTGCGGTCCGTCACAGTGCCTTCCCCGAACGCGGCGGCTCACCGCCCCGGACGGCAGCGTCCCCCGGTCGGCCGGGTGCCCGCCCCTCTCCGCACGCCCCGTGTCCCCGCATCCCTGCGCCTCCGCATCCCCGCATCCCCGCGCCCCGGGGTCCCCGGGCCTCCGTCCGGCGCCGTCACTCCGCGCGCCGGGGGCCGTGCCGGGCGACGCTGAACCGGACGTCCGCGGGCAGCCGCCGCCACCCGGCGGACCGCCTGGCCCGCTCCAGGGGACCGTCGGCGAGGGCGCGGAGCGTCTCACGGGGGGAGCCCCCGGTGCCGAGGGCGAGGTCCACCCGGGCCTCGGGCCGTGCGGCCCGCCCGGACATCCGGGCCCCGGCCTGCACCACGCCCGGCAGGCCGGCGGCCTCCGCGGCGATCGCGTCGCCCAGTGCCCCGTCGCGCACCTCGACGCCCTCCTCGGGCTCCCCGCCCGGGGACGTCCCCCAGACCGGCAGCCGGCCCGGCCGCGGCCGCCGCAGCTGGGCGAGGAGCCACCCCAGGGCGAGCAGGGCGACCACGGCCAGGGCGGCGATCACGGCCGGCCACCACCACCAGCCCTGGCTGCTCCACCGCTCCCGGTCGCCCGCGCCGAGCAGGACGTCGTGCGGCCCCGTCAGCGGCCACCCGGACGGCGGTCCGAGACTCCACCGGCGGTACAGGTCCAGTCCGGCCGTCAGCACCAGCAGCCCGCCGCCGAGCAGCAGCAGGCCGGCGAGGGCCAGCAGGATGCGGTTGGTCGTGGTCCGCGGCTTCATGGGGTCGCCTCCCGGCGGTCGGGCCGCCCGGTGCGCGGATCGCCCGGTGCGGCGGGTGCGGCGGGTGCGGAGATGCGGGGGTGCGGGACGCGTGGTCCGCGGGCGGGGGCGGCGCGGTTCAGCGGGCGCGCCGGACCCGCACCGACACCCGTTCCGGTCGCACCAGGGCGAGCCGGTCGCGTTCCTCCCGCAGGGCGCCGGCGACCTCCTCCCGCACCTGCCGCGGGTCGCGGAAGCGGACGTCGGCACGTGCCTTGATGCGGCGGCGCACCCTGACCCGGGCCCGGCCGACACCGGGGACGCGCAGGGCGGCGTCCCGCAGCAGCACCTCGGCGCCGTGCCGGTCCAGCACGGCCCGCACGGGGGAGTCGCCGGTCGGCGCGCGCAGGGGGAGCAGCTTCCGCAGGCCGGGGGTGAGGGCCAGGACGAGGAGCCAGAGCCCGAGGGCGGCGGCCACCGCCGCCCCGGTGAGCATCCACACGTCCCCCGTCGTCCGGGTGGCCAGCTCGTCCGCCAGGGTCCGGCGCCACGCCGAGGCGGGCCGCCCGGCGCGCACCGCGACGACGTCGTACAGGGCCGCTCCGGCGGCCACCAGCACCACCAGGGCGACCAGTGCCGCGGGAACGCGGCGCGGCGACCACAGGCGGGGCGAGGGGGCCAGGCCCGCCGCGCCGCCGTCCCGGCCCCCGGCCCCTCCGGTGCCGGCCGGTCCGGTGCCGGCCGGTCCGGTGCCGGCCGGTTCGCCTCCGGCCGGCCGGGGACCGGCGGGGGCGGTGTCCAGCGCCGCGGGCGGCCGTGCCGTCTCCTGCTCCCGGGGGGGATCCTGCTTCCTCAGGGGGTCCTGTCCGTGCGTCATGGGGTGCCGTCCCTTCGGACGTTGCTCCGGTCGGGACGCCGTCGGCGGCGCGGCGGCCGGAGCCGGGGGACCGCGGGCCCGGGCCGGTACGGCGGGGGCGCGGCCGGGGGAGGGGAGGTCAGCGGACCCGTCCGCCGCCGCCCTTCCGGGGGACCAGGTGCTCGACGACCAGCGCGACCTCCCGCACCTCCATGCCCGTCATCCGCGACACCCGCGCCGCCACGTCGTCCCGGACCTCGCGGGAGGCCCGTGCGATGTCCACGGGGTACGGCAGGTCGAGCGAGAGCTCCAGCCGCGCCGCCCCGCCGCCGGTGGCCGCGGACGCCTGGGGTGCCGCGAGGCCGCCGCCGCCCGGTCCGGTCAGGCGGGCGAGCGACTCCCGGGCGACCCGGGCGGCGATCCGCGCCACCACCCGGTCGGGGACGACGGTCGCGCCGCGCTCCGCCGGGGGCGGCAGCCGGGGCTGCTCCGCCCGCTCCGGCGGCTCCGGCTGACCGGTCCGTCCCGGGTGCGGCGTGCTCACCGCTGCCGCCGCAGGAACGACCCGGTGTCCAGGCTGCCCTGCAGGGCCAGGCCGACGACCAGGCCCACGCCGCCCAGGACGGCCACCAGCAGGAACGCCCAGAAGCCGCCGAAGAACCCGGCGAAGCCCAGGGCCATGCCGGCCGCCAGGCCCACAGTCGCTGTGTTCATCTCGCGCACCTCTCTCGTACCGCTCCCGTCCCCGCGGGCCGCCGCACCCCCGGAGGGGCGGCGGCATGCGTGCGGGTCACTTCACCCGGCTCTCGCCGGGCTCGGGCTCGGACTCCTCCTCGTCGGGCAGGTGCACGTCGTCCACGGCGATGTTCACCTCGACGACCTCCAGCCCGGTCATCCGCTCGACGGCGGAGATCACGCTGACGCGCACGTCCCCCGCCACGTCGACGATGGACACGCCGTACTCCACGACGACGTCCAGGTCCACGGCGGCCTGACGCTCGCCGACCTCCACCTTCACGCCGCGGGTGACGCTGCTCCCCGCCCCCGGCACCCGGTCGCGCATCGAGCCGAAGGTGCGGGCCATCCCGGCGCCGAGGCTGTGGACGCCGGGGACCTCGCGGGTCGCCATCCCGGCGATCTTCGCCACCACGTTGTCGGCGATGGTGGTCCTCCCCCGGGTCTCGGCGGGGGCTCCGACGCCGGCGCGGCCCTGCAGGGTCTTGCCGCCGCCCCCCGTCTGCCCAGCCGTGGAGGCAGGGCGCTGGGCGCTGGTGTCCGTCATGGCAGTCGCCTCGATCGGTCGGTGTGCGGACACCCGTGCGATGTCCGTCATGGGATTCGACACATGCGGTGGTCCGTCCTCACGCACGGAGGCGTTGTTCGGTCACATCACCACATAGAGACAGATACCCGCATGGAACGTGACCGAACGGCGCGGCGCTGCCGCGCAGGCGGCGGTTCGGCGGCGGCAGGGCGCCCGATGCGGCGTCGGTCCCGGTCCCGGGGTGACCGCCGGGGCGTCCGCTCGTTGCACGCAGTGCACCGAGGTGCTGCCGTCGGCGGGGGAGGGGCCGCCGGCCAAGGTCCAGCGACGAGGCGGGGTGTGCGGAGCCATGGGGACGAGCGGGCACGGAAGGCTTGGGTACGGGGCCTGGGCGGGCGCGGCGGGGCCCGCCCCGGCCGGGGCGGGCACGGCCCGGGCGGGTGGGGGCGAAGAGGGGACGGCCCCGGCCGCCGTCGTCCCGGCGGCGCCGGTGCCGGGCCCGCCGCCGCGCGCGCCGGAACCGGCCGCGGGGGAACCGGCCGGGCCTCAACCGGCCGGGCCGCAGCCCGGCGCGGCGGAGCACACCGGGCCCGCACCCGGCACGGCGGTCTCCGCCGAGGCCGCGGAGGCCGCCCTGGTCGGCAACTACGCGCGGCTGGCCCGCCTCGCCTACGCCGTCCTGCCCGCCGGGCAGGACCGCCACCGGCGTGTGGTCGCCGCCCACGCCCTCGTGCAGCGCTCCCTGTCCGGCCGCGGCTTCGGGCGGCGTCCCGCCGCACCCCTGGCGGCCCTCCCGCCCGGCCCCCGCCGTGCCCCGGCCGGTGGGGACGCCCCGGCCGTCCTGCAGCCCGACGGCGACGGCAGTGGCGGCAGCGGCGGCGGGGCCGGCGGGGCCGCCCGGCAGGCGGCCGGCGCCGCCTACGGGCAGGTCCGGCTGCGGGTCCTCGCCGGGGCCCTGGCCGCGGCCGGTCCCGGGGCGGGGAGGCCCCTGCCGCTCCGCGCGTGGACCCTGCCCCGGGTCTGGGGCCTGCGCCTGTTCACCGTCGCGGGCGCCGCCGAGGAGCTCGCCCTCGACCGCGCCCTGGCGGCGGCCGAGCCCGCGGCCCGGGCCGCCTGCGCCCTGCGGGCCCTGGAGGGCATGCCCGACACCGCCGTGCGGTCGCTGCTCGCCCGGGCGGGCTGCGACGACCCGGGCCGGGCCCTGGCCCTCGCCGACCGGCTTGCCGCGGACCACCCGGAGGCCGGACCCCGGATGGCGTCCTCGCCCGAGTTCGACCCCTGCACGGTCCGGGCGCAGCCCTCGGACCTGCTGCGCCGCCGACGGCGCCGCCGCACCGCGCTGGGCGTCTCCGCGGTCCTGCTGGCCGCACTCCCCACCGCCTGGTGGGCGGTCCCGTCCTCCGCCGGCCGGCCGGCCCCGCCCGGCTCCGCCGCCGGAGGCGGACCGGGCGCGGCGGACCCGTCCGCAGCCGTACGGCTGGTCCGCGCCGCCCCCGACGCGTGGCGGACCACCGCGCGGCTCGACCTCAGCGCCTGGCCCGCCCGCGGCGACCGCACCGCGGACCGGGCGCTGACGGACCGCGCCCTGCGGGCCTGGGAGCGGCCGCTGCCGGGCACGCGGGTCTCCGCGGTGCCCGGCACCTCGACCCGCCCTCCGGCGGAGGACCCCCGCCTGCTGTTCGCCGGCGACGTCGACGGGGCGGCGGTCGTCCTGCTCCACGACGGCGGGCGGATCGCCCGCTGGACCGAGGGGTCCGGCTCCCCCGAGCTCCTCCTGGCCCGCGTCGACGGCGCCGACCTCACCACGGCCGCCGTGGTGCTGCGCCGCGGCCCCCGGGGGGCCCGGCTGCTGCTGGCGCCGTGGGTGGCGGAGGCGGCGACCCGGGACCTGCGGTACCCCGACCGGCCGGCGCGCCCGCTGGCGGGCGGCGGCGGCGTCACCGCGCCGCTGCCGTTCCGGGCGGCCGGCGGCTGCCTCGGGGAGCCCGTGCTCCAGCTGCGCTCGTCGCCGGTGGTGGCCGAGAGGCACGCCTTCCTCCTGGCGGACCTCGGCGGACCGGTCCTCGCCCACCTGACCTGGATGCCGCCGCCCGGCCGGGTGCCGCCCGCCGGTCCCCGCGAGGCCACCGGGCCGCAGGCCCTGCCCGCCTGGGCCCGCGCGGCCTGCCTGGCGCCGGTTCCGGGCGGTCCGGACGGTTCCGCCGGCCGGGTCGGTGCGGCCGCGTCGGTGAGGTCGGTGAACCTGTGGGCCTTCGCCGTCCAGCCTTTGCCGGAGAGGCGCGGCACCGCGACGTGGGTCTGCCTGCGCACCGACCGGTGGACCGGCGACGGCGCGGCCGCGACCGCGGTCCTGCTGCCCGCCTCCGGCCCCGGGCGCCGGGGGGCCGTCCGCACCGGGCAGGAGTCGGGCGGCCGGGCGTGCAGCCGGTTCGCGCCCGACGTCCTGGCCTCGGTGTGGTGGCACCCGCCCGGCGGGCGCGGCTACCTGCTGGTCGCGGGCAGCCGGCACGTGCGGCGCGTCGCCGGGAGCGGCACGCTGCGCTTCGGCGCGGCCGTGCCGCACCAGGTCCTCGCGCTGCCGGGCGGGACCGCGGGGCCGGAGCGGCTGTCGGCCCTGCTCGCCTCGGGTGCCCGCATCGGCCCCCTGCCGCCGGTCCGCCCGGCACCCACTCCCTGAGCCCCGCGCTCCCTGCGACCGGCGCTCCGAGCCCCGCTTCCGGCCCCTCCCGCGAGCCCGCCCGCGGGACCCGCCCCCGCACGGCCGCGCCGCCCTCCGGCAGGGGGGGCGGCGCGGGCCGGGCCGGGCGGGCGGCGCGGGTCAGAACGTCACGCGCACCTTGAGGGCGCTGCGGTCGTCCATGGCCCGGTAGCCGTCCGGGACGCCGTCGAGGCCGACGGTCCGGTCGAAGACGGGGGAGGGGTCGATCCTCCCGGACAGCACGTCCTCCAGCAGCTCCGGGATGTAGGCGCGGGCGGGGGCGACGCCGCCGCGCAGCCCGACGTTGCGGTTGAACATCTGGCCGATGTCGATGCCCGCGCTGCCGCCGTGCGGCACGCCGACATAGCCGACGAACCCGCCGTCGCGGGTGATCGACACGGCGGTGCGCATGGAGTCCTCCGTGCCCACCGCCTCCAGCACGGCGTGGGCGCCCTGCCCGCCGGTCAGCTCCCGCACCGCGGCCACCGCCTCCTCGCCGCGCTCGGCGACGACGTCGGTCGCGCCGAAGTCGCGCGCGATGTCGGTACGGGTCTTGTGCCGGCCCATGGCGATGATCCGCTCGGCGCCCAGGCGGCGGGCGGCCAGCACGCCGCACAGGCCGACCGCGCCGTCGCCGACCACGGCGACCGTGGAGCCCGGGCGGACCCCGGCGGCCAGCGCCGCGTGGTGCCCGGTGCTCATCACGTCGGAGAGCGCGAGCAGGGCGGTCAGCAGGCGGTCGTCGCCCAGGGCCTCGGCGGGCAGCCCGACCAGCGTGCCGTCGGCGAACGGCACGCGGACCGCCTCGCCCTGGCCGCCGTCCGAGCCGGGCTCGCCCCAGAAGCCGCCGTGCAGGCAGGAGGTCTGCAGGCCCTCGCGGCAGAAGTCGCAGACGCCGTCGGACCACACGAACGGGGCCACCACCAGGTCGCCGGGCCGCACGCCCGCCACCTCGGAGCCGACCTCCTCCACCACGCCCAGGAACTCGTGGCCGATCCGCTGCCCCGGCCGGCGCGCCGCCACCCCGCGGTAGGCCCACAGGTCGCTGCCGCAGATGCAGGCGAGGACGACCCGGACCACGGCGTCCGTGGGCTGCCGGACGGCGGCGTCGGGGACCTCCTCCACCCGGATGTCGTGAGGTCCGTGGATCACGGTGGCGCGCATGATGCATGTCCTTCGGGAGATCATCGGGAACGTGCCCACCGTCCCCCATCCCCGCACACCTGTCCAGCTACATCGTCTACCGAAACGGTTAAGCTGAACTTGTGCTCGACGTCCGCCGCCTGCTGCTCCTGCGCGACCTCGCCGACCTGGGGACCGTGACGGCCGTCGCCGACCTGCACGGCGTCACCCCCTCGGCCGTCTCCCAGCAGCTCCGGCAGCTCGAACGGGAGACCGGCGCCGCGCTCGTCGACCGCGACCGGGGGCGGGTGCTCCTCACCGCGGCCGGTGCCGCCCTCGTGGAGGACACCTGCGACGTCCTCGCCGCCCTCGAACGGGCCGAGGCGCGCCTGCGCGGCACGGGCGACGCCGTCGCGGGCCCCTTCCGCGTCTCCTGCTTCACCAGCGCCCTGCCCGTCCTGGGGGCGCCCCTGCTCGCCGAGGCGCGCGTCCGGTCTCCGCAGCTCCGGCTCCACCTCACCGAGGAGGAGCCCGAGACGAGCCTGCCGCTGCTGCGCCGCCGCCGTTGCGACCTGGCCGTCGTCTACCGGTACCTCAACCTCGGCACCGTGCCGCCCCCCGACGTCCTCACCACCCGGCTCCTCGTCGACCCCCTGCTCCTCGTCCTGCCCGAGGGCCGCGCCCGCGAGGCGGAGGGGGCGGTCGCGGACCTGGCGGCGTACGCGGACCTGCCGTGGGTGCTGGCCCCCGACGGGAGCGCCTGCCGGGAGGCCGCCCTGCACGCCTGCCGCTCCGCGGGGTTCACCCCCGACGTGCGGCACACGGCCGCGGACTTCCCCGGTGCGGTCGCCCTCGCCGCCGCGGGCGGGGCCGCCGCGCTCGTCCCCCGCTCCGCCGTGGCAGCCGTGGCCGCCCTGCCCGGCGGGTCGGCCGTCCGGCCGCTCGCCGACCCCGGCCTGGCCCGGGTCGTCGAGGCGTGCGTGCGCACCGGCACGGACACCCACCCCGCGGTCCGCGCCTGCGTCCGCATCCTCGCCGAGCTCGGACGGCGGTGCGGCGGCGGCGGGGCCCCGGCGGACCCGCCGTCGGGGACCTGACGGCCGCGGTGCGACGCCGGGCGTGCGACGCCGGGAGGGTGGCGGCGGGCGGCGACCGGACGACGGCGGGGCCGCCGGGGTCCGCACGGCCTCGCGGCGGTGCGGGCCCCGGCGGCCCCCGGCGGTCCCGGTCCGTCGGGACGGCGCGGACCGGCGGATCAGAAGCGCGGGTTCGTGGTGGCGGTGCCCACCGCCAGGCCGCCCGTGAACGCCTTGGTCTTCAGCGTCGCGTCCAGCGCGCCGGCGGCGGCCTCGGTGAGGTTCAGGCCGACGTCCGACGCGGTGGCCGAGGACGAGCCCAGGTCCACCTTCGCCTTGGAGAGGTCCAGGTCGAAGACCGGCACCCGGGTCTGCGTCCCCGCCACCCGGCCGGTCAGGTCGCCCTTGTCCAGGTCGATGACGAAGTCGCGGACCTCCAGCGAGGCGCCGTTGCGCAGGTTGACGAAGCGCAGGCCGCCGCGGTGCTCGATCGTCCCGCCGAGGGGGGAGGGCGTGAGCCGGCCGCCGGTGACGGGGAAGGACGCGGTGAGGGTGGGCTGCCCCGAGGGGAAGGCCAGGCCGGGCCGGCCCGGCCGGGTCACCACCGGCAGGATCCCGGCCTTGAGCAGGGCCCGCGCCACGGCGGGCGCGATGACGACCCGGGTGGTGCCGGACGTCACCTTCACCGAGGCCGGACCGTCCGCGGACGCCGGTGCGGCGCCCGCGCCCGCCGCCACCACCGCTGCGGCCGCCACCACCGCCGCCGACCGGACGCGGACCGCCGTACGGATGCTCATGAGGACTCCCTGGTCTCGCAACAGGACGGCCGCCGTGACCGTCACGCGCTGCTTCCGCCGCCTCCGCACCCCTGGATGCACCCCGTCCCGGACAACCTGACGGCCCGTCGCCGTCCCCGCCGCCGCACCCTCCTGCGGGCCCCGCCCCCGCGGCGCGCCCCCGGCACCCCGTACGCCGTGTCCCCGCCCCGCGTGCCCGGCCCGGGCGGCCGGGGCGCCGCCGCGCCGGGCCCGCGGGTCTGCCGATCACCCGTCCGGCCCCGCCACCCGGGCCGATGCCGTGCAGGGGTGGTGGAGTGGAGGGGCGGACCGCTCGGCGCTGACCGGTCCGCGGCGCGCCCGACCCGTGGTGCGTCCGACCGCGGGCCCGTCCCCCCACGGAGCGGGCCCGCGGGCCCGACCGGCCGTATCCGGCCGCCCCACCGCCGACCCGGGTGCCCGGCAGCGACGCGTGCCCGGGCCTGAAAGCGAGACTCCGATGCTGGTCAAGAAGCTGCACGACTCCGGTATCCGCGCCGAGCACGCCTACACCGCGGGCTTCGCCTCGATCGTCCTCTCCGTCATCTCCTGGCGCGCCTCGATGAGCGTGGAGAAGAAGGGCGAGGAGCGCGCCGACCGCTGGGGCATCTTCGTCGGGGAGTGGGCACCCACGTTCTTCGCCCTCGGCCTGGCGCTGTCGACGTACGAGAAGTGACCCGGCCGGGGCCCGCCGCCCCGGTACGCGCACCCCGCCCGGGCCCGCCGGTCTCCCGGCGGGCCCGGGCGGAGCACGGCACGGGCCCGTGGCCCCCGCCCTCGCGGTGGGGGCCACGGGCCCGGCTCACGTCCCGGCGGGAGCCGGGTCAGCCGATGCGGTGCCCGCCGTCGTGGCCGTAGCCGCCGAAGTGGCCGAAGTGGCCGAAACGGTGGTGGTGGTGGCGGTGGTGCCGGTGGCCCCAGCGCTCGTGGTGGCGGTGGTGCCGGTGGCCCCAGCGCTCGTGGTGGCGGTGGTGGCGGTGGCCCCAGCGCTCGTGGTGCCGGCCCTCGTCGTGGCCGAAGCGGCCGTCGTCACCGCGGTGCCAGCCGTCGCGGTCCTGTACGGAGTGGGCGGCGGGGGCGGCCGGGGCCGCTGCCTGGGCGGCGCCGGCGCCGCCCAGGACGACGGCGGCGGCCACGCCGAGAGCGGCGGCGAAGCGGGAAACGCGCATGGCGATCTCCTGTCGCATCAGGTGCGGGGCACCTGTACGGAATCGGACATCGCAACCGTCCCCCGCCGGACACCGGCTCAGACGGTCCCACGCGTCGAAGCCACCCGATCTGCTGGAACGCCGCCGATCGTGGAACCGCACCGCGCGGGCCGATCGTGGAGGCCCCGCCGACGGCCCGCGGACGCCGTCACCCCGTACCCCCGCGGGCCTCCTCCAGCGCCCGCACGTCCAGCTTCCCCATCCCGAGCATCGCCTTCATCACCCGTTCGGCGGCCGCCGGGTCCGGGTCGTCCAGGAGCCGGCCCAGCACCGTCGGGACGATCTGCCAGGACAGGCCGAACCGGTCCTTGAGCCAACCGCACGGCCCGTGCTCCCCGCCGTCGCCGAGCCTCTCCCAGAGCCGGTCCACCTCCTCCTGGTCCGCGCAGTCCACGAACAGCGAGACCGCCTCGTTGAACCGGTGGTGGGGGCCGCCGTTCAGCGCGGTGAACCGCTGCCCCGCCAGTTCGAACCCGACGGTCATGACCGTCCCCTCGGGCAGCGGTCCCGCCGCGCCGTACCGCCGCACCTCCGTGATCCGGGAGTCGGGGAAGACGGACGTGTAGAGCTCGGCGGCCTCCTCGGCCCTGTCCTCGAACCACAGGAACGTGGTGATCTTCTGCACGGTGCGTCCTCCTCGGCGTCGCAGGCGTGTCCCCGTACCGGGTGGACGACTGCGGCGGCCCGGACTCATCGGCCGGCCGGGCCGCCCCTGCGCGGAGCCCTCGCGTGCCCCGGCCTCCCCGCGCGGTCCGCCCGCGCGGTCCGCCCGCGCCGGACCGCCCTCCCCGTACCGCCCGCACCGGCGTGGGACCGGATCCCCGCCACCGGTCCGCACGCCCCCGTCGCCGGCCCGCGCCCCCGGCCCCCGGCCGTCCGCCCCCGCACGCCGGACGAACGCACCCATAACTTCCCCCGCCCCGGGTAACTGCCGCTCACCTGCCCCACCCCGCCCCGCCTGTCGGGGCACGTCCGCGAGGAGCGACATGGCCGCATCCGCCTCCACCTCCACCCGTCTGCGCCGACGCGCCGAGGAGGTCTTCGGCTGGGACCGGCTGCGCCCCGCCCAACTCGCCGCCATGCAGGCCGTGATGGAACGCCGCGACACCGTGGTGGTCATGCCCACCGGCGCCGGGAAGTCCGCCGTGTACCAGGTGCCGGGGCTGCTCCTGGAGGGCCCCACGCTCGTCGTCTCGCCCCTGGTCGCCCTCCAGCGCGACCAGGTGGCGGGCCTGCTGCGCCTGGACGGCCCCGAGGCCGTCGCGGTCAACTCCTCCCAGGGGCGGGCCGAGAACGACGAGGCCTGGGACCGCATCAGCGCCGGGGACGTCGACTTCCTCTTCCTCGCCCCCGAGCAGCTGGCCAAGGACGACGTGCTGGAGCAGCTCGCCGCCGCCCGGCCCGCGCTGTTCGTCGTCGACGAGGCCCAGTGCGTCTCCTCCTGGGGACACGACTTCCGCCCCGACTACCTGAGGCTCCGCCACGCGCTCGAGCGCGTCGGCCGTCCGCCGGTGCTGGCGCTCACGGCGAGCGCCGCCGCGCCCGTGCGGGCCGACATCGTCGAGCAGCTCGGCATGCGCGACGTGCACGAGGTCGTGGCGGGCTTCGACCGGCCCAACATCCACCTGGAGGTCGTCCCCTTCCGGGACGACGAGGTGAAGCGCCGCGCCGTCGTCGAACGCGCCGCCGCCGAGCCCAAGCCCGGCATCGTCTACGCCGCCACCCGCAAGGACGCCGAGGCCTACGCGGAGGAGCTGGCCGCCCTCGGGCTGGACGCCGCCCCGTACCACGCCGGGATGCGGGCGGCCGAGCGGCACGGCGTCCACGACCGGTTCCGCGACGGCTCCCTCGACGTCGTCGTGGCGACCTCCGCCTTCGGCATGGGCATCGACAAGGCCGACGTCCGGTTCGTCCTGCACGCCTCGGTGCCCGGCTCGCTGGACGCCTACTACCAGGAGATCGGCCGGGCCGGCCGCGACGGCGAGCCCGCCCGCGCGGTCCTCGCCTACCGGCCCGAGGACCTCGGCATGCAGCGCTTCTTCTCCGCGGGGCGCCCCGACCCGGACACCGTCGCCCGGGTGGCCCGCCGCATCCAGTCCCGCCGCGGCCCGGTGTCGCCGACCGACCTGCGGTCCGCCACCGGGCTGTCCGCGAGCCGCCTCACCGCCGTCGTCAACCTCCTGGAGCAGGTACGCGCCGTGCGCACCACCGACGAGGGGGAGCTGGCCGCGGTCGAGGGCTTCGGAGCCGCCCGCGCGGCCGAGGAGGCGGTCCGGCTCGGCGACGCCCGCCAGCAGCTGGAGCGCTCCCGGGTCGACATGATGCGCGGCTTCGCCGAGACCACCGGCTGCCGGCGCCGCTTCCTCCTCGGGTACTTCGGCGAGGCCCTGGACGGCCCCTGCGGCAGCTGCGACGTCTGCGAGCGGGAGGAGCTGCGGGAGGACGGGGACGCCGCGGCCGCCGAGGGCGTCCTCGCCGGGACCGCCCCCGCCGCCTCGGGCGCCTCGGGCGCCGCGGAGTCCGCCGCGCCCACCGGCCACCCCTTCGTCCCGGGCGCGCGCGTCCGCCACGGGCAGTGGGGCGACGGCGCGGTGCTCAGCGAGGAGGAGGGGCGGCTCACGGTGCTCTTCGAGACCGTCGGCTACCGTACCCTCTCGCTGCCCCTGGTGCTCCGCAACGACCTCCTCGCCGCGGTCTGACGGGCGGCCCGGGGGCGTCGGCCGCCCCCGTGGCCGGCCGGCCCATGGCGCACCCCGCCCACGGTTCCCGCCCCCCCGGCGCCGGTCGTCGGCGGAACCCGCGGCATCGGCGGGGAGATCGCCTGCCGGCCGCCGCCCGGAGCGACGTGGCGGTCGCCGGACGGCCCGGCGGCCCGGCCCGCGTCCCCGGGGGCACGGCCCGCGCCCCCGGGGACGCGGGCCGGGCCGCACGCCCCCGGGGTGCGGCCTGCTACCGCTGCGGCCCTGCGGCGTCCGTCCCGTCCGGGGCGCCCCCGCCGTCCTGCGGGTCCTCCGGGGCGGCGGCGCCCTCCCGGTGGAGGAAGGCGCCGAGCAGGTCCCCGACGGGGTGCCCGGCCTCGGCGGGGTCGCGCAGGCGCACGGTCGGGTCCACGGTGTACCGGTTGCGGCGCCCCACGCGGGTCCGGGTCAGGTAGCCCGCGGACTCCAGGTCCGCGACGATGGCCTGCGCCGAGCGCTCGGTGATGCCCGCGGCCGCGGAGACGTCCCGCAGCCTGACCTCGGGGTCCCGGGCGATGTGGAGGAGGACCCGGGCGTGGTTGGTGAGGAAGGTCCAGCGACCGCCCTCCCCGTCTCCTCCGGGGTGCGACGCGCTCACCGCTCCATCGTACGAGTCCCGCTTCGGGTGTCCGCCGCGGCGCACGCCCGCAAACATGCGAAGTATTATTCGTGTGAATATTGACGCCTTTTGTCCCGCAGGTGGACAATAGGGATATTCCTCCCTTCGTTCGTCACTCCGGGAAGGCAGGACCGCCATGGCCGCCACGTCCCCGCATCCCCCGACCGGCCATCCCGCACCGTGCGGCGCGAGGCCCCGCCCCCCGGTGGCCGCCGTGCTCACGGGGGGCTCCGCGGACCTCCGGGTGGCCGACGCCGCCGCCGCCCTGGCCGCCGCCTCCCGCGCCCCCCTGCTCCTGATCGCGGTCGTCCCGCCGGGCTTCCGGCCCTGCCGCCCCGGCCCCGGCCCCGGCACCGCGCACGACGCCCTCGCCCGCGTGCTGGCCCGGCTCGGCCGGGCGGCCGAGGAGTGCGTCCCCGTCACCGTGCCGCTGCCGTCCGGCGGGAGCCGTCTGGCCGCCGCGTCCCGGGTGCTGGAGCCCGCCGGGCGCCTCGGCGCCTCCGTGGTCGTCGCCCACCGCACCGGACCGGCCGGCGTCGACGCCCCCGCCCTCGTCGAGGCGGCCGCCCTCCGGGGCGGGCCGCAGGTCCGCACCGTCGTACCGCCCCCGTGGCGGCCTGTCCTGGGAGCCCCCGGCGGGGGCGGCACGCCCGGGCCGGTCCGCCGTGCCGGCGCCCCGGTCCGGGCACCGGCCCCGTCCGCCGCCTGACCGCTCCGGGCGGCCGGCACGGACCGGACGCGCCCGGGCGGCACGGCCCCACGGAAAGGCCCCGCCATGAACGACCTCGCCTTCACCGTCCCCCTGTGGGCCTGGGCTGCCCTCACCGCCGGCATCGCCGCGATGCTGGCGGTCGACCTCCTGGCCCACCGCGACAGCCACGTCATCGGCTTCCGCGAGGCCGCCCTCTGGAGCGCCGCCTGGATCGCCGCCGGCCTCGCCTTCGGCCTCGTCCTGTGGGCCTGGCAGGGCGGCGAGGCCGCCGGCACCTACTACGCCGGCTACCTCATCGAGAAGGCGCTGTCGATCGACAACGTCTTCGTCTTCGCCCTCGTGCTCTCCTTCTTCGCCGTCCCCGACGCCTACCACCACAAGGTGCTGTTCTGGGGCGTCCTGGGCGCACTGGCGGCCCGGCTCGTCTTCATCTTCGTCGGCGCGGAACTGCTGCACGTCTTCTTCTGGACCGCCTACCTGTTCGGCGCCTTCCTCATCTGGACCGGCTGGAGGATGGCCTTCGGCCACGACCAGGAGGTCCACCCGGACCGCAACCCGCTCGTCCGCCTCGTCCGCCGCGTCGTCCCCACGGACCCCCGGTACCACGGCGACCGCTTCTTCGTCCGCCTGAACGGCCGGCGCACCGCCACCCTGCTGCTCGTGGTCCTCGTGGCGGTCGAGGCCACCGACCTCGTCTTCGCCGTCGACTCCGTGGCCGCGGTGCTCGCCGTCACGACGAACACCTTCCTGGTCTGGGCCGCCAACGCCTTCGCCGTCCTCGGCCTGCGCAGCCTCTACTTCTGCCTCGCCGGGCTCCTGCGCCGCTTCCGGTACCTGCACTACGGGCTGGCCGTGCTGCTCGCCTTCGCCGGCGTCAAGCTCATCCTCTCCGAGACGCCGGTCGGCAAGCTCCCCGTGCCGGTCACGCTCGGCGTCATCGTCGCCGTGCTCGCCGCCTCGATCGCCTGGTCGCTCGCCGCCGGGCCCGCCGAGTCCGCCGGGCCTGCCGGGCCTGCCGAGTCCGACCGGACGCCTCCGGACCCCGCCCGTCCGGACCCCGCCGACCGGGCCGTCCACCGCCACGGGTGACCCCGTGCACGCCGGGGTCGCCGCAGACCTCCGGCAGGCCCCGGCGTGCACGGGCGCCGCGAGTCCGGCAGGGTGGGTGGACACGGTCCGGCTGCGCCGCGGACCGCCCGCACGGGAGGAGCGCGATGCGTCAGGCCCTTCCCCCGATCCCCGCGCCGGCCGTCCTCCGGGCCGGCCCGGACGTGACGGTGACCGTGTTCACCGCCGGGTGGGTGGCCGTCCGCCCCGCCCACCGGGAGTTCGGCGGGCCGGACGCGCTCGCCTTCCCCGCGATCCTCGCCGGACGCGGCCGGACGCCGTGGCTGCCGATCCACGCCTTCCTCGTCCGCCACCCCGAACGCACGGTCCTGGTCGACACCGGGGACGCCGAGCACCGCCCCCGGGGCCACTACGGGTGCGGGTCGGCACGGCAGGAGCGCTTCCACCGCGCCTTCCTGCGCATCGAGGTGCCGCCGGAGGCCGCCCTGCCCCGCCGCCTCGCGGCCGAGGGGACCGACCCCCGCGACGTCGACACGGTCGTCCTCACCCACCTCCACTCCGACCACACCGGCAACCTGCCGGCCTTCACCGGCGCGCAGGTGCTCGTGGGGGACCGCGAGGCCGGCCCGTTCCCGGGGTCCACCCGGTGCAGGCTCCCCGGCGACGGCCGGACGACGGCGACGCGGTGGACCGACGGCCCGGTGGCGGGCTTCGACCGCTCCCACGCGCTCACTCCGGACGGGACGGTGCACGCCGTGCCCCTGCCCGGCCACACCCCGGGCCACCAGGGCCTCGTCGTCCTCGGCGGGGACGCCCCGGTCGTCGTCGCGGGGGACGCGGCGTTCAGCCCCGGGCAGCTGCGCCGCGGCCGTCCGCCGGGCATCGCCGCCGACCGGCCGGCGAACCTCCGGACCCAGCGCCTGCTCGCCTCCCTCGCGGACGCCGGCGCCCGTGTCCTGCTCTCCCACCACGCCCCCGCCCCGGGTGCGGCCGCGCCCTGAGCCCGTGACGCCCGGTCGTGCGGACCTGCGGCGGCGAACGGCGCCCGCCCTGCCGCCTCGCCGCCCCGCCGCCCTGGAGCCCCGGTGACCGGCCGTCCGGGTGGCCCGTGCGGTCCGTCCATGATCGGACGGTCTCCGCCGACCTGCCGTCAGGTCCTCCCGTCCGTAAAGAATCCGGCCACAGGGGCGCGATGGAGCACAATGAGCTGCTCCTGTCACACCCGTCCCGCTCTTCGCACCCGGAGGACCGCCCGTGACCACCGAACGCATCGGACCGCCCGTGATCGCGGGGGAGCGCGAGATGCTCCGCGCCTTCCTCGACTTCCACCGGGCGACCCTCGCCATGAAGTGCGACGGCCTCTCCGACGAGGACCTGCGGCGGCGGGCCGTGCCCACCTCGGACCTGACCCTGCTCGGCCTGGTGCGGCACATGGCCGAGGTGGAGCGGGTGTGGTTCCGCCGCACGGCCGCAGGTGAGGACCTGCCCCTCGTCTGGTCCGACCAGGGCGACTTCCAGGTGGCGTTCGACGTGGCCGCGGCGACCGGCAAGGAGGCGTTCGGCGCCTGGCAGGCCGAGGTCGCGCACTCCCGCCGCATCGAGCGCGAGGCCGAGTCGCTGGACGTCACCTTCCACCAGCCGCGCTGGGGCGAGGACGTCTCCCTGCGCCTGGTCATGATGCACCTCGTCCACGAGTACGCCCGGCACTCCGGCCACGCCGACCTGCTGCGCGAGGCCGTCGACGGGACCGTCGGGGCCTGAGGGGCTGAGTGCCTGAGGGCCGGTCCGCCGGACCCCGGGAGCGGACCCGGCGGCGGACCGGTCGCGGGCCCGCTCCGTCCCGGGACCCGCTGCCGACGGCGCCACCCGCTTCCGCGCGTCCCGTGCCCCCGCCACGGACGCTCCGCCGCGGACGCCTCCTCCGGGGCGGTCCCCGCCCGCCCGGCCGCGCGGGCCGGTACCGGCCGGGGGACGGGCGGCGGACCCCGCCGGGGCCGGGGCCGCGTCACCCCGCCGCGGGAGGCTCCTGGTGCAGGCGCCGCCCGGCCCGGTCGCCGAGGGCGGTGGCCCAGCCCGGCAGCCGCGAGCGGCCCGCGGCCGCGGCGCCCGGCACGGCGTGGTCCGGGCGGTCCCCGGGGCGCGGCAGCGTCCGCGCCGCCAGGCCGAGCAGGCGGGTGGTGGTCGCGGGCGCCACGCCGTGCAGCCGCACGGCGGCCTTCGCGGCCGGGGTCAGGACGAGTTCGGCGCGCCCCCGCTCGGCGGCCCACAGGATCGCCCGCGCGGCCCGCCCGGCGTCCATCGACAGCAAGGGCATCGAGGCGGCCGCGGCGAACCACGAGTACTCGGCCCCCGGCCGCCCGTGGAAGCGGGCGGCGGTGTGGGAGCCGGTGCGCATGAGGCCCGGCAGCACGGTCGTCACCCGCACGCCGTCCTGCGCCAGTTCCGCGTGCAGCCCCTCCGACAGCCCGGCCGAGGCGAACTTCGCCGCCACGTACGGCAGCAGGTGCGGCACCGCGATGCGGCCGCCCACCGACGAGACGTTCACCAGGGTGCCCCGGCCCGCCCGCAGGTCCGGCAGGGCCGCCAGGGTCAGCCGCAGCGGCGCGAAGAGCATGGTCTCCATCGCCTCCCGGAAGTCCTCCTCGCGCAGGGCGCCGAGCGGGCCCACCTGGATCACGCCGGCGTTGTTGACCAGCACGTCGAGGCGGCCGAAGTACCGGTGGACGGTGTCCAGCAGGAGCTTCGGCGCCTCGGGGTCGGTCAGGTCGCAGGCGACCGAGGCCGCCTCGGCGCCCCACGCCCGCAGCTCCGCCTCGGCCGCGGCGAGCTCCTCGGCGCCGCGGGCGCAGAGCACGACGCGGCAGCCGCGTCCGGCGAGTTCGCGGGCCAGCTGCAGTCCCAGGCCGCGCGACGAGCCGGTGACCAGGGCGGTGCGGCCGCGGAGGCGGCCCTTCCGGCGGGGTGCTGTCATGAGCCGCTCCGGGGTCTCTGCGGCCGGGCCGGTCCCGGCCGGTGGCGGGCGGGGCGGCGCCCGGGGCGCCCGGCCCCGCTCCAGGGGACGGCTGCCCACCTGCGGGCGGCCCACACGGGGGAGTCCGTCCCCGGCCGGGCGGCGCGCCGCGGCCGCCACCGGCCCTGGCCCGCCCCCGGCCCGGCCGCGGGTCCGTCCGGGCGTCGGGCCGTCCCGGGCCGTTGGCGGCGGGAACGGCCGGGCAGGTGCACGACCGGACCGCGCCCTGCCGGTCCCGTACCGCAGTCCGCCCCTGAGGAGCCCCACGACGGCCCGTGACCGGTCCACCCCCCAGGCCCCCCGCGACCGGCACCCGCGGCCCGACCTCCCCCGGCGGGACCGGCCGCACCCGGGCCTGAGCACGGAGATGGCCCCGGAGCCCGGCCACGGCGAGCGCACCCACCGGGGGACCGGCCGCCCGGGGGGCCGCTGCGCCCCGGCCACCGGCGGCGGCTCCGGCATCGGCCGCGCCGTCGCGCTCGCCTGCGCCCGGGAGGGGGCCGACGCCGCGACCGCGTACCCGGCGGACGGGGAGAAGGACGCACAGGAGACCGTCCGCCTGGTGGAGGGCGCCGGGCGCCGGGCGCCGGCGGTCCCGTGCGACCTGCGGCAGCGAGGGGGAGCGCACCGGCCTCGTGGAGCGTGTCGTCGCCGGATCGGGCGGCCCCGACGTCCTGGTCAACGACGCCGCCCTCCGGACGGCGCGGCCGGACGGCCTCGCCGCCCTCACCACCGGGCGGTCCGACCGGGTCATGGAGACCGGCGTCCACGCGATGTTCCGGCTCTGCCGGGCCGCCCTCCCGCACCTGGGGCCGGGCGACTGCATCATCGACACCGCCTCCGTGCAGGCGCACCGGCCCGGCCCCCACCTCCTGGAGCACGCCACCACCAGGGGCGCCGCCGTCACCTTCACCCACGGCCCCGCCCGGCAGCCCGCCCCGGAGGGGGTCCGCGTCGACGCCGTCGCGCCCGGACCGGTGCGGACCCCGCTCATCCCCGCGGCCATGCCCGCCGGCAAGGTCGCGGAGTTCGGGAGGCAGGCGCCGATCGGACGGCCTGCGCAGCCCGCCGAGACGGCCCCCGCTCACGTCTTCCCCGCCTCGCAGGAGGCGGGCTGCACCGCCGGCGAGGTCGTCAACGCCACCGGCGGCACGCCCCTGCCGCAGCGACTCCGCCACGGCGGCGCGGCACGGGGCCCGCCCTGCCGCGCACCGAGCGGGGACGGGTCGCCGGTCCGCGGGAGGGCTCCTAGGCTGGGGGGAGGCGGGCCCGTCCGTCGCCCGGCCCGCCCGGCACCGGGTCCGTGCGGCCGGGTGCGCCTGCCGCGGGGCCGCTCCAGGGGACGGACGAGGGAGTGGCGTGATGAGGAAGGCCCGCCAGGACACCGGGCCCGCAGCCGGGCCTGCCGCCGCCGACCGGTCGGGCGCCGACCGGGCCCCTGCCGGCAGGCCCGGGGGGCGCCTCCCGGCGCTGCTTGACAGTCCCGTCGTCGGGATGGCGCCGTGGATCGTCTTCTCGGTCCTGGTGGGCCCGGGGCGGTTCGAGACCGCGGTCGTCCTGTCCCTGGTGCTGGCGCTCGTGATCGTCGTGGGCGGCCACCTCCGGCACTCCGGCCGGACGTGGAAGCTGCTGGAGCTCTGCGACGTCGCCTTCTTCGCAGTCCTCGCCGTGATCGGGCTTTTCGCCTCCGCCGGCACCCACCGCTGGCTGGAGACGTACGCGGGCGAGCTCTCCAACCTGGCCCTCGCCGCCATCGCCTGCGGCTCCATCGCCGTCCGCCGGCCGTTCACCCTCCCGTACGCCCGCGAGGAGACCCCGCGGGAGCTCTGGGACGACCCGGTCTTCGTGCGGACCAACTACGTGGTCACCGGGGCCTGGGCCGCGGCCTTCCTTGTCGCGGCCGCCGCCGGCGCGTACGGCGACCTGGTGCTGCACGACCCGAACGAGCTGTGGACGGGCTGGATCATCCAGATCGGCGCCATCCTCGCCGCCCTCCGCTTCACCACGTGGTACCCCGACGTGGTGCGCGCACGGGCGCGCCGGGAGGCGGGTGTCCCCGCGCCGCCCGCGCCGCCCCTGGCCGACCTGCTGCTGCCGCTGACGGGCTACCTCGTCCCGGTGGGGGTGGTCGTCCTCGCCCTCGGCGCGGGGCCCGCCTGGCTGGGCGCCGCCCTCGTCCTCCTCGGGGTCCTGCTCTCACGCGTCCTCGGCAGGCGACGGCGTCAGGGGGACACCGGCGGGGCCGGCTGAGCGGCCGGAACGCCCCTGCACGGCTTCCCCGCCGCCCCGGGGCCGCCCGGGGCGGCACGCGCACGGTCCGTGCGAGCCGCTCCCGGGTCCGCGGCCCTTCCCGGGTCCGGCGGGCCGTCCAGGCGGACGCCCTGCAGTCCCGTTTCCGCTGCCGCCCGGACGAAGTCCTCTCCGCCGGACGCCGGACGCCGCGAGGCGGTGAGGCGGTGAGACCGCGAGGCGGTGAAGCGGTGAGACCGCGAGGCGGTGAGGAGATGAGGCGGCGGGGCGTCCGCGCCCCACCGCCCCGCCGGGTCCGGCGGCGGGGGTGCGGCGCTGCCGTCCGCACCCCGCGCCGGGACTGCCGCCCCGCCCGGTTCAGGGCCCTCCCTGCTCCTTCTGGCGACGGACCGCCTCCGGGTCGCCGGACGCGGCGCGGGGGAGTGCGGAGCCCCCGGGCGGGTCGACCTCCAGCGGTGGCCGGTGGCCGGTGGCCGGTGCGTGCCACCTCCTCGCCGGGCTGGAGGCCCGGGACCGGCCCCTCGGCGATCTCGGGCTGCTGCTCGTCCGACCCGGTGGTGTTCGGGGTCCCGCCGCTGCCGACCGGCGCCGGGTCGCCCGCCGCGCTGCCGCCGGCCGGCTCCGCCAGGCCCGGCGTCGGGCCGCCCTCCGGCGGGAGGGCCGGGCCGGTGTCCTCGTCGCCGTAGCCGTTCCCGGGCGGCTCCTGGCCCACGTCGGGCTCCTCCTGCGCGAGCCGGTCGTCGAGGGACTCGCCCTCCTGCTGCTCGGCGGCGGTCGTCCCGAAGGACTCGACCGCGGCGGGCGCGTCCCCCGGTACGGACATCACCTGCGGGTCCTCGGCGCGCTGCTGCTCCGGGGTGCCGTCCTGGAGGTCGGGGATGCCCTCCGCCTCCGGGGCCGTTGCGGGGTCGTGGTGGCGTGCCACGGCGGTCTCCTCCCGTGTCGGGTGCGTCGTCTGTGCTGTCCGTGCTCCCGCTGCGGGTACCCGGCCGCGGCGGGGCCAACCGGCGGGTGCCTGCGGGCCCGAGCTGCGGCTCCGCCCGCCGCGGGGGAGGAGTGGCCCGCCTCGCATCGTCGCCGCGCAAAGATGTGACAATATGGATGAAAGGGATGAAGCGACCAAGGAGCCCCTTCGCATGGCCTTCGGAGCCCGCCCCGACGCTCCCGCCTCCTCCCCCCGCGTCGACGTCGCCCGTGCACGCTCCTGCGACGACTGCAGCGGCTGGGGAACCATCGTGCGCAACGGCCGTGACGAGCTGTGCCCGTCCTGCCAGCAGCAGCCCGGCTGCGACTGACCCGCGCGCCCCCTCCCGCACTCCGCCCCGGCCCCTCCGCCCCCGTGCGGCCCGCCCCGCATGCGCCGCGCCGCTCCCGGGGCGACCGGTCGCCCCGCCGCCCGGGTGCGGCGCGCTCCGGGGCGGCCGCAGCCGTCCCGCACCCCGCCGATCCGCACCCCGCCGATCCGCACCCCGCCGATCCGCACCCCGCCACCGGTGTCCCGGCCGGGGTGCCCGCCGAGGCCCCGGCCGGGACGACGCCGGTGGCCGCGCCCTCCTGCCGGCCCGGCAGCCGGTCCGGGCGGTGCCGGCCGGCGACCCGGGGCGGGGCCCGGTGCGGCGGGGGAGTGCGGCCCCGAGCGGGGCGGTCGGCCGTTCCCGGCTTCCGTCCCAGCCCTTCGCGGGCGGCCACGGCGGCTCTCGGGTGCCGGTGGGCGAGTCCGCCAGCCGCCCCGGGCGGTGACAGGCCCGGGACGGCGGCCGACCGCCCCGCTTCCGCGGCCGCCGTCCCGGCCCCGGCCGCACCCGGTGTCCGGTGTCCGGTGTCCGCCCCGGACGGGCCGTCAGGAGCCTTCGCCGGGACCCGGCTGTTCCAGCCCCTCCCCGACCGCCTCCGCGACGCCCGCCTCCGGAGCCTCCGGGCCCGGTGCGTCGCCACGGCCGTCGGGTATGACGAAGAAGTCGGTGACGAAGCAGGCGGCGTCGCCGTCCGCCGTCCGGCCGACCCAGGTGGGGTAGACGCCGTCGCCCCAGCCGGAGCCGAACGCGACGGCCTCCGCGCCCGCCGGGGCGGCGGTCCTCACCGGCACCGCGTCGAAGTCCACCGCCTCAAATCCGCCCATCAGGGCCTCGGTCTCCTCCTCGTGGTCCCCCAGCGCCTCCACGGCGGAGGCGTCCACGAAGCACCCCGTGCCCGCGTCCACCCCGTAGCCGAAGAACTCGTCCTCCCCCAGTCCGGCAAGGTCCTGACCTTCCGTCAGGGCGAGCTCCCAGCGGGCCACGGGCGCGTCGAGGACCGTGAGCCTGGCACCGGCCACCCGCCGGTGCGGCCGCTCCGGCGCGGCCTCGCCGGGGCCGGTGACGGTGACCGCGGAGAGGACCACGGGGTACCGGCCCGGTGGCACGGAGACGGTGAACGGGCCGGGGCCGTACGGTCCGAAGCCGGTGAACGGGTCGCAGGCGACCACCTGCCCGGTCGGCAGTCCCAGGTCGACGGGGTCGGTCACCGCGACCGTCCCCCGCCGCCCCTCGGCGAAGCCGAAGGAGTGTCCGGGGGTGAACATCGCGGTGACGTCGGGCGGGGGCAGGTGCACGGTGCGGTCCTCGCTGCGGGTGGTCGATGACGCCCTCCACGCTAGGCGCCGCCACTGACAACCGGTCATTCCGGCATCGCGGCAGGCCGTCAGCGCAGCCGGACGCTCCCGCGCGGGTGCTGCGGCGCCCGCAGCGAGGGGGCGGCCAGGACCGGCTCCTCCGCACGGACCCGGGCCAGGACCTCCGGCTCCAGGACGGCGACGGCCAGCCCGGGATCGTCCGTACCGGCGTCGGCGAGGAGTGCGCCGCGCGGGTCCCACACGGCGCTGCCGCCGCAGCCGTGGTAGCCCCCGCCCGGCCCGCTGTGGTCGGCGAGCACCGCGTAGCAGGTGTTGTCGAGCGCCCGTGCGGGCATGACCGTGGCGCGCTGGTGCACGCCTCCGCCCCGGCCGAACATCGCGCCCACCGCGTAGGCGTGGCAGCCGTCGAGGGCGGCGGCCCGGGCGTGCTCCGGGAAGGCGGAGTCCCAGCAGACGCTGAGCCCGATCCGCCAGCCGTGGAGCTCGACCGTGCCGCCCCCGCCGCCCGCGCCGAACCCGGCGGCGCGCTCCGCCGGTGTGACGTGCTGCTTGCGGTACCCCACCGTGAACCGCCCGTCCCGCCCGGCCACGAGGACCGCGATCCGCAGTGCTCCGGTCCCCGGGTCCCGCACGGGGGCGCCGACCGCCACCGCGGTGCCCGTCCCCGCGCAGACGGCGGCCGGCGGGTCGAGGCGGGGGTCGGCGGGGTCCGTGGTGCAGGCGGCCGGGCCGGCCGCGATCAGGCGCGGCTCGTAGCCCGTGAGGAAGAGCTCCGGCAGCACCAGCAGGGACGCGCCCCGGTCGGCGGTCCGGCGCACCAGGTCCACCGCGGCGGCGACGTTGGCGGGGAGGTCCAGCGGCGTGCGGGACGCCTGGCCCGCAGCCACGGTGAGCGGGGCGGACGGCAGCGCGAAGGGGGGTTCCACGGCGGCCAACCCATCCGGGGCCCGCGGGCCGGGCCCGCAGTGGGTCGCCGCCGACCGGGCCGCTTCCGGGGAAGCGCCGGACGAGGTCCGGTACCGGCCGGGGAGGCCCGCCGTCCGCGGCCTGCCGCCCGCCGCCCGCCGCCCGCGGCCGGCGGTGCGGGAGGCGCCGCGCACGCTGCGGACGTGCGTACGTGGGGGCCTGGACGTGGGTGCGGGGGACCCGGCCGTGCCCGTGCCGGTCCTCCCGGGCGGAGGACGCGGCCGGTGTGCGGACGGGGCCGCGGTCACCAGGGCAGCGGCCTCCCGTCCCGGAAGAAGCCGCCGGTGGGCCCGCCGTCGTCGAGCAGGCACGCCCAGGTGACGCTGCGGGCGCCCTCGGGGACGGGGCGGCCGCCGCCGCCCATGTCGGTGGCGGTCCAGCCGGGGCAGACGGCGTTGACCAGCACGTCGTCGGCGCTCAGCTCCGCGGCGAGCATCCGGGTCAGGCCGTTGAGCGCCAGCTTGGACAGGTGGTAGGCGGGCAGGCCGCCGGCCGACGAGGCGACCGAACCGCCCTCGCTGGAGACGTTGACCAGTCGGCCGTGGGGGCTGCTCCGCAGGTGCGGGGCGAACGCCTGGGCCGTGCGCCACGCGCCGAAGAGGTTCGTCCCGAGGGCGCGCTCCACCCGGTCGAGGTCGGCCGTCAGCGCCTGCTGGTCGGCGTCGTAGTCGATCGCGGCGTTGTTGACCAGGACGTCCAGCCGGGGCATCCGGTCCGCGAGCCGGGCGGCCCCGCCGGGGTCGGCCACGTCCAGCAGCGCCGGGCGCACGTCCCCGTCGCCGGACAGCGCCGCTGCGGCGTCCGCCGCCCGCTCCCCGTCCCGGGCGGTCAGCCACACGGTGAGGCCGGCGCGGGCCAGCTGCCGGCAGACCTCCACGCCCAGGCCCCGGGCACCCCCGGTGACCAGGGCGATGCTGCCCTCGCCGGGCCTCACGCCCGGCCCCTGCGTCCGGGTGCGTCCGCCGCGGTACCGCCGGCCGTCCGCACCGCCCCGGAACCGTCCACGTGCCCGCCTCCGCCCTCGCCGCTCCGCCGTCCGGGCCCGGCCTCCAGCCGCTCCCGTACCCGCGCCCGCACCCGCGCCGGACCGTGTCGGACCGCGCCGGGGCCGCAGGCGCGACGCCACACCGCCAACCTACGCCCGACCCGGGCCGGGGGCACCCGTGGCGCGGGGTCCGCACGCCCGCGTGGGGCGGTGTCCGGCGCGCCGGTGCGGGACCTGCGCGCCCGCGTGCGCGCCGTCCCCCGGCGGCTCCGGTGCGCGTCGCCGAGGCCCGCTGCCGCCGCCCGTACCGGTCGGGAGCGAACCAACCGCGGTCGGGAGGCGTCCTGCTCTCCGGTCGGCGGACAGCCGGCAGAAGGGGGACCGTGCGATGGCGCAGACCCTGCCCCACGACGGGGCCGCCCCCGGGGCCGCTCCCGGGCGGGCATCCGGCGGACCTGCGGCGCTGCGCCGGGAGGCGACGTTCGACGGCGCCCCCGGCACCGCCCTCGCGGCCCGCGCGTTCGCGGCCGACTTCCTCGCGCGCGCCGCCGCCGCGACCGGCCGGACCTTCGCCGACCGCACCCGCGACGCGCTGCAGCTCGTCGTCGGGGAACTGGTCGCCAACGTCGTCAGGTACGCCCCCGGTCCCTGCCTGCTGGACCTGGAACTGACCGGCGGGGCGCTGGAGGTGACGGTGTGGGACACCGAGGTCTCCCTGCCCGTGCCCCGGGTGTCCGACGCAGCCCGTGTCGGCGGGCACGGCCTGGAGATCGTCGCGGCCCTGTGCCGGTCCGTCGAGGCCGACCTCGCTGCGGGCGGCAAGCGCGTCCGCGTGCGCCTGCCCCTGGTCTGAACCGGGGCGCGGCCGGTGCGGCGGTGCGCTGCCGCCCGGCGCCACGCGCTGCCGGGCCGGGCTCGGGTCCGGCCCGGCGTGCCGACCCCGACCGCACCGGGCCGGGCCGAGCCCGGCCCGGGGGCCCGTCCCGACGGCCGCCCGGACGTGCGGACGACCCCGCGCGCCGCTTGACTGGAACCGCCGCACCCGGCGGGCGCCGCAGGGGAGCCGCTTGACCTGGAGTGCACTCCAGGCCGGAGGATTCCGGACATCGGGCACGACGCCCCGGCCGCTTTCGTCCGGACCGCCCGTCCGCCCGCCCGCACGGCCGACCGCGCGTCCGGACGTGCCGCGGACATCCGGCAGCGGCACCCCGCAGCAGCACCCGGCAGTGAGGAGCACCCCATGACCGCAGGCGACAAGGTCGTCATCATCTCCGGCACGTCCTCCGGCATCGGCCTGGAGACCGCCGTGGCCGCCGCCCGCGCCGGATGGCGGACGGTCGCCACCCTGCGCGGCTCCTCCCGCGAGGAGGCGCTGCGCACGGCGGTGCGCCGGGCGCAGGTGGAGGACCTGGTCGAGGTCCGCCGTATGGACGTCACCGACCCGTCCTCCGTCGAGCGGTGCGTCGCCGAGGTCGTGGCCGACCACGGCCGGCTGGACGCGGTAGTCAACAACGCGGGCGCCGGCCACGTCGCCACGCTGGAGCAGGAGACGGTCGACGACGTCCGCGCGGTGATGGAGGTCAACTTCTTCGGTGTGCTCCACCTCACCCGCGCCGCCCTGCCCCACCTGCGGGAGTCCGGCGGCCGGGTGGTCAGCGTGACCAGCGTCGGCGGCGTGGTCGGCCAGCCCTTCAACGAGGCCTACTGCGCGGCGAAGTTCGCCGTCGAGGGGTTCATGGAGGCGCTCGCGCCTGTCGCCGCGACCACCGGCGTGCGGGTCGTCGTGGTCGAGCCCGGGGCCGTCGCCAGCGACTTCGTCGACAACGCCGGCCTGGACCGGGACGGTGCCGTCGCCGCGGCCGGCCCCTACGCCTCGGCCCTGGCCTCCTACCTGGAGCGGGCCTCCTCGGCCTTCGCCGCCGCCCAGACCCCCCAGGACGCCGCCGCCACGGTGGTCGGCGCCCTCACCGACCCCGCTCCGCCGCTGCGCCTGCAGACCTCGGACCAGGCCCGTGCCTTCGTGGGCGCGAAGCTCGCGGACCTCGACGGCAGCCGGGTCCTGGGGATGACCTCCGGCTGGCTCGCCTGACGGACCGGCCTGTCCGGCCTGTCCGGCCCGTCCTGCCGGGGCACCGGGCCACCGGGGTGCCTCCCCCAGGCCTCCGGGCGGCGGCCGGATGCGGGAACAGACCGGCAGGGCGGTGCGTTCGGAAAGGTACTTGAGTGCTCAAGTATCTGTGGGGGCGGGCTCCGGCCCGCCCCGCAGGCCGGACGTCGGAAGGAAGTGCCATGACCCGCACCCCCGTCACGGACCGCCCCATCGGCGGCCCGGCCCGCGAGGAGGGCGCGGCGGAGCGCTGGGAGCGCGCCGTCGGACTCTTCGGGGAGAAGGCCTACGCCGAGGCCGCGCACCTGCTGGCCGCCGTCGTGGAGGAGTTCCCCGAGCAGGTCGGCCCCCGCCTCCTCCTGGCCCGCGCGTACTACCACTCGGCCCAGCTGCGCCGCGCCGAGGAGCAGCTGCGCGAGGTCCTCTCCCGCGACCCCGTGGAGTCCTACGCCCACCTGATGCTCGGCAGGACCCTGGAGCGCCAGGGCCGCGCCGGGGAGGCCGGCCCCTGGCTGCGCATGGCCGACGCGCTCTCCCCCTGAGACGCCCGTCCCGTGACCTGCGGCGGACCGGAGACGTTCCCCCGTCCGCCGCGGGTCCCGCCCCGCAGCCCGCCCCTGCTGGGCCGCCCGGGAGCCGTGGCGCGGGATGCTGCTCCCGCCGCTGCCCCGCCGTCCCCTCCCCGCCGCCGCGCAGGAGCCTCTCCCCGCCGCGGCGCGGGAGCCGGCGGCCCGCGTCGTCCTCGTCCGCCGAGCCTGCCCCGGCGCCTCCTCCCGGACGCGTGCGATCCCCGGATCCGGCGCCGCGGCCCCGCCGCCCGGCGCGTGCCCGTCCCGGACCGCCGTCCGACCCGGCCGCTCCCGGACGGTCACCCCCCGACGGTCACCCCTCCGGCAGCGTCAGCCGCCACCGGACCTCGCCGTCGTGCAGGTGCCCGGTGGGGGAGAGGCCCGCCGCTGCGGCGACGGCGGCCGACGCCCCGTGGTCCGGGTGGATGTGGGCGACGACGGTCCGGACCCCCAGCTCCCCGAGCCGGGCGACGAGGGCGCGGGCCGCCTCGGTGGCGATGCCCCGTCCCTGCCACGGGGTGCCCACCACCCAGGCGACCTCGGCCGTGCGGCCCGCGCCGTCGCCGCCGTCCTCGGTGACGGTCGCCTGGACCGTGCCGGTGAGGCACCCCTCCTCCCGGAGCAGGAGCACCCAGTTGCACCAGGAGACCGCCGGATCGGACGGTCCGGCGATCATGCGCGCGTAGCGGGAGCGCAGCTCCGGCACGGCCGCCGGAGCGCCCCCGGTGAAGGCGTGCAGGGCGGGGTCGGACAGGACGCCCGCCATCTCGTCCGCGTGCTCGGCGCGCAGCGGTACGAGCACCAGCCGCCCGGTGCGGATCTCCTCGGGCCCGATTTTGCTCACGCCCCGGCCTCCCCGGTCCCGCATCCCGTGGGCGCGCCGGTCCGCCCGTCCCCGCCTCCGCCCCCGTCGCCCCTGCCGTCCTCGGACCCGCCCTCCGCCGGGCGGCGGGACGGCGCGGCCGGGCCGGGGTGCCCGTCGGGCACGAGGTGGCGGTCCAGCAGGTCCATGGCATCGTCCCTCGTGCGGAAGCTCCGGTCCACGCGCGACCTCCTCGGCCGGCAGCCGCCTCTGGGGCCGCTGCGCCGATCCCGGTCGGCGGTCCCCGGGCACGGTCGGTGCGGCAGGCATCCTGCCATGCGTCGAGAGCCGGCGAAGGACTGCGCCGGCCTCCCGCGTCGCCTCCGGAGCCGCCCGGGCGTCCCGTCTCCCCCTCCGAGGGCGCGGTCCCGAGCCGACGGCACCGTGCAGGGCCCCTTCCCGGGCCCTTCCGGGCAGGGGGCGGACCTGCCTCCGGTTCCCGTCGCCGGCGCTCCCGGCGGATGCCCTCCGCGTGATCGTCCGACCCGCCGGAACCCCCGCCCTTGCCGCCCTCGCCGCCCTCGCCGGCCGACCGGCCGGGCGGTCACGGCCCCGCAGGGCCGCACATCCGACGGGCAGGGCCCCGACCGCGGCGCCACAGGCGCCTGCGGGGCGGCCGCGACCGGTCCCGTCGGCCACGGTCAGCAGGCCCCCTGCTCATGGCCGGCCCCGCGTTCCCGGCGTTCGGCCGGGTCCTCCACGGCCCGGCGGGCGGCCCGGGCGACCGCGAGGTCGTCCCCGGCGTCGGGGCTGCCCCCGACGCCGACCGCGCCGACGACCTCCCCGCCGCGGCGCAGCAGCAGCCCGCCGGGGAAGACGTTGACCGGGTGGGGCAGTCCTGAGACGAGGGCGGGGACCAGCGGGCTGGCGGGCGGGAGTGCCCCGGTGTCGGCGAGCAGGTGGACCGCGGTGCGGGCCTTGCTCTCGGCGCTGTGGGCGGCGGCGACGGCCGCAGCCGTGTCCCGGAGCAGCCCCAGGACGTGGCCGCCGGCGTCGACGACGCAGGTGGCGAAGGAATGCGGCAGGCCGTGTGCGGCCTCGCGGGCGGCGGCCAGGGCACGGGTGACGTCGTCGTCGGTGAGCCGGTTCATGCGGGTTCGCTCCTTCTCGCGGGGGAACGCGGCGGTGATCAGCGCCAGGCCGCTGGGGGACACCGCGGCGCCGGCCACGCCCTGGACCGCCCGTCCGGCGGGCAGCCACCCGGCGGAGGGGGCGGCCGCACAGAGCGCCGAGCCGGCGGTGAAGAGGGCGAGGCCCGCCGTGAAGAGCCTCCTGTGCCCGACGCGGTCGCCCAGGGCGCCGCAGGTGAGCAGCGTCGCGGCGAAGGGCAGCGTGCAGGCGTCGACCACCCACGCCAGCCCTGACAGGGAGGCGTGCAGGCCGCGGCCGATCGACGGCAGGGCGACCGGCACGACCGTGACGTCCAGCAGGACCATGAAGGATCCGGCCCCGGTGATCACCAGGGTGGCGGTCCTCGGCTGCGGCATCCGCACCACGGACCTCCTTAGTCAAGTGTTGACTAGTGCACTGTTGACTGTGCACGAGAGGGCCGACGCCCGCAAGGCGGACTGGGATACTGGCCCCATGCCCCAGCCGAAACGCCGCAGCGACGACACCGGGTCCACGCCGCGGCCGCCGTCGGTGGGCGGCTACGTCGTCCTCGGCCTGCTCCTGGACGGACCGGCCAGCGGATGGGAGCTCGCGCGTCTCGCGGACCGGTCGATCGGCCACTTCTGGCCGGTGACCCGTGCCCACATCTACGCCGAGCTGCCCAAGCTCGCCGATCGCGGCTGGGCCACCGCCCGCGACGTCCCGCAGAGCGGCGCGCCGGACAAACGGGTCTACCGCGCCACCGCCGAGGGCGAGGCCGCCTTCCGCTCGTGGCTCGCCACCGTCGACCTCACCGAGGAACGGGGGCGCCAGCCCCTCCAGCTCCGGCTCTTCTTCGCCGCCCACGACGACCCCGCCCGCCTGGAGGAGCTCCTCGCCGCCTGGCACCGCCGCGCCGCCTCGACCGAGGAGCACTGCGCGGACATCCTCCGCCGCAAGGGCGTCGACACCACCGCCCTGCCGCGGCTGGAACTCCGACCCGCCCCCCGGAGCCCGCAGGCCCCGGACGGCGGTCCGCCCCGGCTCGACGCCCGCGGCATGACCGCCCTGTTCGGCCTCCGCCGGGCCCAGGCGGACCTGGCGTGGCTCACCGAGGTGCGGGCGATGCTCGGCTCCTGAGGGCCGCGTCCGCCGCGCCGGCCCCTCCCGCGGGGCTGCGTGCGCCGCGCAGTCGGGCGGCCGAGGTCCGGGACCGCGCCGCTCAGGCCCGCGCGGGCGCCACCTCCAGGAACCGCACCCCGCCCGACGCCCGGTACGGCAGGGCCTCCCACCCCCACCGGCCCAGCAGGGACGCGCACTCCCGCAGCCGCCGCTCCGCCTCGTCCGCCGCCGCGGGCGTGCCGGGCAGGACCAGCCACTCCACCCTGGCCGACCCGGTCCCGCCCCCCGCCGTGACCCTGTAGCCGGCGCGCACCCGCCGCCCCGAGGCGTCGGCGACGGCGGACGGCACGCCCGCCGCCTCCAGCGCCAGCGCCACCGCGGGCACCGGCCGCCCGCGCTCCCACGCGGCGGGCGTCCGCCGCGCCGCGCCCCCGGACCCCGGTCCGCCCCCGGAGCCGGTCACCCGGCGGATCTCCAGCAGGGCCTCCCACGCGGCCGCCGCCGCGGCCGCCCGCCCCGGGACGGGCGCGCCCGTGCCCGTCTCCCCGCCCGTCGCCGCCGCGAACCCCGCGGCCCGCCCGCCGCCCTGCTCCCGGTCCTGCTCCTGCTCCCGTTCCGGACGCCGGTCCGCCTCCAGCCCGGCGCGCACCTGCCGCCCGAACGCCGTCAGGTACCGGGCGCCCCGCCTGCCGTACGCCGCGACAAGTCCCTTGGCCGCCAGCGCCCGCAGCACCGCCGCGCTCCCGTCCGCCTCACCCGTGACCGGGTCCGCCTCCAGCAGCACCCGCCGCTGCGCGGCGCTCAGGGAGGTGCCCCGCCCGGTCGGCCACTCCGTCACCACGTCCCTCCTCACGTCCGCCCCGGGGCCGCCGTCGGCCGCCGGGTCGGCGGGTGCCCCGGGCGGCCGGCCCTCCGGGCCCCGCACCCCACGGGCAGTATCGCGCGGCCCGCCGACAACGCCCCGGCCGCGCGGCCGACGGGGTTTCGGCGCACCGCGCCGGGAGAGGCGACCGGGGCGGGGGAACCGGCAGGGGGGCGAAGCGGGACGGGAGCACCCGGGCACCGCATCACCGGAGGAGAGACCATGAGAGCCCTGACCTGGCACGGCAAGCGCGACGTCCGCGTGGACACCGTGCCCGACCCGGCGATCAAGGATCCGGCCGACGTGATCGTCAGGATCACCACCACCGGCCTGTGCGGGTCCGACCTCCACCTCTACGAGCTCTTCGGGCCGTTCATCGACGAGGGCGACATCCTCGGCCACGAGCCGATGGGCGTCGTCCAGGAGGTCGGGCCCGAGGTCACCGCGGTGCGCCCCGGCGACCGCGTGGTCGTGCCCTTCAACGTCTCCTGCGGCACCTGCTTCATGTGCGGGCAGGGGCTGCACTCGCAGTGCGAGACCACGCAGGTCCACGAGTACGGCACCGGCGCGTCCCTGTTCGGCTACACCAGGCTGTACGGCCAGGTCCCCGGCGGCCAGGCCGAGTACCTGCGGGTGCCCTTCGGGAACACCCTCCCGGTCGCCGTGCCCGACGGGCCGCCCGACGAGCGCTTCGTCTACCTCTCCGACGTGCTGCCCACCGCCTGGCAGGCCGTCGAGTACGCGGCCGTGCCGCCCGGGGGCAGCGTCGCCGTCCTCGGCCTCGGACCGATCGGCGACATGGCCGCGCGCATCGCCGCCCACCGCGGCGCGGGCACCGTCATCGGGGTGGACCTCGTCCCGGAGCGCCTGGAGCGGGCTCGCGCCCGCGGCGTCCACGCCCTGGACCTGCGCGAGCACGGGAAGCACCTGGTCGACGCCGTCCGCGACCTCACCGGCGGCCGGGGCCCCGACGCCGTCATCGACGCCGTCGGCATGGAGGCCCACGGCGCCCCCGTCGGCAAGCTCGCCCAGCAGCTGACCGGACTGCTGCCCGACGCCCTCGCCGCCAAGCTCATGGAGAACGCCGGCCTGGACCGCCTCAGCGCCCTCCACCTCGCCATCGGCCTCGTCCGCCGCGGCGGCACCGTCTCCGTCTCCGGCGTCTACGGCGGCATGGCCGACCCGATGCCGCTGCTCACCATGTTCGACAAGCAGATCCAGCTGCGGATGGGCCAGGCCAACGTCCACCGCTGGGTCGGCGACATCCTGCCGCTGCTCACCGACGCCGACCCCCTCGGCGTCGACGACTTCGCCACCCACCGGGTCCCGCTGGAGAAGGCGCCCGAGGCGTACGCGATGTTCCAGAAGAAGGAGGACGGCGCCGTCAAGGTGCTCTTCAAGCCCTGAGCCGCTCCCCCGGGAGGGCGCCGGGGGCCGCCTCCCGTGACGTGCAGCCGGTCTGACGCCACGTCACAGGAGGCGGCCCCCGCTGCCGCGGCGGCGGCACCGGGCGGCGGAGGCGGTCCCGGTGCCGGGAGGGGCGGTCCCGCCCGCCGGCCTGTCCGGGCCGGTCTGGGAGACTGCCCGGCGGACGGCTGCCGGACGGACCGGCCGCGACGGCCGCACGGCCGCGACAGGGAGGGGCGACGGTGACGCTGCTGCGGGAGGAGGCCTGCGGGCCGGAGGAGGGCTGCCCGCCGCCGGGCGTCGTGGTCGAGCGCTCCTGCCGCACGGAGGACGGCGCCTGCCGCCACCTGCTCGTCTGGCGGGCCGGTCCGGGCTGGCGGATGGTCAGCAGCGCCGTCCTCGGCGGCGGCCTCGGCGAGCGCCACTGGGTGGTGAACGCCCAGGTCCGCGCCGGGTACGCGCGCATGGACCCCGACCGGCACCTCGCCCGGCTCGCCGCGGCGCACGGCCTCGCCGGGGAGGGCGTGGGCCTGATGACCGCCGCGGAGGTGGACGACGTCACCCGGGCGGTCGACGGCGGGGTGACCGCGGTGGTGACCTCCGGCATCGGGGTGCCCGTGTGGGCGGCGGCCCCGGACCCGGCGGGAACGGCCCCAGCCGGTTCCCCAGCCCGGGCCGCGTCGGCCGCGCCCTATGTCCCCGGCACGGTCAACATCCTCGCGATCGTCCCGGCGGCGGTCACCGACGCGGGCCTGGTCAACCTCGCCACCACGGCGGCCGAGGCCAAGGTGCAGGCTCTGCTCGACGCCGGGTACGACTGCTCCGGCACCCCCTCCGACGCGGTCTGCGTGGCGGTGCGGACCCCTGGGCCCGGCCGCCCCGCCGAACCCTTCGGCGGACCCCGCTCCCTCTGGGGCGCCCGGCTGGCCCGCGCCGTGCACCGGGCGGTGCGGGAGGGCGCCGAACGCGACCGCGAGCGCCGGGCCGCCGGCCCCGCCCCCGACCACCCCGGCCCGCTCCCGGGCTGCCGCGGCGTCCTGCCGCCCGCCGGCCCGCGCTGAGCGCCGCACACGCGCCGGCCGGCCGCTCCCCGCGGCCCGGTCGGCGGGGGCAGCCCGGCCGGCGGTGAGGAGCGGTCCTCTGCGGACTGCGTGCGCCCGGACACGGCCGTCCTCTCCCCAGCCCGGGCCGCCCCCGCCGCGCCGCCCGGACCGCCGCCCCGTGCACGGCGACGGTCCGGGCGGCGGGCCGGCCCGGGGAGGCGCCCCGCCGTCCGGTCAGGAACGCCGCCGTCGGCGGCGCGCCCCCAGGAACAGCACGCCCCCGGCGACGAGGGCGGCCGCCCCGGCGCCCAGCGGCGCCAGGTCGGCCCCGGTGTGCGCCAGGGTCCGGCCTCCGTCCGCCGGGCTGTCCGCGGGGGCCTGCCCGGCGGGCAGGGCACCCGCCTCCGCAGCGTGCTCCGTGGCACCGCCCTTCCCGGACGGGGCGGCCACGGCTCCCGAGCCGGGACGTGCGGTCGTCCCGGCCCCGGTCCCGTCCTTCGGGCCGGCCGCTCCCGCAGCGGAGCCCTTCGTCCCCGCTGCAGGGCCGTCCGCCCCCGGTGCGGGACCGTCCGCGCCCCCGGGGCCGGACACCACCGGCGCCGGGAGGCCGCCCGCCGCGCCGCCCAGCGGGACGCCGCTCAGGAGTGCGCCGCGGTCGGGGGCGCGGCGGCCGCCACGGGCGGTGCCGGACCCCTGGGCCGCCGGGAAGGGGAGTCCGGTGCCGACGGCCGGGGAGTGGGGGCGCAGCCGGAAGTCGGCCTCCCCGAAGACGGTGCCGGGCCTGGCGAACAGCGGGTCGGCGACGATGTCGTGGGGGCCCTTCACCTCGGGCCGCCGCCCGTTGTAGTAGACGTTGTAGTCGTAGGTGACGCGGACGTTGCGGGACTTCGAGTTCACGTACCCGCCCGGCCGGGCGTAGGCGATGTTGTCGAGCAGGCGCACGTCGGTGCTGTTCGCGGCGAAGATGTCGCCGTAGTACTTCATCCGGGGGCTGCGGCCGTTCATGAACGCGGTGTTGTTGACGATGTCGACGTGGATGCCCTTGAAGGAGTGGATCCCGGACCCGCCGTTGTCGAAGGACACGTTGCCGGCGACCAGGACGCGGCCCCGGTAGTCGGGCCCCTTGCCGTCCTTGTCCTTGAGGGTGTCGATGATGATGCCGTTGCCGTCCGAGTAGCAGTGGCAGCCGTCCCACTTGACCTTGGTCTCGTTGTCGTAGGACACGTTGCGGGTGACGCGGATCTTGTAGCGGGAGGGGTCGCCGCGGTCCACGTCCCGGGCCCGCAGGACGGAGATGCCGCTGGTGCCGTACGCGGTGTACCAGGAGGTCGAGTGGACGCGGTTCCGGTCGATCGTGACGTGGTCGGCGTCGGCCACCGAGATGCCCGCCCCGGGGCAGTCGTGGACGAGGTTGCCGGTGATCGTGAGGTGGTGCGGGAAGCTCCTGTAGCCCTTCGCCGCCGACAGGCAGTTCGTGTTGAAGGCCGGCCTGCCGGGGACGGAGTGCCGCTCCGCGTCCGCCAGGGACAGCGAGGCGCGGGTGCCCCGGATGTCCAGGCCGCGGACGGTGATGTAGGAGGCGCCGGAGACGGAGATCCCGTTCCAGCCGGTGACGGGGTGGATCACGGGGTGGTGGCCCGGGTACGCCTGGTAGGTGATGGGCCGTCCGGGTCCGCCCGAGCGGGTGATGCGGACGACGTCCAGGCCCTCGCGCGCCTCCGTGTACGTGCCGTTCATGACCGACACGGTGTCGCCGGGGGCGGTCAGGTCCGCGGCCCGCTGGATGGTGCGCAGGGGCGCCCGGGGCGAGGTCCCCGGGTTGCGGTCCGAGCCGCCGGGGCTCACGTAGTAGGTCCTGCCCGTGGGACGGGCCGGCCGGGCCGGGACCGGGTAGCCGGTGTCGGCCATCGCGGGTGCGGACCGCTGCGAGCGGCTGGTGCGGGTCGGCACCGCCGAGGACTGCGGACGCGGCTGCGGGACCGGTGCGGCCGCCGCCGACCGCACCGCGGCCGACGGGGAGGGGGCGGACGGGTGCGCGGAGGCGAGGTCCTGCCGCGGCGGCAGGGCGACCGCGACCGCGGCGGCCGCCGCGGCGACGGCCGCCGCGCCGACGGTGGACTTCACCGCCAGGGCCTGCAGGCTCGGACGCGCCCGGCCCGCCCGCCGTGCCGCCCGGGCGCCGCGCACCGCCGCGTCGGCCCCGTGCCTCCCGGTTCCGGCCGCGTGCCCCCCGGATCCGGTGGCGGTGGTCGTCCCGGGTCCGGTCGGGATCCCCGCCAGGGCGCCGGACAGGTGCGCGTCCAGGCCGGGCGGCAGCGGCACCAGGCCCAGCCCGGTCAGCAGCCCCTCCGCCGGCACCAGGCCCTCGCCGAACCGCCGGCAGGACGGGCAGGCCCGCAGGTGCCTGGCCAGCCGCTTGCGCATCAGGGCCGACGGCACCCCGTCCCAGCCGTCGACCAGGGAGCCCAGCAGGTCGCACCCGTCCCCGGGCGCGGTGGCGCCGTGCGCCTCCAGGGCGCGGACCACCGCCCGGCACACGTCCAGCTGTTCGCGCATCCGCTGGACGCGCACCGCTGCGTGCGCCGCGCCCACCCCGAGCGCTCCGGCCACCTCACTCCGGGTCAGCTCCCCGGCGACCTCCAGCCACCACAGGGCGGCGGTGTGCCGGTGCTGCTCGTCCAGCCACGCCGCCGCGACGGCGGTCTCCCGGCGCTGGCCGCCGAGCCGCAGCCGCCAGATCGCCCACTCCTCGAACCGGACCCCGGCCTGCGGCCGCCGCTCCTCCAGCGCCGCCAGGTCGGCCGCCGCCTCGGGGGCGGCCGACCCCGACCGCCACCGGTCCCTGACCTGCCGCAGCGCGATCGTCACCAGCCAGGACCGGTACCGCTCGGGCTCCCGCAGGCCGCCGAGCGCCCCCAGCACGCGGAGCATCGTCTCCTGCACCAGGTCGTCCACGTCCTGGCCGCCGCCCAGCGCCCGGCCCACCAGGTTGTAGACCAGCGGCACCGACCGCCGCACCAGCGCCTCCAACGCCTGCGCGTCCCCGGCCTGCGCCGCCCGCACCAGGTCCGCGTCCCCACGCGCGTCCGTACCGCTCACCCTCATCGTCGACCACCTGTCGTCTCGCACCGCCCTTCCGTTCCGGGCGGCCCCACCTCAGCAGACGCCTGCACGGGACCGGCATAACAGGAAACCGCGGAGCGGATTCCCCCGGCCCCCCGGGGCCCTGCGGGGGCGAGGACATGACGCGCACCGGGCGCGCGGCGTTCACCGCCTCCGCCGGCCCCGGGATTCGCGGAGGCGGTGAACGCCCGCCCTGTGCCCGTGCGGCGCCCTCGCGGAGCGGCGCCTGCGGGAAAGGCGCGTGCACGCAGGAGTGCCGGACCGAACGATCGGCTCATGCATCGTTCACCGTGCCGGGACTGGTGGCGCTCCTTCTAGGAGCGGCCGTACCCCCTTGCACGACCGGGCCGTTCGCCCGCCCTCCGGGGGGCTGCCCGGCAAACCGGCGGACCGGCGAGAGGGCGGACGGACGGCCCCCGCCGCCGCTCCCGTCCATCGCCAGCACGCCGTGGGCACGGTCCTCGTACGCGGTCACCACGACCCCGCCGGCCGCGCACAGGTGCAGGTACCAGAGCATGTGGCACTGGGACAGCGAGGCCACGAGCAGCTGCTCGGGGTTCCAGCGGGCCGGGTCGCCGCGGAAGGCGGGGTCGGACGAGCCGGGCAGCGGCGGCGGGCCGTCCGCCCGCACCTCGTGGTCGCGGGCGTAGGAGCGGTAGCCGTCGGTGCCGGTCCCCAGGTTCCCGGTCCACGCGACCGTCACGTCGTAGGTGTGCGTCGTCGTCATGGCCGTGCAGCCTATGGCGCCCGCGGCGCCACCGCCGTGCGCCGGCCCGGGGCCGGGGCACGCGTCCGATGGAACGCGGTGTTCACTCCGTACCGCTGACAACACCTGTTTCATCATGGCATGCTGACGTCATGTCACCCACATCCGACCCGTCCCCCGGTTCCTTCGCGCCGCCCGACCCCGAGCAGGCCCGCGCCCGGCGCGTGCACCCCGCGCTCTTCCGCATCGCCGAGCGCCACGCGGCCACGGCCGAGCAGCGCGGCCGGCAGGTCCACCCCGCCGTCCTCGGGCCGCACGAGGCCGTTCGGCTGGTGTCGTTCCTGATGAGCGGGACCGCGGAGCGTGCCGACGGCGAACCGGAGGTGGACCGCGACGACGTCACCGCCGCCCTCACCCTCCTCCCGCTGGTGCGCGCGGAGACGGACGAGCTGGAGCTCGGCCTCCTGGAGATGGCGCGCGGCCGCGGCATGACCTGGCAGGAGATCGCCTTCGGCCTCGGGCTCGGCACCCCGCAGGCCGCCCGGCAGCGCCACGAGCGCCTGGCCGGCCGGACCGGCGCGCAGGCCGCCGACGCGTAGCCCGCCGCCGTCCGGGCCGCACCGGCGCCGCGGACGGCGGGGCGCCGCTGCGGCCGCCCCGGGCGGTCCGGCCTCCCGGCTCCCGGCCGTTGTCGTAGGTGCGTGCAACGCTGGGTCCGTGCCGCCCTCCGCGGTGCCGTCCGGGTGCGACGAGTCCGGCCGGCGCGGTGCGGCGGTCTTCCCTGCCGCACCCCGGACGAGGACGAGGAGCGCGTCGTATGCGCATCGTGGTCAGTGAGTTCATGAGCCTGGACGGCGTGGTGCAGGCGCCGGGCGGGCCGGAGGAGGACACCGACGGCGGCTTCGCCCACGGCGGCTGGTCGCACCCGTTCTTCGACCCGGAGACGGTGGGCGGCGCCTTCGCCGAGGCGCTCTCCGGGGCCGAGGCGCTGCTGTTCGGGCGCCGCACCTGGGAGACGATGGCCGCGGCCTGGCCCGGACGGGCCGGCGACCCGTTCGCCGACCGGATGAACGCCATCCCCAAGTACGTCGTCTCCGGCACCCTCGGCGACGACAAGCTGACCTGGCAGAACACCACGCGCATCCCCGGCGGCGAGGCCGTTGCCCGCATCCGGGAGCTGCGCGGGACGGGCGGCGGCGACCTGCTGGTCATGGGCAGCCCCGCACTCGTGCGCACCCTGCTCGGCGAGGGACTGGTCGACGAACTGCGGCTCGTGGTCATGCCGGTGCTCCTCGGCGGCGGGAAGCGGATCTTCCCCGACGACGGCGTGCTGCGCACCCTGGAGCTCGTCTCCGCCGTCACCAGCCCCGGTGGCGCCCAGGTGTGCACCTACCGTCCGGCGGCCCGCTGACGGGCCGCCGCGGCCGGGCACTCCGCCGCCCCTCCCTCGGACGCCGCCCCTCAGGCGCCGACCGCGAACGCCGCGCGGACCCGGCGGAGCGCCTCCTCCAGCGTCGCCACGGTCTCCTCGTGGCCGCTGAAACCCTCGTCCTCGCCCGGGTCGACCGACAGGCCCCATCCGGAGTCGGGGTGGCCGTCGATGGTCGCCGTGTGCGTACCTGCGCCGAGGGTGATCGACAGGTTTCCGGCCGGGAACTCGATGACGTCGACGCGCGGCAGGGCGTCGCCGAACACGGAGCGGATCGTGCCGCGTGCGGTCTGTGCGTCCATGGTCGTCTCCTCTGTGGTGCTGCGGGGGTCTCCGGTGCGCCCGCCGGGGCCCTGGGGGCTCTGGTTCCGCGGTGCGGGGGGGAGGCGCCGGTGCGGACAGGGGTACGGCGCGGTGCCGGCGGGGCGGGAGCCGGGCGGAGGCCGCCCGTCCGCCCGGTGCGGCCCTCAGCGCGGCCCTCAGGCACCGCCCGCGTCGGTGCCGGTCCAGACGCGCTCCACCTCGTCGCCGTCGCGCAGCGCCAGGAACGCCCGGGCGATGAGGTCGGGGTCGAACGCCGTGCCCGGTGCGACCGGCCCCGCCACGGTCAGCGTGCGCACCCGCACGCCCCGTTCGCCGAGGTCCGCGGCCAGGATGTGGGCGGCCGCCCGCAACCCCGCCTTGCCCAGGGAGAGCACCCCCTCCTCCGCGCTGGGGCGCAGCGCCAGCCCGCCCCCGGTCAGCAGCACCGAGCCCCGGGTGCGGACCAGGTCGTCCCGGGCCGCCCGCACGGCCGCCAGCGCGGAGAGCACGTTCACCTCGTGGGCGTGCCGCAGCTCGTCGAGGCCGCAGTCCGTGAGGCGTCCCGCCCGGTGGGCGGCGTTGTAGGCCAGCACCTCCACCGGCCCGTCGGCGCCGAGCGCGCGCACCGCCTCGGCGACCTCCTCGGCGCGCCCCGCGTCGGCGGTCCGGACGGCGACGTCCGCCCCCTGGCCGGACAGGTCGGCGGCCAGCCGTCCCAGCCGGCCCGCGTCGCGGGCGACGAGCCCGATCCGGTGGCCCTCGGCGGCCAGGGCACGGGCGAGGGAGGCGCCGATGCCGGGGCCCGCGCCGACGACCAGTGCGGTGGTGGGTGGGGGAGTGTCCACGGCGGGTCCTTTCTGGGGTCCTGTCGGACGGGTCGGGCCGGACGGCCGGGCGGACGCCCCGTGCCCTCCGGAGGTCCTGACGTCCGGCGGCAGCGGGCCCGGCCCGGGCGCGGGAGCCCTGCGCCGGAATCCTCACCCCGGCCCGGCGGCGACCACCGGGTCGGTGGCGCCGTCGGGGCAGGCGTCGCGGGCGGTGTCCCAGCCGGCGAGCACCGCCCCGCCCCGGTAGGCGCTGTCGAGGAAGGCGAGGACGGCGCCCTTCGGGTCGGGCGCGGCGCGGGCGTCCTCGTAGTCCAGCACCGCGAGGTGGCTGCCGTTGCGTTCGACCCACCGGGCGGCCGCGGGTTCCAGCGGCTGCCCGGCCAGGCCCTCGGGCTCCGGCGCGGTGTAGGAGTAGAAGGCCGGCCGCGGGAAGGCGGGGTCGCCGAACCAGAAGCCGGCGCTGACCACCTCCCGGGAGTACGCCTCCCGGGTGACGGGGTCGACGGTGGCCGGGTGGTGGACGACGCGTCCCGAGAAGCGGGTGACCGCGATGTCGAAGGTGTGCCAGAAGTGGTGGACCGGCGACGTCTTCCCCGACCACTGCGCGGCGTACTCCTCCAGGACCAGGTTGACCTGGGAGAGGATCCGCCAGTACCGGTTCGCCTGCGCCGGGTCGTAGGTGCAGTGCTCCTCGTCCTCCGCGAAGGGGCGGCCGGAGTCCGGCAGGTCGAAGGGCCGGGGGAGGGCGATCGCCGCGTGGGCGCCCACCCCCGCCAGGGCGGCGCGCAGCCGGTCGTGGAAGGCGGCGACGGACAGCCCCGGCAGGGCGAAGGACGCCGCGGAGCCGTCGCCCGCCGTGACCTCCAGGCGGTGCGCGGTGAAGTCGAAGTCGACGCAGAAGAACCCGCCGTCGTCACCGAGCCCCATGGGGCGGGTGGTCATGCCCCGGCCGGTCAGGTGGAACGGCACGTTCCACCAGTGGTTGCGGCGCGGCGAGGCCGCCAGGCGCACCTTGCCCACCACCTGTGCGAACCGGTGCAGGGTCTCCTTCGTCGCGCGCCACTCCTCGTACGGCAGCGGTGGGAACAGCTCCACGGTGCCTCCCTGCGGTGCGTCGGCCCCCGGTGCGGACACCACCATCGTGCGCACACCGGCCCCGGACCGCGACCGGCCGTCACCCGGGACGCCCCCACCGATGGCGGGGGAGGGGGCCCCCGGCGACCATCGGAGGGACGGGAACGGCGGCCGAGGGAGTCGGGGCGGATGTCCTTGCACGTGGCGGTACTGGGGGCGACGGGCGGTCAGGGGGGTGCCGTCGTGGACGCCCTGCTGGAGGGCGGGCACGCGGTGCGGGCGGTGGCCCGCGACCCCGGCAGCCTGCGGGCGCGGGCCCTGCGGGAGCGCGGGGTGGAGGTCGTCCGCGGGGACCTCGGCGAGCCCTCCTCCCTGGGGGGCGCGCTGGAGGGGGTGGACGCGGCGTTCGCGGTCACCACGCCCTTCGAGTTCGGGCCCGAGGCGGAGGTCGAGCAGGGGCTCGCCGTCGTGCGGGCCGCCGTACGGACCGGCCTGCCGCACCTGGTGTTCTCCTCGGTGGCCTCCGCCGACCGGCGGACGGGCGTGCCGCACTTCGAGAGCAAGCGGCGGATCGAGGAGGTCCTCGCCCAGGAGGGGCCGCCGTGGACGGTGGTCGCCCCCACGTACTTCTTCGAGAACCTCCTCGGCGACCCGCAGGCCCTGCGCTCGGGCTGGCTGGAGTTCCCGATCCCGCCGGACCGGCCGCTGCAGCAGGTGGCCCGCCGGGACCTCGGCGCGCTGGTGGCGGCCGTCGTCGCCGACCGCGACCGGCACCTGGGCCGCCGCGTCGAGGCGGCCTCGGACGCGCCGACCCCGGCGCGGATGGCCGCGGTCCTGGAGCGTGCGCTGGGCCGTCCGGTCGAACCGGTGCAGGTCCCGCTCTCCCTCGTCCGGCAGGGGAGCGCCGACATGGGGGCGATGTGGGACTTCCTGTCCCGCGAGGGCTATGCCGTCGACATCGGCGCCCTGCACCGCGCCTACCCGGACATCGCCTGGACCTCCTTCGAGGCCTGGGCCGAGGGCCTCACCGCGGGCGCCCCGCGGCCCGCCCGCTGAGGGCGGCGCCGCGGGGCGCGGGCCCGGCCGCCGGCGGGCCGGTCCGCCGGCCGCCGTGTCAGCCGACCGAGAGGGTGGCGTCCATCTCCCACATCAGCACCTCCGCGCCCTCCGGCCCACCGGTGATGCGGCGGCCGTCGGAGCGGGTGATCCGCGCGGCGTCGCCCTGCGCGAGGGGGCCGGAGCCCTCCAGCGCCACCTCGCCGCGGGCGACGAAGACGTGGACGAAGGGCGCGGTGGCGACCTCCAGGGTCTCCCCGGGCCGGATCTGCGCCACGTGCAGGGCGGCGTGCTTCTGGCGGATGCCGATCGCCCGCTGCTGGAGGTGCTTCGGCATGCCCGAGGCCAGGGTGGTCCAGCCGCCGCGGGCGAGCTCGCCGCCGATGTCGAGCTGCTCGTAACCGGGGGCGATGCCGGCCTCGTCGGGGATGGTCCACATCTGGATGAACCGCACCGGGGTCTGGTGCTCGGGGTCCCCGGTGAGGGTCCAGGAGTCGTTCTTCTCGCTGTGCAGGATGCCGGTGCCGGCGCTCATCCGCTGGGCGAGCCCGGGGTGGATCACACCGTTGTGCCCCTCGGAGTCCTGGTGCACCAGGCTGCCCTCCAGCACCCAGGTGATGATCTCCATGTCGCGGTGGGGGTGGGTGTCGAAACCGGTGCCGGGCGCCACGACGTCGTCGTTGGAGACGAGGAGCAGCCCGAAGTGGGTGTTCCCGGGGTCCCAGTGCCGGGAGAACGCGAACGAGTGGCGGGAGTCGAGCCAGCCGGCGCGGGTGTGGAAGCGCTCGCCTGCGCGGCGGATGTCGACGAGGGAGGACAAGGCGTCTCCTTGGCGCTCGGGGAGCGGGGCCGCTCCGCGGATGTTGTTGAATCTTATACAAATTTTCGGCCGCAGGCATTCCCGCCCTCGCCGCGGTGCCGTGCGGAGGCTCCGGGACCCCCGCGGGCCCGGCCGCGCCTCCGCCGAGCGGGGCCTCCGGGCGTGTCTGCCAGGTGTGCTAGCGGCCCGGCCGCTCCGGCCCCGGGCCGGCCGCGGCCCGGTCCTGCGGCCGGTCGAGGAACGCGCGGTAGGCGGCGGCGACGTTCGCCAGGTACCGGAGCGCCGCCCCCCGCTCCTCCTCGGACATCCCGGCGGAGGCCCCGCCCAGCAGGCCCAGCAGGGGCGCCAGTTCGCCCATGACGTGGCGCATGCCGGTGTCGGTGACCTGCAGGACCTGGCGCCGCCGGTCCGCCGGGTGGGGCGTGCGCTCCACGTGCCCCTCGCCTGCCAGGCGGTGCACGGACTGGGTGGCCGCGGCCGAGGTCACCCCAAGCCGCCGGGAGAGCTCCACCGGTCCGAGCTGCTCGCCCGCGGCCTCGGCCATGATCACGTGCTCGACCGCCTCGACGTCGGTCAGCGGCATCCCGAGCCGGTGGGCGAGGGCGCCGCGGGCGAGCTGGGTCAGGGTGAGCACCTCGCGCAGCGCCTCGGACAGCTCGTCCCCGGGGCCGCCGCCCGGAGGGTGGGGTGTGTCGGGTTGCGCCATGGTCCACAGTCTGACACGGTGATAATCGCTAAGCTGCTTAACGACATATGGGGTCATCGTGTCTCGAACCATGCCCGGCTCCGGCCGCCAGGGGCCCGCCGCTCCCGGCGACGGCCCGCACCGGGCCCTGCGCCCCTCCTCCCGCCGCCTGCGCGGCGCGGCGTGGCTCGTCCTGCTGCTCACCGCCCTCGGCCTCGGCGCGGCCTTCACCCTCGGGCCCGCCGACGCCACCACCACCGCGACCACCGGATCCGGCCTCCCGGCGAGCTCCCAGTCCGCCCAGGTCTCCCGCATCGTCGGGACCCTCCCCTCCGGAGCGGTCGCCCCCGCCCTCGTCGTCTACAGCAACGCCGACGGCACCCCCCTCACCGCCCCGCAGCGGGCGCAGATCGAGCAGCGGGCGGTGCCCCTGGGCCGGCTCGGCCTCGGCGGGGCGCCCGCCCGCGCCGCCTACGCGAAGGACCGCGTCGCCACCGTCGCCGTCCCGCTCCGCAGCGGCGTCGGGGACGACGAGAACGCCGCCCGGATCGACACGATCCGCCGTACCGCCTCCCAGGGCCTCCAGGCACCCCTGCGGGCCCAGGTCACCGGCGGCCCCGCCTTCTCCGCCGACCTCGGCAAGGTCTTCGACGGCGCCGACACCACCCTGCTGCTGGTGACCGCCTCCGTCGTCGCGCTGCTCCTCCTCGTCACCTACCGCAGCCCCCTGCTGTGGGTCGTCCCGCTGCTCGTCGTCGGCGCGGGCGACCGCCTCGCCTCCGTGCTCGTCGGGGTCCTCGCCCCGATCGCGGGCGTCGACGTCGACGCCGCCTCCGCGGGCATCCTCTCCGTCCTCGTCTTCGGCGCCGGGACCGACTACGCCCTGCTCCTGGTCTCCCGCTACCGCGACGAGCTCCACCTGGAGGGCGACCGCTTCCGGGCCATGGCCCGCGCCTGGCGCGGCACCGCGCCCGCCGTGCTGGCCAGCGGCACCACCGTCGTCCTCAGCCTCCTCACCCTCCTCGCCGCCGAACTCACCGGCAACCGCGGCCTCGGCTTCGCCGGGGCGGTCGGCATCCTCACCGCGATGCTCTGCGGCCTCGTCGTCCTGCCCGCCGCCCTCGTCCTGCCCGGACGCGGCATCTTCTGGCCCTTCGTGCCCAGGGTCGGCGACCCCGTCACGGCCGACCGGCGCGGGGGGTGGGCCCGGCTCGGCCGCGCCGTCGCCCGCAGGCCCGCCGCCGTCACGGCCGCCGGCACGGCCGTCCTGGTCCTCCTGGCCTCCGGGGCGCTCGGACTGCACACCGGCCTCTCGCAGAACGACTCCTTCCGCAGCAGGCCGGAGGCCGTCCTCGGCCAGGAGACCCTCCAGTCCGTCCTCCCCGCCGGCGCCGGCGACCCCCTCACCGTCGTCTCCGCCTCCGCCGCCGCGGACGAGGTCGTCCGCGCCGCCCGCGGCGTGCCCGGCGTCGCCCAGGTCACCCCCGGCGAGCGCACCGCCCGCCACGCCGCCGCCGAGGTCGTCCTGGAGGACGCGGCGGGCACCCGCGCCTCCGACGCCGCGATCGCCCGGCTGCGCGGCCGCCTGGCCGAGGTGCCGCGCGCGGACGCGCTCGTCGGCGGCACCACCGCCGAGACCTACGACGTCGCCCGGGCGACCGCCCGGGACACCCGCGTCGTCGTGCCCCTCGTCCTCGCCATCGTCCTGGTCGTCCTGGTGGTGCTGCTGCGGGCCCTGGTCGCGCCGCTCCTGCTGGTCCTGACCGTCATCGCGTCGTACTTCGCCGCCCTGGGCGCCTCCTGGACGCTCTTCCGCACGGTGTACGACTTCCCGGCCCTGGACGCCGGCGTCCCCCTGCTGTCGTTCCTCTTCCTGGTCGCCCTCGGCGTCGACTACAACATCTTCCTCATCGCCCGCACCCGCGAGGACACCCTCGCGGGCCACGGCACCCGCGCCGCGGTCCTCCGCGCCCTCGCCTCCACCGGCGGCGTCATCACCAGCGCGGGCATCCTGCTCGCCGCCGTCTTCGCCGTCCTCGGGGTGCTGCCGCTCATCACCCTCACCCAGATCGGCGTCATCGTCGGCGTCGGCGTCCTGCTGGACACCCTCCTGGTGCGGACCGTCCTCGTGCCCGCCCTCGTCCTGCTCACCGGGCGGCGCTTCTGGTGGCCCGGCAGGCCCGAGGAGGCCGCGCGGCGGCCGTCCGACGGCCCCGCCGCCCCGGACCGGCACGGCGCCACCGCCGTGTCCGGGCCCCGCTGACGGCGGCCGCGCACCCGCATCCGCATCCGCCCCTCCGCCCCTCCGCCTCGGGAGGGGCGGAGGGGCGGACGGGCGGGTGGAGACGGGCCGCACGGGCGGCGCGGGGTGTCCGCCGGGCTGTTGTCAGCCCCCTCCTGACGCGCTACGGTCGTCACGACAAGGCGTCAGGACCAGACTGACGCGGGATCGATGACGGAGGATCCATGTCCGCGCAGCTCTTCGCCGACCGCACCCTCCACTGCTCCTTCTGCGGCAGGCCGGAGACCGAGGTGAGCAAGGTCGTCGCGGGCCCGGGCGTCTACATCTGCGACGGCTGCGTCCGCCTCTGCGGCGACATCCTGGCCCGTCCCGCCGCCCCCGGGGAGACGCCCGAGGTCCCCGTCTCGGAGACGATGACCGACGACGAGATCCTCGAACTCCTGCCCCGCATCGCCTCGGTGAGCGCCCAGGTCGACGCGAGCCTGCAGACCTGGGTCGACCGGCTCCGCGCCCGCGGAGTGCCGTGGGCCCGCATCGGCGCCGCGCTGGGGGTCGCCCGGCAGTCGGCCTGGCAGAAGTTCTCCGGCCAGGCCTGACGGTCCGTCCCGTCCCGCACCGGAGGGACGGGGCCCAGGTCGTCCCCGGGGCGCGGCGTGCGCCCCCGCTGCCGGGCGCGTCCGGCCGAAGCCGCCGCCCGCGCTCTCGGAACCGCCCGGACGAGGTCCGCGCCCGAGCGGCGGCGCGTCCGGATCCGACACTGCCTCAAAGGGAAAGGCCCGCATGCCTGTCGAGGCAGGAATACGGCTCCCCTGCCGCGGTGCGCCCGGTCCGGGCGAGGGGACGGGGCCCGTGCGGCGGGCGGCCTCCTCCCGGTGAGGCCGGGCGGGTGCGGTCGCCGGCGGGAAGGCCCTCCGCGGTCGGGGGCCCCTGCGCATCCGCGGGCCCCTGTCCAGACCGCCGACACGTGATCGACGTCACTCGGCGGCCCGAAGGCGCGGGCCCGTATCTTCCCCCACGAGTCCGCGGCGCCGTCCCACCCCGATGTGCCGAGCGGCTGCAGGCGCAGCGATCCCCGCCTGTCCCGACGCCCACGAGGAACCTGTTGAAGCCACCACCCGCACGCTGGACGGTCCTGGCCACCGCCGGCGTGGCCCTCCTGGCCACGGCCGCCCCCGTCGCCGCCTCCCCGGCACCCCCCGGGCCGGTCCCGGCGGCCGCGCCGCCCGCGTCCACCGCACCGGCCCGGGCGGCCGTGCCGCCGGGGGTCCACACGGTCACCCTGGTCACCGGCGACGTCGCCACCGTCCGCGGGTCCGGTGGGAGGGGCGGCACCGTCGACGTGCGCAGCGGCGACGGGTCCCCCGCGGAGGCGCGCGTCATGGAGTCGGGGGGCCACCTGTACGTCTACCCCGACGCTGCCCTCCCGTACGTCGCGGCGGGCACCCTGGACCGGCGGCTGTTCGACATCACGGCCCTCATCGCCGACGGATACGACGACGCGCACCGCGACCGGCTGCCGCTCATCGTCTCCTACACGGACGGGGCGGCGCAGCTGCGTTCCGGCGCGTCCCCGCAGGGCTCCACCCGGGTCAGGACCCTGGACAGCGTGCAGGGCGCCGCGCTCACCGAGGACCGCAGGCACGCGGCCGGGTTCTGGTCCGCCGTCACCGCCGCGCCCGCGGGCGCCGCGAGGGCGGGGACGCGGTCCGGCGCCCCGGGCTTCAGCTCCGGCATCGCGCGGATCTGGCTGGACGGCCTCGTGAAGGCCGACCTCGCCGACACCACGGCCCGGATCGGCGCGCCCGACGTCTGGGCGGGCGGTGACACCGGGCAGGGCGTGGACGTCGCGGTGCTCGACACGGGGGTCGACCCCGGGCACCCCGACGTCGCGGACCGCATCGCCTCCTCGCGGAGCTTCGTCCCCGGCGAGGAGGTCGTGGACCGCAACGGGCACGGCACCCATGTGGCCTCCACGATCGCCGGGACCGGCGCCGCGTCCGGCGGGCGGGAGAGGGGCGTCGCGCCCGGCGCGGACCTCCGCATCGGCAAGGTGCTCGCCGACGACGGCTCCGGGCAGGACTCGTGGGTCCTGGCGGGCATGGAGTGGGCGGCGCGCGACCAGCACGCCAAGGTCGTCAACATGAGCCTCGGCTCCGACGCACCGTCCGACGGCACCGACCCGATGAGCGAGGCGGTCGACCGTCTCAGCGCCGAGACGGGGGCCCTGTTCGTGGTCGCCGCCGGCAACCAGGGCGCGCCCGGCAGCATCGGCGCGCCCGGCGCGGCGGACTCCGCACTGACCGTCGGCGCGGTCGACTCCGCCGACGACGTCGCCTCCTTCTCCAGCCAGGGGCCCCGCGTCGGTGACGGCGGCCTCAAGCCGGAGATCACCGCCCCCGGTGTCGACGTGCTCGCGGCCCGCTCGCAGTACGCCCCGGAGGGCGAGGGCAGCTACCAGACGCTGAGCGGCACCTCGATGGCCACGCCCCACGTCGCGGGCGCCGCCGCACTGCTGGCCGCCGCCCACCCGGACCTGACGGGGAGCCGGCTCAAGGACCTGCTCGTCAGCAGCTCCCGGCCCACCCCGCAGTACGACGCCTTCCAGGGCGGCAGCGGCCGCGTGGACGCGGCGGCGGCGGTCCGGGCCACCGTCCTCGCCTCCGCCACCGCCTTCGCGGGGCAGGCGCCCGCGGGCGGCTCCAGCACGGTCCTGCGCCCCGTGACCTACACCAACCTCGCGGACACGCCCGTCACCCTCGACCTGTCCGTCGAGGCCCCCGACGCCCCCGCGGGCATGTTCCGGCTGTCCGCGACCCGGGTGGCCGTGCCCGCGCACGGGTCCGCGTCCGTCACCCTCACGATCGACGGCTCCCAGGCCTCCGCCGGCAGGCGCTACAGCGGTCAGATCACCGCTGCCGACCCCGCTGGGCATCAGGTCGCGCACACGGCCGTGGCGCTGGGCGACGTCGTCCACAAACTGACGATGACCCTCAAGGACGGCGAGGGCCGGCCCATGTCCGGGGTCGTGGAGGTGCTCAGGTCGGGCGACTCCTTGCCCACCTTCTACCTGGTCGGCATGACGGGCACGCTGACGACGTTCCTGCCCGACGACACGTACTCGGTCCTCTCGTTCAAGACCGTCCAGGGCCTCCACGGCCCGCACTCGATGGGCATGGCGCTGCTCGGCGACCCCGACGTCACCATGGACCGCGACACCACCGTCGTGCTGGACGCCTCGAGGATCCGCCGGGTCGACGTGACCACGCCCCAGCGCACGGAGGCGACCTACCAGCGCCTCGAGTACCACCGCTCCATGGGCGGCGCCTCCTGGCGCGACTACATGGAGACCCAGACCAGCTACGACAGCCTCTGGGCGCAGCCCCTGCGCACCAAGGTGACCCACGGCGACTTCTACCTCGCCGCGCGCTGGCGCAAGGAGCAGCCCGCGCTGAGCGTCGCCCTCGGAGCCACCGACTTCTCCGACGTCCTCCAGCAGACGGGCATGACCCCCCTGCCGAAGGGGCGCCGGAACCTGAAGGCGGTCGTCGCCGGCGACGGCGCGGCCGCGGACTACGCCGGGGTCGACGCGCGCGGCAAGGCGGTGGTGGTGCGCCGCACAGCCTCGGTCAGCGACGCGGACCAGGCCGCCGCCGCCGTCCGGGCCGGGGCGGCGCTCCTGCTGGTCGTGAACGACCAACCCGGACGCTGGGTCCGCGACTACAGCCCCCGACCGCTGACGCCCGCCGGGATCGACGTGGCGCTGCTCAGCACGGACGAGGGCGAGAAGCTCATCCGGATGGTGCGCGCCGGCGACGCGGTGCTCCGCGTCGACTCCCAGCCGGTCAGCCCCTACGTCTACGACCTGATGCGGACCTGGCACAACGAGATCCCGGACGACCTGGTCCAGCAGGGAGGTCCGGAGAACCTGGCCCGGGTCGACGTCACCTTCGACAGCCCGGACCCGGCGCGGGGCGGCGGGGAGTTCCGGTTCGACTGGCCCGCCTACTCCGACTGGGGCATCGGCACCACGATGCGCGAGCCCGTGAACGGGAAGCGGGTCGACTGGGTCTCCACCGGCGGCGCGTTCACCTGGGGCCAGGAGGCCTACGTCGACGGCCTCCTCTACGAGATCGAGCCCAGGACCGCCTACCGTCCCGGGAGCACGCAGGCGGAGGAGTGGTTCAAGCCGGTCGAGCGCCCGTACCTCAACAACAACTACAAGCTCCCCCGGCGCAGCGGGAGCTGGCTGAGCTTCGACGTCCCCGGCTGGGGCGGCTCCGACCACGTCGGCATGACCATGGACTACCAGCGCACGCGCCAGGCCCTCACCCTCTACCAGGGTGACACCCTCCTGGCGCAGGGGTCGGCCACCGTCGTCGGAGCCGACGCGCCAGGCCCGGACAGGCTCCCGTACCGCCTGGTGCTGGACACCGGCCGGGACGCCTCGGTCAGCCCCTACTCCGCCACGACGCACACCGAATGGGCCTTCACCTCGAAGGCGCCGTCGTCGGACGACCCCGAGGTGCTGCCCCTGCTGCAGCTGGACTACGCGGTCGCCACCGACGCGGCGGGCCGGGCGGGGAACGGTGCGGACCTGTCGGTGTCCGCCCGCCACCTCCCCGGTGCCGTCGGCGCGGGCGCGCTCGCACCGGTCGCGGTCGAGCTGTCCTACGACGACGGACGGACCTGGCGGAGGGCCGTGCCCGGCCACGGCGGCCGGTTCGGCCTGTCCGCACCGAAGGGAGCCCGGTTCGTCTCCCTCCGGGCGAGCGCCCGGGACACGGCCGGCAACACCGTCACCCAGACGGTGATCCGGGCCTTCGGGATCCGGTGAGCCCGTAATGACCGGCTGACCGGCTGACGGGCTGACCGGCGCGGTCGCCCGGCGACCGCGCACGACCGGCCCGGGGCGGGCCGCACAGGACCGTGCGGTCCGCCCCGGTCCCCGGCGCGGCCCGGCCTGCCCGTGTGCGCGGGGGCCGGGGGAGTGGCCCTCCGCGGGCACCCGCGTCGCGGCGCGGCCCGCGGCGGAGGGCCCTGCCTCCGGGACGGACCCCCCCTGTGCCCGGCGGTGGCCGAAGCCCGGCACCCCGCGAAGAGCCACCCCGCGCAGGAGCCTCCCCACGAGGGCCCGGCAAGCAGCCGACTGACGGCCCGTCCGGGCACGGGGGTTCTGTTCGACCGTGCATGTGTCCGGCGTCGGACACTGCGTCCGTTGTGTCGCCGCTCGGCCCCGGCTGTGGAAGCACAGGCCGGTGCGGAGCGGCAGAGCGAGAGGAAACCGTGAGATCCATCTTCATGAGACCCGTGTTCGGCATGGCCGTGGGGCTCGGCCTGCTGTCGGTCGCCGCCGCCCCGCCGGCGCCCCCGGTGCTCGCAGGCTCCACCACCGCGGCCCACCCGACGGTGGCCCCGTCCCCGGACCTCGGGCCCGCTCGGGACGGCGGTGACGCCGGCACCCGCACGGCACACCGCTGGATCCCCCTGATCACCGGTGACCGGATCGGGGTGGACGGCAAGGGCGAGGTCGTCTCCGCGCGGCCCGCCCGGGGCCGCGAGGACATCCCCATCCGTGTCGAGACCGCCGGAGGGCACACCTACGCCGTGCCCGACGACGCGCGGGGCCTGATCGGGAGCGGCCGCCTGGACCGGCGTCTGTTCGACGTCACCACGTTGAGCTCCCCTGCCTATGCGCAGCGCAGGGACCTGCGGCTCATCGTGATGTACGACGCGGCGCGCCCGGCGGCCAGGACGGCGCTGCGCGCCACCGCCGGCGCCGACGTCGAGCGCACGTTGAGCAGCATCGACGCCGACGCCGTCGCCGCACCCGCGAACGGGACCGCGGACCTGTGGTCCGCCGTCACCAGGGGGACGGCGGGCGACGCCGGCCGCACGGTGGCGCCCGGCATCGCCTCGGTGTGGCTCGACGCCGTCGTCCACGCCTCCCTGGACAGGAGCGTGCCGCAGATCGGCGGCCCCGAGGCGTGGGCGGCCGGCTTCGACGGCACCGGTACGCGCATCGCCGTCCTCGACACCGGGGTGGACACCACCCACCCCGACCTGGCCGGCCAGGTCGTGGCCGAGCGCAACTTCTCCCAGTCGCCCGACACCGTGGACCGGTACGGCCACGGGACGCACGTCGCGTCCATCGCGGCCGGCACCGGGGCGAAGTCCGGCGGCAAGTACCGGGGCGTGGCGCCGGGAGCCCGGATCCTCGCCGGCAAGGTCCTCGACGACAACGGCAGCGGCAGCATGTCCCAGATCATCGCGGGCATGGAGTGGGCGGCGGCGGAGAAGGCGGACGTCGCCAACCTCAGCCTCGGCAGCTACGACACCCCCGAGACCGACCCGATGGAGGAGGCCGTCGACAGGCTGTCGGCCGAGAGCGGGACGCTCTTCGTCGTCGCGGCCGGCAACACCGGTGAAGGCGGGCCCGGCACGATCAACACGCCCGGCAGCGCCGACGCCGCCCTCACCGTCGGCGCCGTCGACAAGCAGGACGTGCTGGCACCCTTCTCCAGCACCGGCCCCCGGGCCGCCGGCGGCGCGATCAAGCCGGACATCACGGCGCCCGGTGTGGCCATCGGAGCCGCGGCCGCGCACGACAGCCTGATGGCCGGCGCCGGTACGCCGGTCGCGGACGGGTACGTGGCGCTGAGCGGCACCTCCATGGCCACCCCGCACGTCGCGGGCGCGGCCGCCATCCTCGCCCAGCAGCACCCCGACTGGACCGGCGACGACATCAGGCAGGCGCTCGTCGCGTCGGCCACGCCGGGTGCGTACGGGCCGTTCCAGCAGGGCTCCGGCCGGGTCGACCTGCGGAAGGCGATCAAGCAGACCGTCGTCGCCCGTCAGACCTCGCTCCCCTTCGGCCTCGCCCAGTGGCCGCACACCGACGACCAGCCGCTCGTCCGGGACCTCACCTACCGCAACCTGGGCAGCACGCCGGTCACCCTGGACCTGGCCGTGGACGCCACCGGGCCCGACGGCGGCCCGGCGCCCGCCGGGATGTTCACCACCGACGCCCGGGTCACCGTCCCGGCGCAGGGCGAGGCCACGGTGAAGGTCACCGCCGACACCCGGCTCGGGGGCGACGCGGTCGGCACCTTCACCGGGCGGGTCACCGCCACCGGCGACGGCCGGACCGTCGGCACCGTGTTCGCCGTGGACCGTGAGTCGGAGCACTACACCGTCACCGTGGAACCCCTGGACCGCGGCGGCAGCCCCGCCGCCTCCTGGGACGCGTACCTGCAGGCGCTGACCGGTCCGCTGCGGGGCAACGACATCGCCCTGGGAGGGGAAACGCACTCGGTGCGCGTCCCCAAGGGGCGCTACTTCCTGAACAGCATGGTCCGCGTGGACCCGGAGGGTTCGTACAGCCAGGGCGCCGACTGGTTCAACCGGCCCAACCTGGACGTCACCGAGGACACCACGGTGACGCTGGACGCGCGCACCGCCAAGGCGATCGACGTCACCGTGCCGGACCGGACCGCGCAGCCGACCTTCGGGTACATCAGCGCGGGCGTCGACCTGCCCGACGGGACCTTCACCCGCTTCGGGCTCTTCGCCGCGAACCTCGGCAAGTTCCACACCGCCCACGTCGGCCCGAAGGCGTACCCCGGGGACACCCTGAACCAGCAGCTCTCGCTCGCCTTCTCCACCGGCACCGAGGGGCACGACGACTACGCCCTGGTGTACCGGCCGGAGGGCGACACGTACCTGACCGGTTTCGCCGACCACCCCGCTCCCCGGGACTTCGCCGACGTCAGGCTGGGGATGGGTGCGCCGGCCAAGGGCAAGACCGGCTTCGTCACCCCGGTCACGGAGGGCGGCACCGGCCTCGGTGAGCCCCGCGCCCTTCCCCACACGACCACCCTGCACCTGCTGTCGGCCGACACCCCCTGGACGCTGATCTTCGACCAGGTGGACGCCGACGACTCCTACGAGAGCAGCTACGTCTGGTCCGACCAGGCGTTCCGGCCGGGACGCTCCTACCGGCACACGTTCAACGTGGGTGTCTTCGGACCCTCCCTCCCGGACGGCGCCGGGCTGCTCCGCAACGGCGAGGCGATGCTCGGCGCGATCCCGCTGTTCTCGGACGGCAGCGGCGACTTCAGCGACAACAACGCGCCGTACGACAGCGCGCTGACGACCTTCTACCGCAACGGACAGCTCGTCCACCGGAGCATCTACCCCTTCGACTACTTCTACGTGGCGCCCGACGAGCGGGCCGACTACCGGCTGACCGTCTCCGTCGCCCGCGGAGCGGTGGCGGACGTGTCCACGGCCATGACCGCGTCCTGGACGTTCTCCTCCGCCTACGCGCCGGGCATCGCCAGGATCCCCACCTCCGTCGTGCGCTTCACCCCCGAGCTCTCCCTGGACAACACGGCCCGGGAACGGGCGAGGGTGCGGGTCCCCGTCACCGTCGAGGGATCCGCGCAGGGGCGGAACCTGGGATCCCTCGCGGTCTGGGTCTCGTACGACAGGGGTGCCGACTGGCAGAAGGCCGCCGTGCGCGACGGCGCCGTCGAGGTCACCAACCCCCGCGCCGGCGGCAGCGTCTCGTTCAAGGCCGAGGCGGCCGACCGGCAGGGCAACACCGTCACCGAGACGATCATCGACGCCTACCTGACGAGGGCCGAGGGGTGATCAGGGCCCTGTCGGGTCCTGCCAGCACCGGCTGACCGCCAGGAACGGAGGAGGGCCCCCGCCGTGCAGGCGGGGGCCCTCCTGCATCACGTCCTGCAGCGAGCCGGGGGCCGTCCTCCGCCGGGAGGCCCTCCGGTCCGTCCGCCCCTCCGTCCCTCCCGCGGCGCAGGGGCGGACGGGACGGGCGGAGGGGCGGGCCGCACGGGTGGCGCGGGGTGTCCGCCAGGCCGTTGCCGGCCTCCTCCTGACGCGCTGCGCTCGTCACGACAAGGCGTCAGGACCGGCCTCAGGCGCCGGTCCGCCCGTCGACGAGCTCACGCACGACGTCGAGGTGGCCGTTGCGGCGGGACGTCTCCCCGATGAGGTGGAGCATCACCCATCGCAGGTCGACGTGGCGGCCGTCGCTGACGGGACGTCCGGCCCTCGAGCTCAGGTCGTGGCCGGACACCAGGCGGCGGTAGCGGGCGCACTGCTCCTCGTACTCGGCGAGGAGCCGGGGCAACGGGATGTCGACCGCTGTCCGCATCTCGGGGTCGGGGTCGTCGTCGGTCGCCCCGGCGAGCGGCCCCGGCGAGCTCCTCGCCCAGGAACACCACCTGCCACCAGTAGTACTCGACCCAGCGCAGATGGCTGATCAACCCGCACAGCGTCATCAGCGGCGAACCCGGGAGCGGGGCCTTGCGGGCGTCCTCGGGGGACACGCCCTCGCACGTGGCCCGCGCGGTGCCACGGGCGTAGTCCAGGAAGGTGGCCAGCTGTGCACGCTCGTCCCACGTAGGGGGCGTGTCGGTTCGTGGCGGCATCGGGAGGAGTCTCCCCCGGCCCGGGACGGGTGTCGACCCGGCCGAGCGGACGCACCGTCGCGTGCCCCGGCACCCGCTGCGCCCGGGGAGGGCCCGGCCGGACCACCGGACAGGTCCTAGCCCGCCAGGGCGCCGCCGAAACCGAAGGCGTCGGCGGCGGGCAGTCCCCGCAGGCCGGCGCGCCCGACGGCGGCCGCCGCCGGGCACGGACCCGGCCGGGCCGCGCAGGAGACGTGCAGCACCCCGTGGCCGTCGTCGGCGCCGGTCGCGGCGGAGAGCAGTTCGGTCCGGCCGTCCCCCGTCACGTCCGCGAGGAGCACGGTGCCGCCGAACACCTCCTGGACCCCTTCGGGCGCCGGTCGGCCGGACACGACCTCCCGCACGCCCCGCACGGACAGTCCGTGCGGCCCCCCGCGGAGGAGGAGCACGACGCCGGCGCGCGCCGGTCCGGGGCCGCCGTCGTCGGGCACGCCCACGGCGACCTCGGCCCGGCCGTCCCCGTCGGTGTCGCGCACGGCCACGGCGTGCCCGAAGTACGCCGCGTCGGCGCCCGGCACCGGCCCGGGGACGCCCGGTGTCCGCTGCGTGACCTCGGTCCCCCCGGGCCGCAGGCCGCGGGCGCCCCCGTACCGGACCACCAGACGGCCCGCCCCCTCCCCGGCGTCCGGGTCGCCGAGCGCCAGGTCGGTCCGCCCGTCGCCGTCCAGGTCGCCCGCGCCCACGGTGCCGCCGAAGCCCTCGTCGGCCCGCACCGGGCCGGGCACGCCGGGGCTGTCGCGGGTGACGGCGACGGGGCGCGCCAGGCCGCGTGCGGAGCCCCGGAGCACCACCACGCCCCCGGCCCGCTCCCGCCCGCGCACCGTGCCGTCGCCCGCGCCCACCGCCACGTCGCCGTACCCGTCGCCGTCGAAGTCCACCGCCGGGCGCGCGGCGGGCCGGGCCGCGGCCGACGGCACCGGCCGCCCGCCCCTGCGCACCGGCCCCGCTGCACCGCCGCCCGGCCCGCCGCCCCCGCCCGCGGCGCAGGCGGCCAGGACGAGCATCCCGGCGGCGAGCGCGGCCCCGGCGGTCCCGCCGGCCGTGGCCCTGCGACCCATGGCGTCCCCCTCCGTCACCGGAGAAGACACGTCCCGCCCCGAAAGGTTGTACGCGCGCCGGTGACCGGGCCCGCCGGCAGGGGAGGTGGCGGGGCGTCAGAAACCTTTTCCCGGAGATGCCCTGCCCGGGAGCGGTGCCGCCCGGTTCCCGCGCGGGACGGGATGACTGCCCGCGGGATCCCGGGGTAGCGGCTGCCCCGGAGAGAAGTGCGGACGGCGATCCCGTCCCGGCACTCCGACACTGCGGAAGGACTGCGGACATGAGCGAGACCATGTGGGGCTACGGCGCGGACAGCGGCTACACGGCGGGCGTGGACCTCGTCGGCTACCGCGTCGAGGCCACCGACGGCCACATCGGCAAGGTCGACAAGGCGAGCGAGGAGGTCGACGGCCAGTACCTCGTCGTCGACACCGGCCCGTGGATCTTCGGCAAGCACGTCCTGCTGCCCGCCGGCACCGTCTCCAGCATCGACGCCAACGAGCGCACCGTCTACGTCTCGCGCACCAAGGACGAGATCAAGAACGCGCCGGAGTACGACAAGGACAAGCACGCCGTGGACTCCGGCTACCACCAGCAGTACGGCCAGTACTACGGCGGCCACCGCTGACGCGGCCACCGCTGCGGACTCCCGCGGCCCCGACCGGAGCCTTGCCGGCCGGGGCCGCGGGCCGTCCGCGTCCGCCGGAGCCCGCGCTCCGGGCCGCGACGTGCCGTGCGCCACGTGTGCCGAGGGCGGGAACGGGCAGGCTGAGGCGCGCGACCACCTGCGGACATGCCTCCCGCGCCCCCGACCCAGGAGCCCCCTTGCCGTCCGACCTCATACCCGACCTCATACCCGACCTCCCGCCCGGCCCCGCACCCGGTCCCGTACCCGACCTCCCGCCCGGCCCCTTCTCCGACGCCCTGCGCACCGCCACCCGCGCCGCCCACACCGAGGCCGAGGAGTCGGCGTTCATGGGCGACCTGCTGGGCGGGCGGCTCGGCCTCGACGCCTACGCCCGCTACACCGAGCAGCTGTGGTTCGTGTACCGCGCCCTGGAGGACGGGGCCGCCCGCCTCGCGGACGACCCCGTGGCGGGACCGTTCGTACGGCCGGAGCTGGAACGGGTCCCGGAGCTGGAGCGGGACCTGCGGCACCTGGCGGGGGAGGACTGGCGCGCCCGCGCCTCGGCCCTGCCGGCCACCCGGCGCTACGCCGCGCGGATCGCGGAGGTCGCCGCGCACTGGCCCGCCGGGTACGTCGCCCACCACTACACCCGCTACCTGGGCGACCTCGCCGGCGGGCAGGTGGTCCGCCGCACCGCCGAGCGGACCTGGGGACTCGACGCCGGGGGCGACGGGGTCCGCTTCTACGTCTTCGAGCGGATCGGCAGCACGCCCGCCTTCCGGCGGGAGTACCGCGGGCTGCTCGACGGCCTCCCCGTCGGGGAGGCGGAGCGGCGCCGGGTCGCGGCGGAGTGCTGCGACGCCTTCGCGCTCAACAGCGCCGTCCTCGCCGGCCTCGCCGCGCTCTTCCCGGCGCGCGTCTGACGGCACCGCCGGTTCCACCCGCCCCCCGGGGACCGGTCGGCGCAGCGTCCCCGCAGGGGGGACGATGCAAAGAGGGGGGCGACGCACAGCGACAGACGGACCGGCCCGCCCCACCGCGGCCGGCCCCACCGGGAGGAGCCGGGCATGGCCGAGCGGGTCCTGTCGACGGGACAGGACGGGCCCCCGGCCCCGGGCGGCCGGACGGAGGCGCAGGACCGCCGCCCGCGGCACGACTGGCTGTCGGAGCGCGCGGTGGAGGCCGAGCGCCAGGTGTCCGACGCGTTCGACCTCGGCGCGTGCGTCCGCGAGCCCATCCACCTCCTGGGGGGCGTCCAGTCCTACGGCACCCTGCTCGCCGTCCGCGCCGCCGACGGCGTGGTGGACAGCGCCGCCCTCAACACCGGCGACCTGCTCGGGGCCGAGGCGCAGGACCTGGTCGGCACCGGGGCCGCCCGCCTGCTCGGGGCGGAGCAGTGGGCGCAGGCACGGGAGGCCGCCGAGACCGACCCCGCCGGGGGAGGGCTGCTGCCCATGACCGTGACCGTCGACGGCTGCCCCCGCCTCTTCGACGTGACGGTCCACCGCACCGACGACCTGCTGGTCCTGGAGTTCGAACCGCGGACCGCGGGCGCGCCCTTCGCCTTCCAGGACTTCTACCCGGGCGTCCGCCGGGCGCTGCGCCGCCTCCAGGGCGCCGCCACCGCGGCCGAGTGCTGCCGGGCCGCGGTGCGCGAGGTGCGGGCCCTGACCGGGTACGACCGGGTGGTCGCGTACCGCTTCGACGGCGAGGACGGCCCCGGCGAGGTGGTCGCCGAGGAGATCGCGGAGGGCCGCGAGCCGTGGCTCGGCCTGTGGTTCCCGGCCAGCGACATCCCGCCGCAGGCCCGCCGCCTGTACACGCGCAACTGGATCCGGGTCATCGCCGACGTCGACGACCCCACCGTCGGCCTCCACCCGCCGGTGCGGCCGGCCACGGGGCAGCCGCTGGACCTGTCGGGATCCGTCCTGCGCACGGTCTCGGGCTACCACCTGGAGTACCTCCGGAACATCGGTGTCACCTCCTCGATGTCCGTCTCCCTGCTGCGCGAGGGGCGCCTGTGGGGGCTGATCGCCTGCCACGGCGACACCCCGAACCGGCTCTCCCCGGAGCTGCGGGCCGCCTGCGAGTTCTTCGGCACCGCCCTCTCGCTCCAGCTGGCCGCCCTCGACGAGCGCAGCCAGTCCGAGACGCTGGCGCGCAGCCGGTCCGTCCTCGCCGGCCTGGCCGGCCGGATCACCGGCGACCTGGCGGGCAGCCTCATGGAGACGCCCGGCCTGCCGGAGCTGGCCGCGGCCGACGGCGTGCTCCTGCTGCGCGGCGGCACCGCGGCGGCCGGGGGAGCCGAGCCGCCCCCGGCCCTCGCCCCCCTGCTGCCCCGGCTCGCCGCGGGACTGCCCGCCGGGACGGTCTGGTGCACCGACCGCCTCCCGGAGACCCTCGCGGAGCAGGACCGGGCGGCCGCGGGCACCCCCGCCCCGGGCGCCACGCAGGACGCCGCCGTGCACGGCACGGCCACCGCTCCCGCCGCATCCGCGCCCGTGCCCCCGTCCGGCCCGGCCGCGCAGGACGGCGGCCTGCCGGCGGGTCTGCTCCTCGTCCCCCTCACCGGCGAGGGCGACGTCCTCGCCTGGTGGCGCCGCGAGTGGCCCACCTCCCGGGACTGGGCCGCCGACCCGGCCCGCCCGGTCCGCCTCGGCCCCCGCGGCGAGCGCCTCACCCCGCGCGGCTCCACCGCGGTCTTCCGCGCCACCGTCCGCGGCCGCAGCCTGCCCTGGACCGCCGAGGACCGGGCCGCGGCCCACCAGCTGTGGCGCACCCTCTCGGACCTGCTGCTGCGCCGCGCCTCCGAGCTCTCCCAGCTCAACGAGGAGCTGCGCCGCATCAACGAGGACCTCAACTCCTTCGCGCACGCCGCCGCCCACGACCTGAAGGAGCCGCTGCGCGGCATCTCCAACGCCTCCGCCTTCATCGTGGAGGACGCGGGCCCCGACCTGGACGCGGCCACCCGCCGCCGGCTGGACACCGTGCAGCGGCTCGCCGCCCGCATGGACGGCCTGCTCGACTCGCTCCTCCACTTCTCCCGCCTGGGCCGCGTCGGCCTCCAGCGCGAGCGGACCGCCCTGGACACCCTGCTCGACGAGGCCCTGGAGGTCGCCGGGGACCGCCTGGCGGAGCAGCAGGTCGCGGTGCTGCGGCCGGGCCCGCTGCCCGTCGTCTCCGCAGACCCCGCCCGCCTGCGGGAGGTCCTCGTCAACCTCCTCGTCAACGCCGCCAAGTACGCGTCCGACACCGGCCCGCGCACCGTCGAGGTCGCCGCCGGGAGCGCCGTGCCGCCCGGCGGCGACGGCCCCGTGCCCGCCGTCGTCGTCCGCGACAACGGCATCGGCATCCCCGCCGACCAGCACGAGGAGGTCTTCCAGCTCTTCCGCAGGCTGCACCGGCGCACCGAGCGGGGCGGCGGGTCGGGTGTGGGCCTGGCCGTCGTCCGGCGCATCGTGGAGCGCCACGGAGGGGTGCTGTGGCTGGAGAGCGCGCCGGGCGAGGGCACCGCCGTCTGGTTCACCCTGGACGGGGGCGCGGAGGGCTGAGGGCCGCCCGTCCGGTACGGCCCGGCCTCAGTGGCCGCCCTGCTGCTGCCAGTAGTCGACGGCGCCCCTCAGCACCGTCCGGAACAGGTCGAAGTTCACCGGCTTGTACACGTAGCTGTCGGCGCCGGCCGCGTAGCACGCCTCGACCTCGGCGGGCGCGGTGGAGGAGGTGAAGACCACCACGGTCACGTCCGCCAGCTCGCCGCGCGCGCGGATGTCGGCGAGCAGCGAGTGCCCGTCGCGGCCCGGCATGTTGAGGTCCAGCAGGACCAGGCCCGGACGCGGCGCCGCGGGGTCCAGCAGCCGCGCCAGCACGCCCTCCGTGCCCGACGCGAACTCCAGGGCGACCTCGGGGTGGGACCGCGACAGCGCGCGCTCGATCGCCTCCGTGTCCTCCTCGGAGTCCTCCACCACCAGGATCAGGCCGCCTGCCACCGCTGTCCCCTGCCGTCCGCCCGTCATCCGCACCCCTCTCCGCCGCCCCCGGAGCCGTCCGTTCCCCCGCTCGCGCCCCCGTCCGCTCTCCGGTCCGCGCCCCCGTCCGCGCCCTCGTCCGCGCCGCGGACCCGCGCCACCAGCAGGGCGATGTCGTCCGCACCGGAGGCCCGGAAGTCCACCGCCTGGTGCGCCAGCTCCTCGGCCACCCGCGCCGCCCCCAGCCCCCGCAGACCGGCGAGCCGCCCCGGCAGCAGCCCCTCGAAGAAGGACCCGTCCCGGGCCCGCGACTCGGTCAGGCCGTCGGTGAAGAACACCGCCGTGTCCCCCGGCCGCAGCCGGTCCTCCGCCACCGTGTACCGCGGCTCGTCCACCACGCCCAGCAGCAGTCCCCCCGCCCGCACCTGCTCGACCGCGCCGTCCGCCCGGAGCAGCAGCGGCGGCGGGTGCCCGGCGCTCGCGGTCCGCAGCAGCATGCCCTCCCCGCCGTCGGGGTCGAGGCACGCGATCGCGCCCGTGACGAAGCGGGAGGTCCGCTCCCGGCGCAGGGCGGCGTTGAGCCGGCTCAGTGCGGTGCCGGGCGGCGCGCCGTCCTCCAGCAGGGTGCGGAGGGTGTGGCGGGCCAGCCCGGTGAGGGCCGCCGCCTCCGCCCCGCGCCCGCACACGTCCCCGATCACCAGGGCCGCCCCGCCGCCGCGGGGGACCACGTCGTAGAAGTCCCCGCCGACGTCCAGCATGGGGTCGCCCACCTCGTACGAGGCCCCGAGGTCGAGGCCCTGCACGTGGGGGAGTTCCGCGGGGAGCAGGTGGCGCTGCAGCGAGAGCACGTGCTGGCGGCGCTGCTCGTAGAGCATCGCGTTGTCGAGGGCCAGCGCGGCCCGTTTGGCCAGGTCCCCCAGGAAGAGCGCCTCCGGCATCCGGGGCTCCGGTCGGCCGTACAGGAAGGTGATGGTGCCCAGCACCCGGCCGCGTGCCCGCAGGACGTCCACCGTCACCGCGCCCACGTCGCCCACCTCGCCCGCGTCGTCCGCCGCGGAGAAGGGCCCCCCGCCGAGCTCGCCGGCGTTCAGCCGCAGCCCCTGCGGGCTCCGCACCGCCCGGGCGATCAGCCGGGCCAGCCACGGGTCCGAGCGGCCCAGCTCGGCCGTCCCCCGCTGGCTGCGGGCCGCGACGTGGACCGCGGCGACGCACTGCAGCTCCCGGTCCCGGTACAGGTGCACCAGGCAGCCGACGGCCACGGCGGGCACCGCGATCCGGGCGACCCGCTGCACGGTCTCCTCGACGTCCAGCGAGGCGTCCATCTGCAGGGACGCCTCGGCGAGCAGCGCGTCGGCCGCCCGGAGCCGCTCGGCCAGGCCGCGTTCGGCGATGCGCCTGCCGCAGGCGGCGACGATCTCGGAGACCTGCCGCAGGCGGGCCTCCAGCAGCTTCCGCTCCGGGAGGTCGCCCGTCCCCAGGGTGAGGGCCGACCACTCCCCGTCCCCCAGCCGGAAGGTGCACGTCAGGGCCTGGGACACGCCGGCCGCCCCCAGGACGCCCGCCTCCGGCCACGCCGGGCCCCGGAGCTCCGCCACCGCGTGCTCCCTGACCTCCGCCGAGGCCGCCGGCCGCCGCGGTGTCCCGTCGTACGGGCCGTGCGCGAGCAGCTCCAGCGTCGGGGCCGCGTCCCCGGGGGCCAGGGCGCGCAGGTAGCGCCCCCGGGAAGCCCCGTCCCACCGGGTCCCCACCACGACGCGGACGCCCGGCAGCCTCAGCAGCACGTCGTACAGGTCGTCCGCCAGGACCATGACGTCGACGGCCTCGTCGGCGGCCTGCCACAGCCGGTGGAGGTCCTCCGCCCACCTGTCGTCCACGCCGCCTCCGCTCCTGCCGGCCGCCGGGCGCGCCGACCCCGACCCGCTCCGGGCCCTGACCGGGCCGTTTCCACGGGGACCCCCTACCCCGGGATGCCGCACCGACTAACCGCCGCCCGGGGAGGGGACGGCGGTCCGGCCGCCGCGTCTCCCGTCCGGGGGTGCGGCCGGGACCGTGTGCCGCAGGGCCGCGGTGTCCCTTCCGCTGATCCCCCGGATCGGGCATCGTCCTCCTCGGCAGTACGACCCGTCACCCTTTCCGGTCCGAGGAGGACCCATGGACACCGCAGAGCGCTTCCGGACCGCAGTCGAGGAGCACGACCTGACCGCCCTGGACGAGCTGTTCACCGAGGACGTCCGCTTCCACAGCCCGGTGAAGTACGCCCCCTTCGACGGCCTGCCTGCCGTCAAGGGGCTCTTCGGCGTGCTGCTGCGCACCTTCGAGGACTTCCGCTACGTCGGGCGCCTGGACGGGACGGCCGAGACCGGTGCGGGCGGCGGCCGGGTGCCGTCGGCGGCGCTCTTCTTCCGGGCCGCCGTGAACGGGCGGGAGATCCACGGCGTCGACCTGCTCCAGTTCGACGGCGCGGGCCGGATCGAGGAGTTCACGGTCATGGTCCGCCCGCAGTCGGCGGTCCACGCCCTGGGGGAGGCGGTCACCGCGGCCCTGGTCGCCGAGGGGATCGTGCCGGACCCGGCCGCGCGCGGCTAGCGCCGTGTCCGCGGACACCGCGACGCACGGGCAGCTGCTGTCGATGATCAACGGTTGAGGCCGGGTGCCGCTCCGGCGGTCACGCCGCCCGCCGGCAGCCCCCCGCGCCGCCCCGGGACGGAGGGGCCGACGGGGAACGGCGCAGGGGAAGGGGGAGGCACGGACATGGTGCAGAGCGAGCGGCCGGCCTGGCCCACCACCTCGACGGTCTCGTCGAGGGCTCGTTCCGCTCCCATCCGTCGGAGGGGGCCCACCGCCGGTACTTCGCCGACCACGCCGACCGGACGGGCGGCCGGGGCTCCTTCGCGTCGCGCGACGCCGCTGTCGCGTCCGCCCGACACGGCGCCCTCGGGGCCCTTCCCGACTCCGCAGGGCTGCCCGACTCGTCCGCCGGCCGCGCGCTGCCCGCGCTCTGCGAGGACGTCGGCGGGGAACTCGGTACGACACCGCGACGGCTCCGCACGACGGGCCACTGACGATCACGTCCCGAGCCGGACGGCGCGTGCGGCGGCCGCGGTGGCGCCGGGGAGCGCGCAGCGCGTCCCCGAAGGGCGGGCGCGACGCGCACCGGCCGCGGCGGGGCCCGTCGGCACCCGCCGGCCGGGCCGCGTCTGCGGACCGCCTGCTGCCCGAGGTACCGGCCCGCCGGGTAGGGTGACGCCCCGGGAGCGTGCATCCGAAGAGGGCGGGGGCCTTGCGTGGACCAGCCGATCGTGGTGGGCCGCCGCAGGTGGCTCCTCCTGGGCGGGCTCGGCGGCCTGGCCGCCGTGGCCGGCGGTGCGGCCCTCCTCCTGGAGGCGGACGACCGCGACGCCGTCCCGGACCGCGGCAGGGTGCGCACCGACACCGCGCCGCTGCAGCGCAGGTTCCCGGCGGTCGGCCGCCTGTCCGATGCCCACTGGCTCGGCTACGACCCGGACGGGTCCGGCCGTGGGGCGATTCCGAACCCGGACGCGCGGGTCCGGGTCGTCGGGGTGGCCCGGCTGCCCGCCGGCGCGGTGCGCGCGATCACGGCCGTACCGGGACGCGCCTTCGCCCCCGCCGAGCAGCCCCGGATACCACAGGAGCTCGCGCGATACCTGCCTGCGGACGCCCGGTGGACGGCCAGCGCCCGGTACGACGACCTCGTCACCCGCTCCCGCTACCCCGGCCGCTTCCACCTCGACCCCGTGACGGACACCGTCTGCTTCGACACCCTCGACCCGGTGCCCGTCGACGGTCCCGGGGCCCAGGAGGGCACGGCGTCCGTCCTCTCCGGCCCGTCGCCCCGCCCCTCCGGTCAGGCGGGATAGGCCCGGACCTGGGCCGCCTTGACGGTCGCCCACACCGCCGCCCCCGGGTGCAGCCGCAGCTCGGCGGCGGCCTCGGCGGTGAGGTCGGCCGCCAGCGGCAGCTCGCCGGTCAGGTCGAGGCGGATCCGGTCGCCCTGGGCCTCCAGCCCGGCGACCTCGCAGCGCCACAGGTTGCGGGCGCTGGAGGCGGTGGGCCGCTCCCGGTGGACGGTGACGGCGCCAGGGGAGAAGGCGACGAACGCCGGCCCGGTGAGGTCGCCGTCCGCGGTGACGGCCGCGCCCCCGTCGAGGCGGACGGTGCGGCCCTCGGCGCGGCCCTGGTAGAGGTTGAGCCCGACGAGCCGGGCGACGTAGTCGGTCCGCGGGTGGCGGGCGATGTCGGCGGGCGTGCCGTCCTGGACGGCACGCCCGCCCTCGACCACGACGACCCGGTCGGCCAGCACCATGGCGTCGAGCGGGTCGTGGGTGACCAGGACGGCCACGGCGTCGAAGTCGGCGAGGTGCCGGCGCAGCCCGGCGCGCACCTCCAGCCGGGTCCGGGCGTCGAGGGCGGCGAGCGGCTCGTCGAGGAGGAGCAGCCGGGGCTCGGTGGCCAGGGCGCGGGCGAGGGCGACGCGCTGCGCCTGGCCGCCCGAGAGGCGCCGCGGCTTCGCGTCCGCCCGGTCCGCCAGGCCCATGCGGTCCAGCCAGCCGGCGGCCAGCGCCCGGGCCCGCGCCCTGGGCACCCCCTGGCACCGCGGGCCGAAGGCGACGTTGTCGAGGGCGGTGAGGTGGGGGAAGAGCAGGTAGTCCTGGAAGACGACGCCGACGGGACGCTTCTCCGGCGGCGCGTCCTCCAGGGAGGCGCCGTCCAGCCGGAGGCGGCCCCCGGTGAGGGGGGTGAGCCCGGCCAGGGCGCGCAGGGCGGTGGTCTTGCCGGAGCCGTTGGGGCCGAGCAGCGCGAGGACCTCGCCGGGGGCGGCGGTGAGCCGGACGTCGAGGCGGAAGGCGCCCCGCTCGACGACGAGGTGGGCGTCCAGTCCGGGCGAGTCCGGGCCTGCGGGGTCCGTGGCGGGGGAGCCCGTGCCGGGGGAGGGGGCCGTCATGCGGCGGCCGTCCAGCGGTCGCGCAGGGCGGCCAGCACGGTGACCGAGACGGCGAGCAGCACCAGGCTGAGCGTGACGGCGGCCTCCGGGTCGTCCTGCAGGGCCAGGTAGACGGCCAGTGGCATCGTCTGCGTGCGGCCGGGGAAGTTGCCGGCGAAGGTGATGGTGGCGCCGAACTCCCCCAGGGCGCGGGCCCAGGCCAGGACGGCCCCGGCGGCGACGCCGGGGGCGATCAGCGGCAGCGTGACCCGGCGGAAGGCGGTGAGGCGGGAGGCGCCGAGGGTGGCGGCGGCCTCCTCGTAGCGCGGGTCGGCGGCCCGCAGGGTCCCCTCCACGCTGATGACGAGGAACGGCATCGCCACGAACGCCTCCGCGACGACCACGCCCGCGGTGGTGAAGGGCAGGGTGATGCCGAAGGCGGAGTCCAGCCAGCGCCCCGCGATGCCGTTCCGGCCCAGGGCGAGCAGCAGCGCGACGCCGCCGACCACCGGCGGCAGGACCAGCGGCAGGGTGACCAGGGCCCGCAGCAGGCGGCGGCCGGGGAACTCGGTGCGCGCGAGGAGCCACGCCAGCGGCACCCCCAGCACCAGCACCACGGCGGTGGCGGCGGTGGCGGTGGTCAGTGACAGCCGCAGCGCCTGCCACACCTGCGGGTCGGCGAGCTGCCGCGGCAGGTCGGACCAGGGGGCGCGGACCAGCAGCCCGACCAGCGGCAGGACGAGGAACGCCAGGCCGAGCAGCGCGGGCAGCAGCAGCGCCGGCGGGACCCCGCGGCGGGGGCGGCGTGCGCCCGGGCGGCGCGGCCCGCCCCTCCCGGGGCGGGCTGCGGCGTCGGACGGGGTCCGGGAGGTCACGGGGCGAGGAACCCCGCCCCGGTCAGCACCTTGGCGCCCTCGGGGGAGGTCACGAGGGCGATGAACTCCCGCGCGGCCCCCGCGTTGGGCGCGTTCTTGAGCAGGACGACCGGGTAGTCGTTGACGGCCCGGGCCGACTCGGGGAACTCCACACCGTCCACCCTGCCCGACGCCGCCCTCACATCGGTCCGGTACACGACGGAGGCGTCGACCTCCTTCAGCTCCACCTTGGTCAGGGCGCTCCTGACGTCCTGCTCGTAGGAGACGGGGGTCAGCCTCACCCCGGCGGCGTCCAGCGCCTTCCGCGCGGCGGCGCCGCAGGGCACCTCCGCCGCGCACAGGGCGACCTTCAGGCCGGGGGCGGCGAGGTCCGCGAGTCCGCGGATCCCCTTGGGGTTGCCGGGCGGCGTCGCGATCTCCAGCCGGTTGCGGACGAACGTCACCGGGGTGCCGGCGGCGTCCTTCGCGTCGGTGACGGTCTGCATGGTCCTCGGGCTGGCGGCGGCGAAGACGTCGGCCGGGGCCCCGGAGGTGATGGAGGCGGCGAGGGTGTCGCTGCCGCCGAAGTCGAAGACGACCCGGGTGCCCGGGTGGGCCGCCTCGAACGTCCTCCCCAGGGCGGTGAAGCCCTCCTTGAGGGAGGCGGCGGCGAACACGGTCACCGTGCCGGACGGCTTCCCCGCGGAGGCCGCCGACGAGGCGGAGGGGCCGGAGGAGCCGCACGCGGTCAGCGCCAGCAGCACCGCGGCGCCCCCGCCGGCCAGCCGCACGGTCCTGCGGCGCACGGAGCGCATGGTCACAGGTCTCTCCCTCTTCCTGTCCCGGGCCCTCGTCCACCGGGCCGACCGCGGCCTTCCGGCGGCCGTGCCGGTCCGTGCGGCCGCTCCGGTGGTACGGCGGCAGGGGCGCCCGGCGCGGGCTCTGTCTTCTGCCCTCGCCGATGATAGTGCCGCATGAGCGGCCCGGAGGGAACCTTCTCCCTCGCACCTGCGCATCATCAAGGGATCCACGGTGGGCAGGTGCGGTTCCTCCCGTGCGTCTGTCCGTCCCTGCTGCGGGGCGCCCGCGCTCGCCGCGGGCGCCCGTACCGGCCCGCGCCCGCCGCGGGGGCCCGCGGTCCGAGGCCCGGCCGCCGCGTCCTCACGGAGCCGCCTGCCCGCCGCCCGACCCCGCCCGCCGGGCCGCCTGTCCCCCGCCCGACCCCGCCCCCCGCCCGCCGCCGGGCCGCCCGGGCGGCCCGGTCACACGGGTCGGCGCATGCACACCCGCGGCCGCAGGTCGAGGCCGAGGTCCGCCTCCCGCCGCACGAGCGCCCGCAGCTCCGGCCCGGGCTGCTCCTCGTCCATGGTCCGGAAGCCGCAGCGCCCGTAGTAGGGCGCGTTCCACGGGACCTCGGCGAACGTGGTCAGGGTCAGGGCCGGCATCCCGCGGGCGGCGGCGTGCCCGGCGGCGTGGTCCAGCAGCGCCCGCCCGATCCGGTGGTGCGCGTGGTCGGGGTGGACCGAGACCTGCTCGACGTGGAGGGCGTCGTCGACGGGCTCCGCGAGGAGGTACGCCACCGGCACGTCCGCCCCGTCCACCGCGGCCCAGGCCAGGCCCGCCCGCCGGTACCGGTCCAGCTCGGCGTCCGTGAACGGCTCGTCGTCGGCGATCTCCGGCAGCCCCACCTCGCGGAAGCACTGCCCGGACGCCCGCTCGATCTCCTGCAGGCGTCCGTGGTCCGCGGCCCGGACCTCCCTGATGCGCATGCGCCCAGTGTCCCCGTGCCGCGGGCGCCGGTCAGCCGGATTTCCCGCACCCCTCCGTACGGCGGCCGCCCCGCACCCCGCCCGGTGCGGCGGCGGTGCGGGGCGGCCGGCGCCTCACTTGCCGGGCGCGGTCACGGCGAAGTTCTGCCCGGGGGCGAAGGTGGTGACGCTCGGCGGGATCGCCTTCATCTCGTCGATGACCGCGCAGGCCGGGCACTTCTGGTAGCCCTGCTGGCGGGCGCTGTTGGCCGCCGCGTCCGCCTTGGCCTGGGCCACCCGGGCCTGCGCCTCGGAGACGGCGGCGAAGGCCGCCTGGGCCTTGTCCACGGCCGCCTGCACGTTGTCCGGCAGGCTGACGCGCACCAGGTTGAACCGCAGGCCCTGCAGGAACTCGTCGCCCAGCGTGACCTTCAGGTCCTCGGCGAGGGAGCTGTTGACGGCGTTCTGGACCGCGGCGATGTTGCCGTTGTTGGTCTTCCCGGCCCCGGCGGGCGGGACCCCGGGCGACCCGCTGTTCTGCACCAGGGCGCAGGAGGAGACCAGCTCCGCGCAGCGGAACCTCGAGATCTGCTCGCGCAGGTCGTTGTCGATGACCGGGCGGATGATCTGGTCGAGGAAGGCCGACCAGCCCAGGTCGCCGTCGTAGGCGTGGTACAGCCTGCCGTCCGCGCCCGTGAAGCCGCGGGTGCCGAACTTGTTGTCGAAGTCCCGGAGCGTCTTCTGGTCGAGGTTGAGCGTGAAGTACAGCGTCCCCTCGATGCCCATGTCCACCCCGTCCGAGGAGGGGTGCGGACCACGTCGACGCCCGGCCGGTCGCCCGCGCCGGCCCGTGCGGTGATGGTGTAGAACCGCTGCTGGCTCGGGTACTTGTGGCTGGTCGAGTAGAGGCCCGTCCAGGTCAGCCCCGAGGCCGGCGGGATGATCTGCCGGATGTTGCGGTCGTCGGACATGCCGCCGTTGCGGACCACCGCGACCTCGCCGCCGTCGGTGCGGTCGAACCCGCCGAACAGCGCCGACAGCACGTTGATCACCACGATCAGGACGGCCACCCCGGCCGCGCCGTACGCCGGCTTCCTGCGTGTCACTTCTCGTCCCCCGTGCGGAGCAGATGAGCACTGTGCCGGGACCGCACCGTACGCCCCACTCCGGGGGTCCCGCCCACCGGGGTGCGCACTGTTGCGTCCGCGGCGCACCGGGGGCGCCCCTCCCGCTGAACGCGCCGCTCCGGGCCACCGGCCGTCCCCGGGGGACGCCCATGGGTCCCCGCGGCCGACGGGGCGCCGGAGGGCGGCCGCGACCGCCGCCCGGCACTCCTGACGGCGTCTCGGACGCGGAGTGTCCCGCCTCCGATGCGCCCCCTCCCGGGTGTCCGGGGCCGGGAGGCGGAGGGGCGTGCGGGAGGGTGCGGCGGAGGGTGCGGGAGATCGATTTGCCGTCCCCCGAGGCCGGGTTCATGGTGAGAAGGGCATGCATGTCACCGCACTCCGAGGAGGCCGGAACCATGCGCACAGGAAAGCAGAAGCGGGCAGCGACTCTCGGGTCGCTCCTCTTCGCCGCCACCCTCGCCCTCACCACGGCGGCCGTCCCCCAGGCGTCGGCCGCACCGGGCACGGCACACCGGGCCTCCGTCGCGGCGGCGGCGTCGGCGCCCTCGTACGGCAACCCCTACCGGCAGGGCTTCCGGCAGGGGTACCGCGACGGGTACCGCGACGCCCGCGAGGACTGCCGTCTGCGGCACGCCCGACGGGAGTTCAGGCCGCACGACAACGGAGGCGACCGCCGGTGGGCCCGGGGGTACGCCGACGGCTACGACGCGGGCTACACCCAGGGCCACTGGCGGTTCTGCTGGTGGGACCGCCACTGACCCTCCCTCACCCCCTCCGTCCGCCGCCCCGCCGACCCCGGCGGGGCGGCGGACCGCCTTCCTGCCGGCGGCGGGAGGCCCGGCCTCCCCGTCCGCCGGGCGACCCGCCCGGTGCGGCGGCGGAGCGCGGCCCTCCGGCCCTCCGGTGACCTGCCTGCCGGCTCGTGCCCGGGCCCCGGACCTCTGCTCCTCTGCGCCCGCCGCTCTGCTCCGGTCGGGCGGCCCGCTGCACGTCGCCGGGCGCCGCGGCGGCGGTCCCGACCTGGCGCCGCAGCCGGTCCGGGCCGACCGGCGCCGCAGCCGGGGCCGCAGCCGGGGCCGGAACCGGCGCCGGGATCCGCGCCGCCGCTGAGACCGGCGCGCCGCCGCAGCCGGGGCCGACGTCCCGCCGCTGCCTGCTGCCGGTCCCCCTCCCCTCCGGCCGCGGCCGGGCCGTACCCGGCCGGTGCGCACGGCCGGAGGCGCCCCGCCCTGTCCGCCCCCCGCCGCGGACGGCGGGATCCCCGACGGGCCCGCGCCCCAGCACCCCCTGCCCCCGTGCGCCCCTGCCCCGTACGGTCGTGCCCTCGCGCTCCTGCGCCCCCGCGTCCGTGCCCTCGCGCTCCTGCATCCCGCCCCGACCCGTTCCGTGGACGGTCCTGAGCCGCGGCGGTCCGGCCGGGAGCGGCGCGGCCCACGACTCGTCCGCAGCGGTCCCCGAGGGCCGTCGGCGCTCTCATGACGGTCCGTCATCTCGAAGTGCGGACCTTCGGCGCCCTCGCGTCCGTCGGAGTGGCGGGCCGGACACGAACTGGTCATGAACAATTCACAAGCGGGTGTCTACCCGCATAGACCCCCCGGCGCAATCCTGGTGCGGCACCCCCTCCCTTGCCCCTCCTCCGCAGCAGGAGTGCCCCGCCATGCCCGGAACCGTCCGCCGCCTCGCCGCCGCCCTCACCACCGCCGTGCTCGCCGCCGGCCTGCTCACCGCCGCCACCGGCACCGCCGACGCGGCGCTGCCCACCCCGATATCGGCGTCCACCGCCCGTACCTACCTGTCCTCCCTGAAGGTCGCCACCGAGAACCGCACCGGCTACAGCCGCAGCCTCTTCTCCACCTGGGACACCATCTCCGGCACCTGCAACACCCGGGAGTGGATCCTCATGCGCGACGGCGCGGGCGTCGTCACCGACTCCTCCTGCGCCGCCGTCTCCGGCACCTGGTACTCGCCCTACGACGGCGCCACCTGGACCGCCGCCTCCGACCTCGACATCGACCACCTGGTGCCGCTGGCCGAGGCGTGGGACTCCGGCGCGTCCGCCTGGACCAGCACCAAGCGCGAGCAGTTCGCGAACGACATCACCCGCCCGCAGCTCCTGGCCGTCACCGACAACGTCAACCAGTCCAAGGGCGACCAGGACCCCGCCACCTGGCTGCCCCCGCTGACCTCCTACCGCTGCACCTACGTCCGCGCCTGGGTCCAGGTGAAGTACTCCTACGGCCTCTCCGTCGACACCGCCGAGAAGAGCGCCCTGACCGGCGTCCTCAACGGCTGCTGACCACCACGTCCGCCGCCCGGCCGCCCGGTCCGGCTGCCGGACGGCGGCCGCACGGGCAGCACCTCGGAGGGCCCGGCTCCCGGCGGTCCGGAGCGTGCGGGGCCGCCCGTGGGCGCGGAGCGCCTGAGGCCGCCTACCGCCGCCCCGGGCCCGGTTCGACGCTCAGCTGGACGCCCAGCTCCCGGAAGCCCAGGGCCGCGGCGGCACGTCTGGACGCCGGGATCCGGGCCCGCCACTGCGGCAGGAGCCCGGCGGCGAGGGCGTGCGCCGCCGCTGCCGACCCCGTGGCCCGGGCCAGACCCCGCCCCCGCCAGGCGGGGGCGGTCAGGACGCCGATGTGGGCCGCCCGGCCCTGCCACACCTCGTACCCGGCCGCGGCGACGACCCCGCCCGCCGCGCGGACCGCGAACAGCGGCGAGGTGGCCCCCTCCAGGCCGGCCTCCCCGGCGTCCGCCTCGCCCGCCTCCTCCTCCAGGCCCCGGAGGTCCGTGTGACCGGAGGGCAGCCGATGCACCGTCGGAGAACCCGGCGGAACCGGGCGGAACTCCTCCCGGGACGTGTACGCCGGCGTCGCCGGGCCCAGGACGCGTGCCACCGGCAGCACCCCGCGGACCGCGTCGACGTCCGCGACCGCCTCCGGCGGCAGGTCCGCCAGGGCGCGGGCCCTCGCTGCGGTGTCCTCGTCGGGCACGGTCACGATTGCCGCCCCGCCCAGGGACACCACGCCCACCCAGCCCGGGGGGCACAGCTGCGACCGGGGCGAGACGGCCACACGCACACCGCCCGTCCCCGGGAACGGCACCGACGCCAGGCCCTCCCACAGCGCGCGGGCCCTGACCGGCAAGGGATCCGTCGACATCGTCCGATTCTGTCAGCCGTGCACGGGACCGGCCACGGAATTCCGCCGCCGCGCCCGCGCGCGGCGGTCCCGCCGCATCCGCCGCGGACGGACAGCCCGAGGACACGGCCGACCCGCCGGGGGCAGGCCAGCCCCACCCCGGCCGCGCCGCGCGCCCCCCTGCCGAGTCCCCGGGGACGTCCTGAGGGTGTCTCGGCTCAGCCGTCCGGCGCTCGGGGCGGCGGGGGCGTCGGTCGGTCGACGTGCCCGCTGCCGGCCCCTCGGGCATCGCGTCGCTCGCGGCCTCTCAGCACCGCGCGGAGCTGCGGTCGGACGATCAGGCCGGCGCGGGCAGGGCGTCGACCAGCCGGTCGATCTCGTCGTCCGTGTTGTAGTAGTGCACGGAGGCGCGGACGACCGATGTCAGGGACCGGGGTTCGAAGTCCCAGCGCGCATGGTCGGCGATGGAGACCGAGACGTTGATCCCGCCGGCCCGGAGGGCCCGTGCGACGTCCTGGCTGTCGTGGCCCTCAACGGTGAAGGTCACGATGCCGCACAGCCGCACCCCCCGGTCGTGGACCCGCACTCCGGGCAGCGTCCGGAGGCGTGCGCGCAGGGTCGCGGCCAGCCGGGTCACCCGTGCCCCGATCGCGTCCAGGCCGAGGTCGAGGGCGTAGTCCACCGCGGTCCCGAGGCCGATCTTGCCGGCGCAGTAGGTCTCCCAGTTCTCGAACCGGCGGGCGTCGCCCCGGACCCGGTAGCCGTCCGCCGACGTCCAGGCGGCCGCGTGCAGGTCCAGGAACGGCGGTTCCAGCTGTTCGCGGATCCGCGGCGAGCAGTACAGGAAGCCGGTGCCGCGCGGGGCGCGCAGGAACTTGCGGCCGGTCGCGGTGAGCAGGTCGCAGCCGATCTCGCCGACATCGACGGGCATCTGGCCGATGGACTGGCAGGCGTCCAGCAGGTAGACGACGCCGGCCTGCCGGGCCACCTCGCCGATCTCGGCGGCCGGATTGACCAGGCCGCCCTGGGTCGGCACGTGCGTGATCGCGATGAGCCTGACCCGTTCGTCGACCATGGCGCGCAGCGCGTCGACGTCGAGCTGTCCGTGCGCGTCGTCGGGGACGACGTCGACGCGCACACCGTGGCGGCGGGCGGTCTGCAGGAAGGCGATGGCGTTGCTCGCGTACTCGGCACGGGCGGTCAGGATGCGGTCGCCCTCGGCCCAGGGCAGGGAGTGGAACGCCATGTCCCAGGCGCGGGTGGCGTTCTCCACCACTGCGATGTCGTCCCGTCCGGCGCCGACCAGGCGGGCCAGCGCGTCGTAGGTGTGCTCGATCCGCCCGGCCTGCGCTGCCGCCGCCTCGTACCCGCCGATCTGCTCCTCCAGGCGCAGATGCCCGATCACGGCGTCGACCACCGGCCGGGGCGGCAGCGACGCCCCGGCGTTGTTGAGATGGACCACCCGTGCGACCCCCGCCGTCTCCCGACGGACCCGCTCGACATCGATCAGCGCCATCGGCACCCAGCTCCTTCAGGACCCTGCATCTCTTCGTGGCGGGCGGCGGAGTACGACCTGATACTCGCAGGCGGCCGTGTCGTCCCAGAAGACCGGACGGGTGTCTGCGGTCTCCGGGCACCCGAAGGGCCGGGCCGTGGGCGGGCGGGGGTGTGCGGAGACCGTCGGCGGTGGGGCCGCCGAAGCGGAGCACGTTCTCGCGTCGGCGGGTACTGGGCACCGCCAGGTCGCCCGTGTCCGGGGTCCCCCTGCGTGGGCCGTCCGACGCGGGACGCCCGTCATGTCGACGGCGGGGGAGAACACCACGCCGACGGTGAGGCGACCGGCGCACGCGACGGCCTTCTCCGGCAGCCCGGGACCACGGCCGGCGAGCCGGCCGGCGTGGCCGAAACGGAGCCGCGCAGGCGTCGGCCACCAGGGGACGGGCGGTGCCGCCAGAGCCGCCGTACCGGATCGAGGGCGCGGCCGTCCCGGCCAGGAGGCCGGCGACGGCCGCGCCCGTCGCGGTCCCGTCCACCGGCTCCCCCCGAGGGCCGTCCACGAGGGACGGGCGCGAGGGTCGGGCGCGGGAGTCGGGCGATCGCGGCGGAGGGCCCGGCGGCCGGCGGCGCCACGACTGCCATCGGCCCGTGGAACCGCAGTTGGACGACGCCGCACGGTCCGCCCTGGACACCTACCTGTCGGAGCTGGACCGGGCGTGCCCCGGCCTCGCCTCCCGCGACCCGCACGCGCCGATCCCCGCCGACGCCGTCGCATGGCTGGTCCTCGGCCCCGGCCGCCTGCACCACACCGTGGCCACCGGCGGCGTCATCTCCAAGACGGCGGCCGCCGACCACACCGCGCACCTCCTTCCCCGGTACGCCGCCCTGCTCTCCCGGGCCAGGTCATGGCGCCTGGGCGACGGGACGGTCGCGTTCACGGCCGCCGACGGCCTGGCCGCCTGCGACCTGGTCGAGGCCGTCGCCGACCACGCCGACCGGCTGTAGCCCCCGTCCGCGTGCCGCAGGCGCCGTCGACCGGCCAGCAGCAGCGCGTCGCCATCGCCCGCGCCCTGGCCAATGAGCCCTCGCTCGTCATCGCCGACGAGCCCACCGGCCAGCTGGACTCCGCCACCGGGCGGGCCGTCATGCGGCTGCTGCGGGCCGTGGTGCACAGCGAGGGGGTGACCGCCCTGGTCGCCACGCACGACCCCCAGCTCATGGAGCTCGCCGACCGGGTCGTCGAGCTGGGCGACGGCCGGATCCTCTCCCGCTGGCGTCGGGCGCCGGACGGCGCCCGACGGGCGGTGCCCCGAGGCCGCCGCCGTGCCCTGCCCTGCCCTGCCCCGTGCCGGCCGGTCGGCCGGTCCACGGCCCCGGCGGGTCGGTCGGCCGGTCCACGGCCCCGGCGGCCCACCGGTCAGTGCACGGCCCCGGCGGCCAGGCGGATGTCCTCGCGCACGGTGGCCGCGGCGGTGAGGATCGCCCGCAGCCCGCGCGCGGCCGTCTCCGCCGGCATCGCGGGACCTGCGCCGTCCAGGACCTGCTCCGGGAGGGAGGGCACGTGCACGAAGCCGCCCCGGACGTCCGGGTACCGGGTGGAGAGCAGGTGCATCAGGCCGTAGAAGAGGTGGTTGCACACGAAGGTGCCCGCGGTCTGGGAGACCGAGCACGGCACACCCGCCGCCCGGGCCGCGGCCGTGCAGGCCTTGACCGGGAGGGTGGCGAAGTACGCGGCGGGTCCGCCGGGCACGACCGGACGGTCCACCGGCTGCCGGCCGGCGTTGTCGGGCAGGCGCGCGTCGTCGACGTTGACCGCGATCCGCTCCACCGTCAGGCCGCTGCGGCCGGCCGCCTGGCCGGTGCAGAGCACCAGGTCGGGAGCGGTCCGCTCCACCGCGTCGTCCAGGACGCGCAGGCAGTCGCCGAAGACGCAGGGCAGCAGGAGGGGTGAGACCTCGGTCCCGGGCGGAGGCTCCTCGGCGACCAGGCGGGCCGCCTCCCACGAAGGGTTGGCGGACGCCCCGTCGAAGGGCTCGAATCCGGTCATGAGCACACGGACCACCAGGTCTCCTCCTGCCGTTCGGCACCCCCGGCCGCCGCACCGGCGCGACCGGCCCGGTGCCCGCACCGACTGTAGCGACCCCGCCCGCAGCTGCAGGCGGCGCGATCCCGCCGGCCGCCGCCGGCCGGCCCGGGCGCGGGACACGGCAGCCGGTGTGCCGGACGGCCACGCACCCGGGACGACGGGGTGCCTCCCGCCGTCATCGGCCTCCTCGCCGTGCCGCGCCCGACCGAGGGGCGGGACCGGGGGCGGAACCGGGAGGGGCGGCCTCAGGCCGGCTTGCGCCACACGGAGATGTGCTTCGCGGAGTCCTGGGCGAACGGCGCCCCGTCCCAGTCCGCGACGCGCCGCTCCAGCTCGAGCCCCGCAATCCGCGCCATCAGGTCGAGCTCCGCCGGCCACGCGTACCGGTGCCGGGATTCGCCGCGGCGGTAGCGGCCGTCCTCGCCGTCGCGGGTGAGGTGGTGCGAGACGAGGACCTGCGCGACCAGGTCGAAGGTGTCGAAGCCGAGGTGCCGGTCGGAGACGTCGAACGGCACCGCGACCTGCCCGGGCGGCAGGAACCGCAGGGGAGGGACACCCAGCTCGATGACGAACCGCCCGCCGGGCGCCAGGTGGCGTGCGGCATTGCGGAAGCACTCGACCTGCTCGTCCTGCGTGAGCAGGTTCGTGATCGTGTTGTAGACGAGATAGACCAGGGTGAACTCGCCGGGGACGACGGTCGTGGCCATGTCCCCGACGACGACCGGGAGCGCGTCCTCGTCGATCTTGCGCCGCAGGACCGCTGCCATGTGCTCGGACAGCTCGATGCCCGCCACGGGCACCCCCCGCTCCCGGAGGGGGACGCCCACCCGTCCGGTTCCGACGGCGAACTCCAGCGCACGGCCGCGTCCGGCGAGCCCGGCGAGGAAGTCGAGAGTCGGTCCGAGAACGGCGGCCGAGGACATCTCGCTCTCCTCGGCGTCGTAGCGTTCGGCGGTCGCACGGGTCCACAGCTCGCTGCTCGTCACGGGCGCCCACTCTGCCGGGAGCGGCGTGGGCTGTCCACGCAATTGCGACCTGCCCCGCGCCTGCGGCCCACGGGCCGCGACGGGACGGCGGCCGTGCCGGCCCTTCGAGCACGGCCCGGGGGCGGGCCTGCCCGGCCTGCTCCGTCCCGTCCGCACCGCCCTGTCCCGGCGGCGTCCCGGCGGTGTCCCGGCGGAGCCGCCCGGAAGCCCGCTCCGCCCCGCACCGGGATGCCCGGTGCGGGGCCCGGCGTCAGGGGCGGCGCGTCCGCGCGCCGACGGCGAGGGGGAGCCCGCCCGGCGCGGACCCCCCGCCCCGGCCGTGGGGTACGGACGGCACGGGTGGTGGGGGAGCTGCGTGGGACGCCGCCACGGGGGCAGGAGGTCTGCGTGCATCAGGGGACGGTGTGTCAGGAGAACCGGGGTGATCCGGCAGCCGCTCGGACCGCCCGCACCGGGGAGCACCCGGCGGGCGGTGCGGGGGGCGGGGCCGGTGCGGGCGACGGGCGGTGCGGTGGTGAGGGCGGCGCGCTGTCCGAGCTGGTCCGTCTCGTCGACCGCTACGCGGGCGCGTACGAGACGGCGGCCGGCGTCTGCTGGGCCGCCTGCACCGGGTCGGTGGTCCTCACCACCGGCCTGCTGGAGCTCGGTGCCCGCAGCCTGGCGCGTTCCGTGAAACGCCGACCGGCGGGCGAGGGCGGGCCGGAGCGTGCGGCGTGAGCGGCCGGGAGCAGCCCGACCTCGTGGCGTGGCTCGAACGCCGGGCCGCGCGGCCCCTGCAGCTGACCATCGACGGCGGCTCCGTCGCCTACCCCGACGAGCCCAACCCGGTGCCTCCGCCGGCACCGGCCGCACCGGCCGACGGCCCTGCCGACGCCGCTGCCGGCGACCCCTGACCCCGCCGCCGGAGGCTCCCTTTCCGGCGCGGCCGCCCGGTGCGCCGCCCGGTGGGACCCGCCCGCGGCCGCCCGTCGGGTGCAGCCGGGTGCCGTCCTCCGGTGCGACCGGAGGGGAGGGTCCCCGGGCGCGGGGGCATCCGGCTGCGCCCGCCCTGCTCCTGCCGCCGGGAGCGTGCGGCCCGGGCCGGTGTGCCTGGTCAACGGCTGTAGAGTGAGCGCCGTGGCAGAGGCATCTCCGATCCGGGCCGGACGCCGCGGCTCCGGACGGGCCGCCCTCGGCGGAGCCCGCCGCCCGTCCGGCGGTCCCGGCTCCGGGCGCACCCGCGCCCGTGCGGCCGCCGTGCCCGCCGGTGCCGCTCCCGTCCGCGCGTCTCCGTGTGCCGACCCGCTCGGCCGCCGGCCCGCCGCGGGGGTCCGCACCCGTCCGTGCGCCGTTCCCGCGCCCCTCCCCGAGAGCCGGGAAGCAGGCCTTGCCCGGAACTGACGCCCCGACTCCCCCGACGCCACGGGCGCGGTCCCGGTCCCGGGCGCTTCCTCCGGACCTGCCCGTCCCGGTCGCGGCCCTCGCCGGCCGACGGCCGCTTCCCGCGTCGGACGGCGCCCGGGCGCGCCTCGGCGCCGCCCGTGCGGCGGGCCGGGGCGGGTCTCTCCGGCGCGGGACGGTCCCCCACCCGCCCGACCGCTCTCGGAACGACTTGTAGGAGGTGGCCATGTCGGATGCGCTGTTCGACGCGGTCGACGCGCTGCTGGCCCGCGCCGGGGGAGAGGACCTGCCGCCGGCGGACGAGCGTGCCAGGCTCCGCACGGCGGCGCAGCTGACCCGGAGGCAGGTGGCCGACGCGCTCGGGGTGCGGCCGCAGACGGTCGCGGGCTGGGAGGGCGGGCGCAGCGAGCCGCGCTCTCCGCAGCGGGAGGCGTACGCGCACCTGCTGCGCCAGCTGGCCGCCCGCCACGGTTCGTCCTGGACCCCGCCCGGTGTCGCCCCGGCCGCCCCCGCGCCTGCCCCTGCTCCGGCCCCTGCGCCTGCCCCTGCCCCCGCTCCGGCGCCCGCTCCGGCCCCCGCCGGGGACCGGACGCCCGCGACGCCACGGGACGCCGGGGCCGAAGCCGTCACCGCCGGAGCCGACGCCGCCACCGCTCCGCCCGCCCCCGTGCCGGGCCCGGCCGCCCCTGCCGCCCCGGCGCCCGCCGCCCGCCCGGCCGTCGGCGGGGCGCCGGACGGACGGGACACGGCGGCAGCACCGTCGCCGGCCCGGACCCAGCCCCGGACCCCGGCCCGGGACCAGGGCCGGACCCGCACCCGATCCCAGGACCAGGACCGGCCCCAGGAGGAAGAGGGACGCTTCCCCGCCGGCCCGCTGGCGGTCCTCGACGCCGACGGCCGCCGGCTGGTCGCGCACCTCGCCGACGGCCGCACGCTGCCGGTGCCGGTGGCCGCCGCGTCGCTCGCCGAGGTCACGGAGTGGGCGTCGGAGGCCGGTCTGGGCTCGGGCCGGCTGCACCGGTTCGGCAAGGACGGCGACCCGCTGGTGGTGCTCACCGACGCGGCCGCCGAGTGCCTGGGCCTGCCGGCGGCGGGCGGCGGGAAGGGCGGGTTCGACCCCCGTACCGGCCGCCTGCCGGAGACCCACAGGGCGGTCAGGGCCCTGCTGCGGGCCGGATGGCTGCTGACCCGCCGCGGCTTCGGGCCGTGGGCGCGCGTCTACCGCACCCCCGAGGGCGGCCGCCGCGCGTGCGTGCAGTACTGCGTCCCGGCCTGGGGCGCCCTCTCCTCCGGCGGCTGGTCCGTCCCCGACGGCCTCGCCGCGCCCGAGCTGGCGCGCCTGCTGGGCACCTACGCCTCCCGCGTGCTCACCCCGCGCGGCTCGACGGCGGTGACGGGCCTGGAGCTGATGACCGCGCTGCGGCCGCCCACCCGCCCGGTGCGCACGCAGTCCGGCTGGACCTCCGGCCCGGTGGAGGGCTCCCTCACCCACCCGCTGGACCCCGCGCCGCCGGAGGCGCCGCCCGAGCACCCCCTGGCCGCCGGCCGCGCCGAGCACGACGTCCTGGAGGAGGAGGCGTGGGACTGGCACCGGCCGGTCGACCTCCTGGACCCCGGGGAGGTCGGGCTGCCGTACGCGGTGGGCGTCGACATCAACACCGCGTTCCTCGCCGCCACCAACCGGCTGCCGGTCGGCCTGTCGGAACCGGTCCACGAGCTGCGCCCGGCCTTCGACAGGAAGGTCCCCGGCTGCTGGCTGGTCGACCTGTCCGGGGTCGCCTCGGACCCCCGCCTGCCGAACCCCTTCACCCCCGACGGCCGTCCCCCCGCGGGCCCGGCCTGGTACGCCACCCCCACCGTCGCCTACGCCGTCGAGCTCGGCGCGGACGTCCGGCCGCTGGAGGGCTGGCTGCGCCACCGCACCGGCCCCTACCTCGACCACTGGCACGCCCGGCTGCGCGACGCCTACATCGCCGGCATGGACCGCCTCGGGGTCCCCCGCGACCTCGCCGACCGCGACCCGCACGCCTTCCTGGCCGCGATGGCCGCCCTCAAGGAGGCCGGCGACCCCGTGGAGGCGGCGGTCCTGGCCGCGGTCAAGGCCACCGCCAAGGGCGGCATCGGCAAGCTCCGCGAACGCCCCCAGGGCGCCGGCTACCGCCCCGGCCTGCCCTGGCCCGCTCTGGAGCGCCCCACCTGGCGTCCCGACATCCGCGCCGCGGTCATCGCCACCGCCCGGGTCAACATGCACCGCAAACTGCTCAGGACCGCCCAGGCCACCGGCCGCCACCCGATCGGGGTCCTCTCCGACTGCGCCGTCTACCCGGCCCCCGGGCCCTCGCCGCTGGACGTGCTGCCCTACCGGTCCGACGGCACCCCCGTCCCCGGCGCCCTGCGCCTGGGCGTCTCCCCGGGCCACGTCAAGCACGAGGGCACCCGGACCCTGGAGTGGGCGCTGGAGCTCCTCGCCGACGAAGCCAACCCCGCCCGCCACATCAAGACCGGCACCGACGCCGTCGCCGAAGGGGAGTGAGCCGCCGTGGGCGAGATCGAGGACGGCCTGGAACGCGCCCTGCACACCCGGCCCCTCCCGCAGTCCACCGCGGCCCGCCTGCGGTTCCTGCTCCGCCGGGAGAAGGGCTCCACCAGGGCGCTGGCGCTCCGGCTCGGGGTGTCCCAGCGCGCGGTGCAGCACTGGCTCAAGGGCGACCGCCACCCCAGGCCCGAGGCGGCGGCCCGGATCGAGGAGCAGGTGCGTGCCGACTGGCAGCCCCGGGTGCGCCGCCGCATCCGCCGGCAGGCGGAGGCCGGGGGCATGGTGATCCACACCCGGGCCCGGTTCGGTTTCACCGCGGCTCCCGGCTCCACCGACGACCCGCGGCTGCGGATGATCACCCAGCACGTCCCCGCCGAGACCGCGGCCGCGCTCTTCGCCGCCCGCGACGCGGGCGCCTCCGAGGACCACCAGGCCCGGATCCTCGCCCAGGGCCTCGCCCACGCCTACTTCCGCGACGGCGGCCGCCGGGCCACCGGCCTGGAGGTGGAGTTCACCGGCATCGACTTCGTCGACTTCGGCATCTGACCCTCCGCGGCGGCGCCGCCCAGGGGCTCCCGGGAGCCCGGGTGCGGCCGGACCCGGCGGGACGGCGCCCGGGACGCCCGAGCGGGTGTTCCGGGACGCCGGTCCCGGGTGCTCCCGGAATCGGCGCCCGCACCGGTCCGCACCGGGCGCTACAGGCGGACGCTCATCTCCACGGTCACCGTGTCCCCCGTCGCGAGGCCCTGCGGCCTGCGCACCGCGTCCTTGACCGGCAGCAGGTAGCCGCCGTCCCTCGGGAAGAGGGACGTGGTGAAGGTGCTCCCGCCGATCCGGGCCTCGACGGGGACGACGCCCCACCCGTACGTTGCCGCCGACGCCACGTCGCGGATGTCGGCGCACTGCTCCTCCGGCACCGGCACGAAGAAGAACGGGGAAGGCCCCCGCCATTCGACGACCTGCCCGGTGAAGGCGATGTCCATGGAGCCGGTCCGTTCTTCGAGGAGTGCGGGATCCCGCTCAGCGTACGGGTGGGGCCACCGTGCGGACCAGCGCCGACACCCGTCCCGGACGGTCCGCGTGACGGCTGTCCCCGCCGACGCCCCGCCCGCCGGGCGCCGTGCACGGGCGCAGCAGGCGTGTCCGGGCACCCGGGCCGAGCGCCGGGGCGCACACCGGACACCCCTGGGGGAACCGGATGTCCCGCCGCGCCCCGGCGGGCGGACGCGCTGCGGCGGCCGCACACGTCCGCCCCTACTTCTTCCTGCCCGTGGACCGGGCCTGGGACAGGGCGCTCGCGGCGGCGGACTTCTCGGCCTTGGTCGCCTTCTTGTCCGCCAGCGTCGCGGCCGCGGCGGAGGCGGCCTTCCTGCCGGTCCGGCCGGTGCTGTCGGGCGCCTGGGAGACGGCGCTGGCCGCCGCGGTCTTCTGCTTCCCGGTGGTCCTGGCGCTGCCGAGCGACTTCCCTGCGGCGGTCGCGGCCTTCTGCCCGGTCTGACGCGTGCCCTTCGTCATGGTCACATCCCTCGTGGTCCGGTGTCCTGACGGTCCGGCAGGACCGCTGTGGTGGAAGGCGCCTGCCCCGGACGGCGCCCGGCCAACACCCTTCCCGCGCCTCCGGTCCGCGTCCCTCCCCCGTCACGGCGCAGAGGAACCCGGACCGGCGCAGCTCACGCCCGCTGTCCGCATGCGCGCGCCTCCCGCCCCCGCCCGCCTCGCACCCGTTCGCCCGCCCCGCCCCTGCGCTCCCCGCCACCCCGCCCGCAGCCCTCAAAACGGCGGAAACTACCATCATCCCCATGCACCGCCTGCTCCACCTGCTGCGCCGCCTGGCCTACGCCCTGCCCGCCCCGCACGGCCCCCTCACCGAGTACCAGGAACTCAGCCAGCAGGCCGCCCTGCTGCGCCTGGACGCCGCCCTCGCACCCCGCCGCAACCCCGACCTGCAGCGACGCCTGGCCGTCCTCGAAGCCCGCCTGCGCCTTCTCGCCCCCGCCCAGCAGGAGCCCCCGCTCGGCCCGGCCGCCGTCTGGCGCCGTACCGTGCGCCAGTACCGCGCCCAGGCGCTCCCGCCCGCCTGACACCGGGCGACGGGGCTGCGGGCCCTCTGCGGCGAGCAGCCTCCCCTGCCCTGCCGGGCGGCCGCCCCGGCCGGACGCCGACGCGGACCGGGCCTCTCCGCCCGGCACCACCCGGGCGTGCCCCGGACGATCCGGCCGCACGGCCCACCCAGGGTGCGTCCGGCGGTCAGCCGCGCCGGACGAGCTGGTCGACCGGTCAGCCGCGCCGGACGAGCTGGTCGACCGGTCAGCCGCGCCAGACGAGCTGGTCGACGAGGACCCGCTCGGTGATGTCGTCGACCACCAGCAGGCAGGTGCCGCGATCGGAGAACTCCAGGATCCGCAGGTGCGGGGCGGAGTCGATGAGGGCCGGCAGCAGGTAGGGGTCGAGCGACGCCTCGAGGAGGGCCGTCTCGAGGTCCTGCCGGACGGGGTGGGGCAGCCGTTCGACCTGGGCGCGGAAGTCGCGGGGGAAGTCGATCACATGGGCCACCGGTCCAGGTTAGGGCCGCAGGCGGGGGAAGAGGGCCCGAACCTCGGCATCGGTGAGCACCTCGGGTGCGGGGGCGCCGGAGAGGCGTCGCTCCTCGGCACGGCCTGCGGCGTCCATCAGCTCGGGGGTGGCGAGGGCCCGCGCACGGACGTCCCAGGCGGCGAGGATCCGGGTGATCCGGTGCAGGGGGGTCTGCTCGATCTCGGCCTGGAACGCGGCGCGGTGGTCCTCGGGGAGCGCGTTGCGGATGCTGCGGATGGTGGGCTCGACCCGGGCTCGCGGGCGTGGTGCGGGCTCGTAGGGGTGGGCGCTCATCGTGGTCTCCGCATCTCGCGGGTGGCTGCCGTGGTCGGAGGCCCGGGTGCCGCACGGCATCCGGGCTTCGGGTTCCACGGTAGCGACTCGGGGGTGCGTTGGCAGGTGTCAGGGCGCGACTCGTGCCTCCGCTCCGCGCCGAGGACGCCCCCCGGCCGCCGCCCGTTCACCCCGAGGGCCCCCTCCCGTGACCGCCCGGGACCGGGGTGCCGGAACCGGCGGTCGTCCTGGATCCCGGTCCTGCCGGGGACCCTGCCCCGCCGCCCCGCCGCCCCGCCGCCCCGCCGCCCCGCTGCCCCGCTGCCCCGCCGCCCCGCCGCCCCGCCGCCCCGCCGCCCCGCCGCCGCTCCGGCGGCGCGGAGCCGGGCGGCCGGTGCCCGGGATCCCCGGCAGGTCCGCTCAACGGCCGTGCGCCGCTGGCAGGGCGACCGGTGCGACGGCGGGGCCGTGGGCACCGGCCGCCGGCCTGCGGCGGCGCCGGAGCGTCGTCCGGGCCGACCCGGCGACGGCTACGGCCGCCGCGCTCGCGGCGAGGACGGGGCCGCCGAGGGCGAGGGCGTGCTGGAGGGAGGCGGTGGCCGCGTACCCGGTGCCCGCCTCGGCGGCGGCCCACAGCGGGGCCGCGGCGATGCTGTGGCCGGCGATGCCGCGGTAGGGCAGACGGGCGGCGCCCGCGAGATGGGGGACGAGGGTGCGGACCACCGGGAGGAAGCGGGCCAGGAAGACGGCCCGCCCGCCGTGGCGGGCCGTCAGCGCTTCGGCCCGCCGCCACGCGGCGGAGGGGAGGCGTCGGCCGAGCCGGCCGGTGCGCAGGCGGCCGCCGAGGGCGCCTCCGGTGCGGTGGGCGAGGAAGTCGCCCGCCGCCGCCGCGCCCGCGGCCGCCGCGACCAGGAGGGGGAGGTCCAGCTGTCCCGCCCGTGCCAGCGCCCCGCCCGTCAGCAGCAGCGTGAACGTGGGGACGAAGGCCCCGACGAGCAGCACCGACTCGGCCAGGACGGCCGTGGCCACGATCGCGTAGGCCGCCGCAGGGGGCACGTGTCCGAGAGCGTCCGCCAGGGCGCTCAACGGTCAGCCCCGGACCCGGCCTCGGCCTCGGCCTCGGCCCCGGCCCCGGGCCGGGCGGGGCCGGACGCGGCCGTCGTGGGCCGCTCGAGCTGCCAGACCCTCGCCGGGGGGAGGTTGGCCCACACCGTCCGGCAGCCGGTGGCGCAGCGGCGCCGGTAGCCGGCCAGGACCTCTTCGACGGCCCGGTGCCGGAGCGTCCGGGCGCGGGAGGCGAGCAGGGTGCGGGCCTGCCGGGTGCCGAGGTAGGAGAAGTAGGTCAGCGTGCCGCCGGGGCGCAGCAGCTCCAGGTAGCGGCCCATGATCGTCTCGACCTGGCGGGGGGTGAAGTTGGCGAAGGGCAGACCGGAGACGATCACGTCGTACCGCCGGCCGGGGTCCAGGTCCTCCACCCGACGGGCGTGGACGCGGATCTGCCGCGTGTCCGGCCCCGTGTGCCCCGCCGGACGCGGGTGCGCGGCGGCGAGCCGGTCCAGGCGGGCGGCGAAGCGCGGATTGGCCTCGACGACGTCCAGGCTGCTGCCGGACGGCAGCCGGCCGATGAGGGAGCGGGTGACCGCGCCCGTCCCGGCGCCCGCCTCGAGGACGCTCAGCGGCCGCCCCGCCCGGGCGCGCACCGGTTCGGTCAGCGCGTGGGCCAGCGCCGTGCTGCTGGGGGCGACCGCGCCCGTGGTGCGGATGTCGCGGGCTGCCTCGATGAGGAACATCCAGCCCTCGGCATGGCGCTGCGCGACGGCACGGTCGTGCGAGGTGGTCCATGTGTCCATGGATCCGACCCTAGGAACGGGTTCGCGCCGACGGATCCGTCGCTGTGCGACGGCCTCCCCCTACGAAAGTGGGGGAGGGCCGTCGAAGATCGGCGGAGGCGTGCCCGGGGGCCCCTGCCTAGGATTTCCAGGTGAACCGCAAACGGAATTCCCGGTGGGCCGTCCCCGGACGCTCCCGGTGGGCCGTCCCCGGACGGTGCGGGGCGGTGCTGGTGCTGACGGCGGCCGCCGTCCAGAACGGCGCCGCGACCGCCGGCGGCCGGTACCTGACACCGTGCACCGCAGCCGCGGTGCTGTGCGGGACGGCCCTGCTGGTGCGCCGGCTCCCCTGGGCCGCCGCCCCGCTGCTCGCCACCGCGGCGACGGGGCTGTGCGGGTGGCCCATGCTGCCGCTGCTGCTCGTCGCCCTGTTCGACCTGGCCGCCCGCCGCCGTGTCGCGGCGGCCGTCGGCTGCTGCGCCGTCGCCCTGGCCGTCGGCGGGGTGGCGCCGGCCGCGGTCTCGCTGTGGCGGCCGCAGCCGTACGGCGCCGTCCTGTTCCTGCTGCTGGCCGTCGTGGGCGGGCTGTGGGCGGGGAACCGCCGCCGTCTCGTCGAGGCCCTCCACGCCCGGGTCGACCACCTGCGCGTCGAGCGCGAGCTGCGGGAGGAGGCCGCCCGGACCGCGGAGCGGTCCCGCATCGCCGCCGAGATGCACGACGTCCTCGCCCACCGCCTGAGCCTGATCGCCCTGCACGCCGGGGTCCTGTCCACCAGGGCCGACACCCTGCCCGCCCCGGTCGCCGAGCGCCTGGCCCTGCTGCGCACCGCCTCCACCGAGGCCCTGGCCGACCTGCGCGACGTCCTCGGGGCCCTGCACACCGGCCCCGCCGGGGACGGGGAGCCGCCCGCCCCCGTCCTGCGTGACGTGCGCGACCTGGTCGAGCAGGCACGCGAGGCCGGGCAGCAGATCGACCTGCAGGTCGAGGGCGTGCCCGAACACGCTCCCGCCTCCCACCGCCTGGCCCTGTACCGGCTGGTCCAGGAAGGGCTGACGAACGCGCGCAAGCACGCCCCGGGCGCGCCGGTGCACGTCCGCCTGGACCACGGGCCGCCCGCCACCCTCGTGGAGGTCACCAACGGCCCGGGCGCGGCGGCCGGGGACGCCGTCTCCTCCGGCTTCGGACTGGTCGGCCTGGGCGAGCGCGTCCGCGCCCTGGGCGGGCACCTGGACGCCGGGCCCCACGGCCCCGGCAGGTGGCGGCTGGCCGCCCGCATCCCCCACCCCGCACCCACCGAGCAGAACGGCACCCGTACATGATCCGCGCCATGATCGTCGACGACGACGCCCTGGTCCGCCTCGGCCTGGCCGACCTCCTCGACGCCGACGACGGCATCGAGGTCGTCGCCCAGGCGGCGGACGGTGTGCAGGCGGTCGAACTGGCCGCCGCCCACCGCATCGACGTCGCCCTGGTCGACGTCCGCATGCCCCGCATGGACGGCATCACCGCCACCGCCCGCCTGCGCGCACTGCCGCACCCGCCGAGGGTCGTCACCCTGACCACCTTCGACCTCGACGAGTACGTCTACAACGCCCTCGCCGCCGGTGCCGACGGCTTCCTCCTCAAGGACACCGACCCCGCCGAGATCCTGCGCGCCGTCCACCTCGTGGCCACCGGGTCCGCCATGCTCCACCCCGCCGCCGCCCGCCGCCTCATCGACCGCTACCACCGGGCCGGACGGCCCCGGGCCGCCGCCGCCCGCGCCCGGATCGAACGCCTCACACCTCGTGAACGCGACGTCCTGGCCCTCCTCGCCCGCGGCGACACCAACGCCGACATCGCCGACCGCCTCGGCATGCGGGAGAGCACGGTCAAGTCCCACGTCAGCCGCATCCTGACCGCCCTGGAGGTCTCCAACCGCGTCCAGGCCGCCCTCCTGGCCCGCGACGCCGACCTCGCCCCCTGACCCGCACCCGGCACCGGCGTGCGCCCCCGGCCCGGCGCGACCCCGCCGCCCGCCCCTGGACGCCCCCCTCCGGCCAGTACCGCGTCGAGGCCGCGGCGTACTGCGGGGATCCGCGGGCCGCGGCGGTCCGGCTCCGCCTCGGCGGCGGGTGAACCCGCGGACGGCCGAGCCCGGGGGCCCGGACGGCCGGGGGCGCGGTCGGCCGGGGCGACCGGGCGCGCCGCGCGTCCTCCCGACCCTCCCCGTCCGGCCCGGACGGCCCTGCCGAGCTGCAGGGGCGGGCAGTGGACGGGGAGTGGAGGAGCACCGCAACGGCCACCGACGCCGGTTCCGGGACGGGACCGCCGGCGCGCCGCAGGACGATGGCCCCCGTGACGGCGGACGGCACCGGCCGGCTCGCGCAGCCGCCATGCCCGCGGCCGCTCAGTCGAGACAGAACTCGTTGCCCTCGACGTCCTGCATCACGAGGCACGACTCGTTGAAGCCGTCGGCGCGCAGGAGCCGCACGCGTACCGCGCCGAGCGCGACCAGCCGCGTGCACTCGGCCTCGAGTGCGGCGACGCGCTCCTCGCCCACGAGCCCGGTGCCGACCCTCACGTCGAGGTGCAGACGGTTCTTGACGACCTTGCCTTCGGGGACGCGCTGGAAGAACAGGCGCGGGCCCACGCCCGAGGGGTCGGTGCAGGCGAACGCCGAACCCCGGCGTTCGGGCGGCAGCGAGCGGTCGAAGTCGTCCCACGTGGCGAACCCCTGCGGCGGCGGCGGGACGACGTACCCCAGCACCTCGCACCAGAAGCGGGCGACGCGCTCGGGCTCGGCGCAGTCGAAGGTGATCTGGACCTGTCTGATCGGCGGCATCGGCCCATCGTAGGGGCGGGGTCCCCCGCTGTCTCCGGGATTCCGACCCCGGCGGGGCCGTGACGCGTGCGGCCGACGGAAGGGAACCGCTGCCTGCCTGCCTGCCTGCCTGCCTGCCCGCCCGCCTGCCGGCACGGCCCGGTGGTCGCCCGTGCACGCCGCCGCCGGAGCGCCGCCGGGGGAGCGGCGGCCGGGCCGTGGCCGAGGCCGCGCCCCAGCAGCGCCGCCGGGCAGCCCCGGCCGTCCCCCGTCCCCCGCCCCTCCCGTCCCCCGCCCCTCCCGTCCCCCGCCCCTCCCGTCTGCGCCCCCGTCCTGGGCCTGCGCCGATTCTTGAAGGTCTTTTGACGACACCGCAGGACATGGAGGGCCGTCGCCGGGTGACGAGCGGGGGGTGATACGCATCGGATCGGTCGTCCGCACCCTGGCCGCAGCCCTCGCCGTGGCCGCCGCCTGGTGGATCTCCCCGTGGTGGTGGTTCGCCGCCGCCCCGCTGACCCTGCTGGGCCTGCTGGGCGCGCGGGACCTGGTGCAGCGCCGGCACGCGGTGCTGCGCAACTACCCCGTCATCGGGCATGCCCGCTTCCTCCTGGAGCGGATCCGTCCCGAGATCCAGCAGTACTTCGTCGAGCGGAACTTCGACGGCCGCCCCTTCGACCGGGACGTGCGCAGCATCGTCTACGAGCGGGCGAAGGGCACCGACGCCGAGCAGCCGTACGGCACCGAACGGGACGTCAACCAACCCGGCTACGAGTTCCTGATCCCGTCGATGGCGCCCCGGCCGGTGCCGCGGACGCCGCCGCGGGTGCGCATCGGCGGACCCGACTGCAGCCGCCCGTACGACATGGCGCTGCTGAACGTGTCGGCCATGAGCTTCGGCTCCCTGTCGTCCAACGCGATCCTCGCCCTCAACGGGGGCGCCGCAGCCGGGGGCTTCGCCCACGACACCGGTGAGGGCGGCCTGTCGGAGTACCACCTGCGGCCGGGCGGCGACCTGGTCTGGGAGATCGGCACCGGCTACTTCGGCTGCCGGACCCGGGACGGCGACTTCGACCCCGCCGAGTTCGCCGACAAGGCCGCCCACGACCACGTCAAGTGCGTCTCCCTCAAACTCTCCCAGGGCGCCAAGCCCGGTATCGGCGGGGTCCTGCCCGGGGCGAAGGTCAACGCCGAGATCGCGCGGGTCCGGGACGTCCCCGAGGGCCGGACGGTCGTCTCGCCCCCCTACCACCGGGTGTTCTCCACCCCGCGCGAACTCGTCCGCTTCATCGCCAGGATGCGGGAGCTGTCCGGCGGCAAGCCGACCGGCTTCACACTCTGCCCCGGCTCCCGCCGGCAGTTCCTCGCCGTCTGCAAGGCGATGCCGGAGGAGGGCACGGCCCCGGACTTCGTCATCGTCGACGGAGCCGAGGGCGGCACCGGCGCCGCCCCGCTGGAGTTCGCCGACCACGTGGGCGCCCCGCTCACCGAGGGGCTGCTCACCGTGCACAACGCCCTCGTCGGCGCGGGCCTGCGCGACCGCGTCAGGATCGGGGCGAGCGGCAAGGTCGCCACCGGCGCCGACCTGGTCAAACGCCTGGTGCAGGGCGCCGACTGCGCCAACGCCGCACGGGCGATGATGTTCGCCGTCGGCTGCATCCAGGCCCAGCGGTGCCACACGAACACCTGCCCCACCGGTGTCACCACCCAGGACCCCCGGCGCGCCCGCGCCCTCGACGTCGGCGACAAGACGGAGCGCGTCCGGCGCCTCCAGGAGGCGACCGTGGCCGGCGCCCTGCAGATCATGGCGTCCATGGGGGTCGCCGACCCCTCCCAGCTGCGCCCCCGCATGCTCCACCGCCGCATCGACCCGTTCACCGAACGCTCCTACGAGGAGCTCTGGACCTGGCTGGCCCCCGGGCAGCTGCTCGCCGAGCCGCCCGAGTCCTGGGCGGCCGACTGGCACGCCGCCGACCCCGACCGCTTCACCGTGTGATCTGGAGGATCCCGTGGCACGAACCGTTGCCCGCGTCATCGTGGACGCGCTGAGCGAACTTGGCGTGCGCCAGGTCTTCGGCGTGGTCGGCGACGCGCTCAACCCGCTGACCGACGCCATCCGCACCACCGACGGCATCGAGTGGGTGGGCTGCCGCCACGAGGAGGCCGCCGCGTTCGCCGCCGGCGCCCAGTCGCAGCTCGGCGCCACCCTCGGCGTGTGCACGGGCACCGTCGGACCCGGCTCCGTCCACCTGCTCAACGGCCTGTACGACGCGGCCAAGAGCCGCACGCCGGTCCTGGCGATCGCCGGCCAGGTCCCGCTCGCCGAACTCGGCAGCGACTACTTCCAGGAGGTCGACAACGACGCGCTCTTCGCCGACGTGGCCGTCTTCCGCGCGACGATCACCTCCCCCGACCAGCTCCCGCAGATGCTGGAGGCGGCCGTGCGCAACGCGCTGGGCCGCAAGGGCGTCGCCGTCCTCACCGTGCCGGGCGACCTCGGCGACCGCGAACTGACCGCCGACCGGCCCGCCCGCTTCTCCCTGAGCGCCCCCGTGAGCCGCCCGGAGGAGTCCGCCGTGCGCCGCGCCGCGGAGCTGCTCGACCGCGCCGAGCGGGTCACGCTGCTCGTCGGACGGGGCGCCCGTGCCGCACGCGAGGACGTCGTGGCCCTGGCGGACCACCTGGCCGCGCCGATGGTGCTCACCCTGAAGGCCAAGGAGGGCTTCGAGGGCGGGGCCAACCCCTTCCAGGTCGGCCAGACCGGCCTGATCGGCAACCCCGCGGCGGCCTCCGCCCTCCAGGACGCGGACACCCTCCTGCTGCTGGGCACCGACTTCCCCTACCGGGACTGGTACCCGGAGGGCCGGACCGTCATCCAGGCGGACACCGAGGCGGCCCACATCGGACGCCGGGTGCCGGTCGAGGTCGGCCTCGTCGGCGACACGGGCGCCACCGTGCGGGACCTGCTCCGCCACCTGGCCGCAGCTCCTCCCGGGACGGAGGGGGCACGCGACCGCTCGCACCTGGAGGACGCGCGCAAGAGCTTCGCGGAGTGGCGCGCGGGCCAGGCCCGGCTCGCCGACCCGGCCCACGACAAGGGCCTGGTCGGACGGGTCCGCTCCGCGCTGGACAACCGCGACCACGACATCCGCCCGGAGGCGCTGGCCGCCGTGGTGGACCGCCTCGCCGACGACGACGCCGTCTTCACCTCCGACACCGGCATGGCCACGGTGTGGCTCTCCCGGTTCGTCGAGATGCGCGGCGACCGGCGGCTCCTCGGCTCGTACAACCTCGGCTCCATGGCCAACGCGATGCCGCAGGCGCTCGGTGCCCAGTGCCTGGACCGGCAACGCCAGGTCGTGGCCTTCTGCGGCGACGGCGGGCTGAGCATGCTCCTCGGCGACCTCATGACGCTGAGGACCCAGCGGCTCCCTGTCAAACTCGTCGTCTTCGACAACCGCCGCCTGGGCATGGTGAAGCTGGAACAGGAACAGGCCGGCCTGCCGGAGTTCGGCACCGTGCTGGACAACCCCGACTTCGCCGCCGTCGCCACCGCCCTGGGCATCACCGGCATCCGCGTGACGGACCCGGCCGAGCTGGAGGAGTCCGTGCGCCGCGCCTTCGCCACCCCCGGGCCGGTCCTGCTGGACGTGCTCACCAACCCGGACGAGATCGCCGTCCCGGCCAAGCCGACCGTCGAGCAGGGCTGGGGCTTCGCGGTGGCCAAGGTGAAGGAGGTCGTGCGCAGCCACGGCGACACCGGCCGCCACTGATCCCGGGCCCGCCGCCCGCACGGCCTCCTGCCGGCCGCAGGCCGACCGGCCTCCCGACCGGCCTCCCGACCGGCCTCCCGCCGGCGGGCCGTGAGGCCGCCGGCCCCTCCCGGCCCGACCCTGCCCCGGCGCCCCGGCGCCCCGGCGCCCCGGCGCCCCGGCGCCCGGGCCGCACGGCCGCCGACACGGCCGGGAGGGCCGGCGCGCCGCCCCCGGAGGCCGGCCCGCCTCGGTCGGCGTGCAGGACGAGGAACAGGAAGCGGGCGGCGGTGAGGGAGCGGTACTCGCCGGGGCGGTGAGGGAGCGGTACTCGCCGGGGAGCAGCTCGCGGACGGCCGGTACGGGATGCGGCCCGCTGGTCCGGAGACCCGGAAGCCCGCCGGGGTGAAGGGGCCGCCATCGCGTGCAGCGGGCGGGACCGGAAGCTCGTGGGGCCGTCCGGCCGCCCATGGTCCCTTCCTCCGGACATCCTCGGAGTCGGAGCAGGAGATGTCCTCCCGAGCCGTGGGCGGAACGTCTCGTACGGCGGCCGTGCGCGGCAGCACCTCGGACGGCCGCCGTCCGAGGTGCTGCCGCAGGGCGAGGAGGCCCGGGGGCCCCGTGGTCAGACCGTCCGGATCCGGTCGGCGATCTCCGGCCTCGCCCCGAACCCGGCCGCCTTGTACGTGGCGACGCCGCCGGTGTTGGAGCTCGGTGTGCACACGCGCACGCTCGACGAGCCCATCTCCCGCAGTGCGGCCGCCCCGGCGACGGTGATCGCCCGGCCGCAGCCGCGGCCGCGGTGGTCCTCGTGGACGCCCATCGGCTCGACCAGTCCCGGCTTCCCCGGGCCGGCCGACCAGACCGTCACCACCGCCGCGGGGTTGCCCCGGTCGTCGTAGGCGCCCAGGCACCGGGCGTCGGCGTGGAACGGTGCCGCGGACATCCCGTACCGGTACTCGCGCGTGGGTCTCGTGGTGTTGAACGCGGACCGCAGGACGTCGGCGAAGTCCTGTGCCTGCTCCAGGCCGATCTCCTCGATCCGCACGCCGGGGTCCTCCACCGCCTCGGCGAGGTCGCGGAAGAGCGGCGTCCACGGCTCGCCGAGGCCCCAGCCCCCTCGGTCAACAGGTCGTGGAGCAGCAGGCCCCGCGGCGCCTCGACGGACACCGCTCCCTCCGGCAGCACGCCGCGTTCCGGCAGCGAGAAGTCCTCGACGAGCCGCCGCGCCAGGTCCTCGTCCTGGAAGGCGTCGGGAGCGACCGTCATCCGCACCAGCGTCGGCGAGTCCAGCATCCCGACGGCGAGGATCCGTCCGTCCCGGCTCCAGGTCCGGACCACCGCGGCCGTCCCGGCCGTTCCGAACCGGTGGTTCCAGCCGATGTCCCCGGGATGCAGCTGCATCGGCGCCTCGTCGTGCTGCCACTCCCGCAGCGCCGCCATGGCCTCGCGCACGCCGTCGGCCGTCGGCCCACTCAGCACAATCGTCATGGCCGGGATCCCACACCCCGTCCCGGTGGCGTGCAACCGGTTAACCGACTTCGGTCCGGCAGGGTGATGGTGGCGGGGTGCCGATGGCGCATCCGGTCCCGGCGAGGAGGCCCGCGAGGACATCGGGCGGTACCGGGAGGCGTCCGAGCCGGTTGCGCACGGGCGCGGTGAGCCGGTCGAGGGCGATGCCGGCGGCACCGGCCGCCGCACGGCGGACACGGGGGAGGGCGGCCGGCACGCGGACAGCGGAGCGTGCCGCCCGCCGGGCGGCCGGCGTCGGCCATGTCCCTGTACCGGTCACGTCCCGGGCGGCGGCACTCCCCGGGCGGTGGTACGTCCCGAGCGGCTGACGGACCGGTGGAGGGCGGCCCTCAACGCCCTCGGGACCACCGTTGAGGACCGTCTGTCCGCAGGCCGTCAGTGGTCGTGCGACCAGGGGAGTGCCCGGTGGTCCGACGCGTGCGGCGCCGGTCTCCGGCGCGGGGCTGCCGGTCGGGGTTCAGGCGGGAGTGCCGCCCGCGTAGTCGCTGTTGAAGGTGGTCTCGACGGTGGTGGCCACGGCCTCGGCCACTCCGGTGCCCGTGAGGGCGAGGCCCGGCTCCCGGTTGTTGTCCAGCGAGTTGCTGCTGATGTTCATGGAGCCGGCCTCCGCCTTCTGGGTGCTGAGACCGCAGTCGGCGATCATCGCCTCGGCGTGGATGGAGAAGCCGTCGGGGTCGGAGCACTCGACGACGGTGCCGCCCGCCGCCTTGATCGCGGACACCTGGCCGGAGTGGCTCGACGGCGTCTCGAGGACCACCCGCACCTTCACCCCGGCCTTCGCCCGCGCCACGATGGCGTTGACCACGGTGCTGTCGCCGAGCTCCAGCTCCTCGACGTCGAGCTTCGCGGTGGCGCCGTCGACCAGGGACAGCAGGCGGTTGCGGGAGTCGGTGGGGGACCGGAGCAGGTGGTCGCCGTCGGTGGGGGTGACCGAGGTGCCGGTGGAGACGGCGTTGAAGACCTTGAGGACACCGTGCAGGTCGGGGGGCAGTCAAGGCGCTTCCATGACATCGCAAAATCTTCCCGTGGCGGTGGAGCGCCCGGCAGCGTGGGGGTCTCCTGCGGTGCCCTCGCCCCTGACCCGCAACGCGGCCGTCGGGCACGGCGCCATCCCCGCGCGTCCTGGGGCTCCCGGCGGCGGCAGCGGTGGCGCCGTGCACACCGACGGGAAACACGGGCAGCGTGCGCACCGCCGGCCCGGTGCTGGAGGACGACCGGGCCGCAGAGGGCGGCGGAGCGGTCCTCCCCGCTGGAGGGACCGTCCGGCCCCCTGCGCATCGGCGGGTCCACCCTGCGCCGCAACGCCGGCGCGGGCTTCGGGCCCCCTCGCCTCCCCGGTATCCCCGCCTGCCGGCGGACAGTTGTCCGCTCGCAGGCGGGAGCGCACCTGGCGGGGGCGGCCGGGGAGCGGGCCGGGGGCGAGTACGACGAAGCTCCCGGCAGCCAGCGGGTGGTCGTGACCCCGGCTGCCGGGAGCTTCGTCGCGGCGTTCCGTCCGGGGCGCCGGCAGCCCCCGTTCCTCCTCGCCCCGGAGGCCGCCCCCTGCGTGAGCGGTGTCCTGCGGTCGGGCGGATCAGCAGGGCAGGGTGCCGCTGTACAGCGCGTGTCCGTAGGAGGAGCTCCCCGAGCCGAAGCCGTGGACGCCGTCGTCGCTCCAGACCGCTTCGCGCATGCCGTTGACGCAGGTCGAGGCCGGTGCGATCGCGAAGCCCTCCAGGTTGTCGACCGGCATGACGGCGGGGTTCGTGTAGGTCACGTCCGGGACGATCGCGCCGTTGGCGTCGACCTTCATGAAGGTGTGCGTCTCGCCGCAGGTGTTGTCGCAGGTCGCGACGATGCGCTGGGTGCCGGCGTCGAACATCACGTCCATCACGGCGGTCCTGCCGGTCGCGACGGTGCCGAAGGTGGTGAAGGTGCCGTCGGAGTTCAGGCCGTAGACGTGCAGCGTGCCGTCCCACTCCAGGCCGGCGAAGAACAGGCCCGACCCGTGCAGCGGGTAGTCCGCCGGGTTGTACGCGGCGTGGGTCAGCGGGTCGACCCAGCCGTTTGCGGTCAGCCAGCTGTCCGGCACGTAGCCGACGCCTTCGAATCCCAGGTTGGCCTCGGTCTTGCTGCCGGTGTCGAGCTGCGGGAACTGCGCGGTCATGTCCCACTGGTGGAGCGGGCTGAGGGTCGAGCCGGTCGCGGCCGGGTCGAACTCCATGATCGTGTCCTTGGGGACCGTGTTGTCGGTGTTGTCGCGCTCGGAGGTCACGTAGAGGTGGCCGTTGCCGCCGACCGTCAGGCCCTCGGAGTCCGGCTCGCCGGTGCCGCCCGCGAAGCGGATCTGCTTGCCGGCCGCACTCCAGGACGAGTCCGGGATCCACCTGCCGCTGCTCTTGACCAGCTTGTACAGCCAGTTCTTGTTCTTGACCGCCCACAGCACCGACGGGTTCGCCGGGTCGAAGGCCAGCCCGCTCACGTCACGGCCCTCGGGGCCGGTGGAGGTGATGAACGCGCAGACGTTGTCGGCGACGGTGACGTCCAGGCCGCCCGGCCACGCCGAGGTGCCCGCCGGGGTGGAACCCGTGCCGGTGGGCGCCTCGGGGGTGCAGCCGCTGGTGAGCGAGCCGCCTCCGCCCAGCAGATGCCCGGTGCCGCCGCCGGTGCCGCCGGTGCCCGAGCAGGAGTTGGCGCTGCCGAGGGTGGCGGTCGTGGCGGTCTGGAACCAGCCGCTGCCGGTGCCGCAGCGCTCGTCCGACGGCTTGGCGCCGCCGACGGCCCAGGTCACCGAGTCGACGGTGGTGGCATTGTTGTCGATGAGGAAGACCGAGTCGTTGTCGCCGAGGCCGAGGGCGGAGTCGAACGTGACGTAGCCGCCCGCGGGGATGCTGGTCGCGCTCGGCGAGGAGGACGAGATCGAGGCCGGGGAGTGGGTGGTGTCGTTGTCGACGTACTTCCACGACCCGATGCTGACCGCGCTCGTCCCGCCGTTGTACAGCTCCACGGTGTCCGCGCCGTCCGAGGTGACCTCGTTGATCCGCACCCGGCCCGCCGCCGGGACCGAGGCCGGGCAGCCCGAGGCGTTCGGGGCGCCGAACGTGGTCGCCGCGGCCGCGGCCACCCAGGCGCCGGTGCCGTCGCCGCCGCAACGCGCCATGGCCGGCTTCGCCTGGCCGGCGGCCCACTCGACGCGGTCGACCACCGTGCCGTCGGAGGTGTAGATCACCAGCTTGTCGGAGTCGCCGAGCCCCTTGGGCGAGTTGAAGGTGACGAAGCCGCCGGCCGGGACGGTTCCGGCGGACGGACTGAACGCCTGCGGTGAGAAGCCGTCGTCGGACATCCTCCAGCCGCTGATGCTCACCGCGGTCGACCCGGTGTTGTACAGCTCCACCGTGTCGTTGTTCGACGAGGTGACCTCGTTGATCCGAACATTCTGGTAGCCGGCCGGGTCCGCGGCGGCCGCGGGCTGCGCCGCAACCATCCCGGTGACGACCAGTCCTGACAATGTCAAGGCCGAGGCGCACACGGAGGCGATGCCGGCACGCGAGTGTGAGATAGGCACGGGGTCGAACTCTGGTGGCGCAACCTTGAAACGGCGTGTACAGCGGTTGAATGCCGCCTGCTGACCACCGGAACGCCGTACGCCCACCGCCGTCGCGCGCCGCCGCGGCTCAGCCGAGGACGGTCAGGAGCACCGGCCCGGCCCGCACCGTCCAGCGGAGCCCTCGTGCCGCCGCGGTGACGCACCGGAAGGGCGGCGTCGGGAGGACCCCGACGACGATCCACGTCGCCGGGGTGCCCGTCGCGGCCGGCCGCAACGTCCTGGTCGTCGCCCTCGACCCGCAGGGCCACCCGGCCTCGTTCACCTCCAGCGGCAGCGTATGGCGATGAGATGGAGCAGCGGCCTGTGGTCCGGAGGACCCCGGGTGTTCATGAGACATGACGGCGATGCGGTGACCGTGTCTCAGAAAAACTCCGGACGCTCAGCCCTGACCCTGAAGGCCGAGCAGCCAGTGGGCTGGAACCGGACTGTGCTCCCATGGCAGGGGAGACGCTGTTCCTCGACGCCCGGGGCGTGTTGCGAAAGCGGTGCCGCCGAAAAGGCGATTGACGCTCACCGGTGTCCGGCGGTCGAATGACGTGCCATGGACACAGGGCAGATGCATCCCGGCATGCACGCCATCGACGCCGACCTTGTACGGCGGCTGATCGCCGGGCAGTTCCCGCAGTGGGCGGCGCTGGCGGTCGAGCGGTTTCCGTCCGGCGGGACAGTCAACGCCCTGTACCGGCTGGGCGATGACATGGTCGTACGGCTGCCGCTCGTGCAGGGCGGGGCCAACGACGTCTCGGTGGAGCGGACGTGGCTGCCCCGGCTCGCGCCTCACCTGCCCACGGCCATTCCCGAGGCACTCGGGGAGGGGGAGCCCGCGGAGGGGTACCCGTGGCCGTGGTCGGTGTACCGGTGGCTGCCGGGGGGGAATCCCGAGGCGGGAGCCCTGAGCGAGCCGACACTGCTGGCTGAGGATCTGGCCGGGTTCGTGGCGGCGATGCGGAGCATCACCCTGCCGGGTGCGCCGCAGGCCCACCGCGGGGGGCCGGTCGCCTCGCTCGACGCGGAGACCCGGGCGGCGATCGAGGAGCTGCGCGGGATCCCGGAGGAGGGCGTCGACTGCGATGCCGCCGCAGCCGTGTGGGAGGAGGCGCTGCGGGCCCACGGCTGGGACAGGCCGCCGGTGTGGCTGCACGCCGATCTCATGCCCGGCAACCTGCTGGTGGACGGTGGCAGGCTCACCTCGGTGATCGACTTCGGGTGCCTGGGGGTGGGCGATCCGGCCTGCGATCTGTTCCCGGCGTGGAATCTGCTGCCGGCCGAGGCGAGGGGAGTCTTCCGCGAGGCGCTGAGCGTGGACGACGCGACCTGGATCCGCGGCCGGGGACGGACACTCTCGCAGGCACTGATCGCGCTGCCGTACTACCGGAAGACGAACCCGGCGATGGCGCACAACGCCCGGCATGTGATCCGGACGGTGCTGCAAGAGGGCTGAGGCCAGAACGTGTTGGGACTGTGCTGGTCACATCCACTCGTTGATCGCTGCGACCGGCACAGTGGCCAGGAAGCGGACCGCGCGCCTGTCGTGTCGTGCGGCCCTGGAGTCTGTTCAGCTGACGGTCCGCCAGAATGGTGAGGGTTCGTGACCCACCCGATCAGGGTCCGTCCGGCGTCGGCAGCGGCGGCGACACCGCAGCCGGGCTCGCGCTGCGCAGGGGGCCTTCAGCGCCTGCCGGAAACCCGGCGATCAGTAGGCTTCACGCCATGACCAGTGATCTTGGATTCCTCTGCTCGTGCTGCGGGTCACACCACACTGAGCTGCCCATGAACTACACGGCCGAGGCCCCGGCCGTGTGGGATCCGGCCTTCGCAGACGCGGATGACTGCCTGCTCTCGTCGGACCAGTGCGTGATCCGGGCACAGCACTACTTCGTCAAGGGTCTGATCGAGATACCGGTCATCGGCAGCGGCGAGGTGTTCTCCTGGGCTGTCTGGGTCTCGCTCAGCCGCGAGAACTTCTCCCGTGCGGCGGACTTGTGGGACACCGCCGGCCGGGAAGCGGAGAAGCCGTACTTCGGCTGGCTCACCACTGACCTCGCGGCCTACTCGCCCACGATCCTTCACCTGAGGACCCGTGTCCACACCCGGCCGGTCGGCGAACGCCCCTTCGTCGAGCTCGAACCCACCGACCACCCCCTCGCCGTCGAACAGCGCACGGGAATCACCCGGGACCGTGTACGGGAGATCGCCGAGGCGGTGCTCCACCCCTCCCACGACAGGAAGCAGGCGTGAGGGCTGGCGACGGCCGTCCGGCCGCCGGAAGGGTTGCCGAGCCGTCGCCGATGCACGGCCGACAGACGGGAGAGGTGGTCCACGACGTGGCGCGGGATGTCGAGCGTGGCAACGGAGGACAGCACTCACTCCTTGCCACTCTCAACGTACAGCGCGAGGGGGGCCTTGCGGCAAGGCCCCGGTCGTGACGCAGAATCGTCGGCCGAGGCCGGAACCTGGTGACATCGGAGATTCGCGAAGTACATGCACCTTTGCCGACTCCGGGTTCTGCAGGATGTGAAACCGTCGGCGGGACTCCCGGTGCGGGTGCGGGTGCGGGTGCGGGTGCGGCTGCGGATGCTCGGCGCGGAGGTGCGAGGTGCGCGTCGCCCGCCTGGGCGCAGCGACCGGCCGGCTCGTCAGAGGAAGGGCTGCCAGGGATGAGGACATGCGCGATGAGGGGTTCGGCGGAGGTGGGGGCACCGGTGGTCCGGCCGGCCACCGCAGTGCAACGGAGCACGGCTGCTCCTCGGGGGTGCCGCAATGACTGAGCAGTACGTGCTGGACCTCCACGAGGTCGACGAGACCCAGGTCGCGGTCGTCGGCGGCAAGGGCGCGCACCTGGGCGGGCTGGCGCGGATCGAAGGCATCCGCGTGCCGGACGGCTTCTGCGTGACGACGGACGCCTTCCGGCGGATCACGGCGGAAGCGCCGTCGATCGACGATCTGCTCGACCGGTTGTCGCGCCTGGACCCGGACGACCGGGAGGCGGTCCGCACCCTCAGCGCGCAGATTCGCAGGACCATCGAGGAGACCGCCGTCCCGGACGATCTCGCGTCGGCGATCACCCGCGCACTCGCCCGGCACGGTGGGCAGGCCGCCTACGCCGTCCGGTCCAGCGCGACGGCGGAGGACCTGCCGACGGCCTCCTTCGCCGGCCAGCAGGACACGTACCTCAACGTCGTGGGTCCGGCGGCTGTCCTCCGGCACGTCAGCCGGTGCTGGGCCTCGCTGTTCACCGAGCGGGCCGTGGCCTACCGCCGGCGCAGCGGCGTCGACCACCGTGCGGTCCGCATGGCCGTGGTCGTGCAGCGGATGGTCTTCCCGCAGGCGGCCGGCGTCCTGTTCACGGCCGACCCCGTCACGGGCAACCGGAAGGTCGCCACCGTGGACGCCGGCTTCGGCCTCGGCGAGGCCCTGGTCTCCGGCCTGGTGAACCCGGACGTCTTCAAGGTCCGCGACGGTGACGTCGTCGCCAGGGCGGTCGCCGCCGAACAGCGTGCCGTTCGCGCCCTGCCGGCCGGCGGCACGCAGGAGGTGGCGGTCGACGCGCAGCTGCAGGGGCAGCCGGCCCTGACGGATGCCCAGGTCGTGCGGCTCGTGGAGCTCGGGCGGCGGATCGAGGCGCACTTCGGCCGCCCGCAGGACATCGAGTGGTGCCTGGTGGACGACGGCTTCCAGATCGTGCAGAGCCGGCCGATCACGACGCTGTTCCCCGTCCCCGAGGCCGACGACCAGGAGAACCACGTCTACGTCTCCGTCGGCCACGGGCAGATGATGACCGACCCCATGAGGCCCCTGGGGCTCTCCGTGTGGCAGCTGACCGCGATGGTGCCGATGCACACGGCCGGCGGGAGGCTGTTCGTCGACGTCACCCGGCGCCTGGCCTCGCCCGCAGGCCGCGCCGCCCTCCTGGACGTCATGGGGAGGGGCGATCCGCTGACGAGGGACGCCCTGGAGACCGTCCTCGACCGCGACGCCTTCGTCCCGTCGCTCCCGGACGCCGGTCCCGGCGGGCCCCCGCTCCTCGGCGCGTCCGCCCCGGTCGAGACCGATCCGGCCGTCGTCACCGGGCTGATCGAGCGCAGCCGGGCATCCGTCGCCGCCCTGGAGCGCGACATCCGGGCGAAGTCCGGACCGGCGCTGTTCGACTTTCTGCTGGAGGCCTTCGAGGAGCACAAGCGGGTCCTCGGTGATCCACTGAGCCTGCAGGCGATCATGGCGGGGATGGAGGCCACGTGGTGGCTCAACGACAAGCTGCAGGAGTGGCTGGGCGAGAAGAACGCGGCCGACACCCTCACGCTGTCCGCCCCCGGCAACGTCACCTCGGAGATGGGACTGGCGCTGCTCGACGTCGCGGACGTGATCCGCCCGCATCCGGAGGTGGTGGCGTTCCTGCAGGACGTCGAGGACGAGGGCTTCCTGGACGGGCTGGCGAAGCTCGCGGGCGGGACCGAGGCGCGCGACGCCATCGAGGGCTACCTCGACCGGTACGGCATGCGCTGCGTCGGCGAGATCGACATCACGAGGCCGCGCTGGCGCGAGCGCCCCACCACGCTCGTGCCCGTGATCCTCGACAACGTCAGGAACTTCGAGCCCGGCGCCGCCCGGCGGCGCTTCGAGGAAGGGCTGCAGAGGGCGCGGAAGAAGGAACAGGACGTGCTGTCCCGCCTGCGGGCGCTGCCGGACGGGGAGCGGAAGGCCGACGAGGCCGAGCGGATGATCGACCGTGTCCGCACCTTCATCGGGTACCGGGAGTACCCGAAGTACGGCATCGTCAGCCGCTTCTTCGTCTACAAGCAGGCGCTGCTGAGGGAGGCCGAGCGCCTCGTGCAGGACGGCGTGCTCGCGGAGAAGGAGGACATCTTCTACCTCACGTTCCAGGAACTCCGCGACGTCGTGCGTTCGAACGAGGCGGACGACCGGCTCATCCGGCAGCGCAAGGACGCGTTCCGGGCGTACCACGCGCTCACACCGCCCCGGGTGCTCACATCGGAGGGTGAGGCCGTCACCGGGGCGCACCGGCGCGACGACGTGCCGGCCGGCGCCCTGGCCGGCCTGCCGGTCTCCGCCGGGACCGTCGAGGGGAGGGCCCGCGTCATCCTGGACATGGCGGAGGCCGATCTCGAAGCGGGCGACATCCTGGTCACGGCGTTCACGGACCCCAGCTGGTCGCCGCTGTTCGTCGCGGTCGCGGGCCTGGTGACGGAGGTGGGCGGTCCGATGACCCACGGCGCGGTGATCGCCCGGGAGTACGGCCTGCCGGCCGTCGTGGGCGTGGAGGGTGCCACCCGGCTGATCCGGGACGGGCAGCGGATCCGCGTGCACGGAACCGACGGCTACGTCGAGATCCTGCCCTGACCGACTCCACCGGCGAGCCCCGTCCGCAGCTCCCGAGGACCGGTTCGGGGGACATCGGGGCAGCCGTTCGTGCCGAGGACGATCGTGACCGGGTCGGGGTGAGGCCGCTGAGGCCGGGCCGCGTCCGGAACCGCGGACCGCAGTTCCACCGCGCGGCCGGGCTCTCGGCCGGGCCGGCCGGGCCGCCGACGCCTCGGTGACGTCGTTCGCCCACCGGGACGCCGAGCGGCCCGGCACCGGGTTGCCGGTGCCGGGCCCCTCGTGTGCCGGGCCGCTCGTGTGCGGAGCGCCGGCTGTCAGCCCTGGCGGGCCTTGAACCGCGGGTCCTTCTTGTTGATCACGAACGTCGCGCCGCGCCGCCGCACCACCTGGGCGCCGGGCCTGTTCTTCAGCGAACGCAACGACTTGCGAACCTTCACTGCGGTCTCCTTCCGTACGATCGAACCAGGTCCGCCGTCGACGGCGGACCTGGGCGGTGCCTCCGCAGCGCCGCCCGAGCCGTTGCACCCGTCCCGCGGTGTCGCGGTGTCCGCGGCACGGCAGCTGCCGTGGGGGAGCGGGTGGCTCGCCGACGAGACCTCGACGTCGACGACCGGATGCGTGCCGTTGCCCTTCCCCTCCGCCGTGCGCTGCGCTGCGACGGGTGGGGGTACGGGCCGTGCGAAGCCTGCCGCACGGCCGCGGAGAGCGGCGGTGCGGGAGACAGGATGAGTGCCGTGCCGTGTGGCGGTGCCCTTCCCGGATGCCTCCGTCGCCGGGCGACAGGGGCAGGGGTGGGGGCAGAGGCAGAAGGTCAGCGTTCCTCGCGGAAGACGACGTGCGCGCCGGCCACCGGGTCGTACTTGCGCAGGACCAGCCGGTCGGGGTCGTTGAGGCGGTTCTTGCGGGTCGTGTAGGTGACGCCGGTGCCGGCCGTCGACCTCAGCGTGACGACGGGCCGCGTGGTGCTGCGTGCCATGAGGTGCCCCTTTCACGTGCACCCGAGTCTGCTGACTCGAGCATGTCAGTCACGCTGCACAACGGCATCCACCGGTCCCGCATTCCCGGCGTCGCCGGTGGGCGGTCCCGGCACACGCGGACCACCGGCCCCCTGGAGCGCCTCTCCGCCCGCCGCGCCCCGCCCCGGGGGTACGGTGGCGTCTCCCGCGCCGGTATCCGCGCGGTCGGCGGGCAGGTGGTGGCCACCCCGATGCCCGGGCGGCTGCCGTGCAGCCCCCCGTTGCAGCGCCACCGGCGTCACCTGCGTGACCGGGCCTGGGCAGAGCCGTCCTCGCCCTGCACCCGGCGGCGTCGGGCCGAGGGCGGAAAAGCCGCAGTGGGTCCCGGCCGGCACACGCCGGTCGGGCCCCCCTGCGGTGCGGGTGTCGGCTCGTCGCCTGTCCCGCCTGTCCCGCCTGTCCCGCCGGTCAGACGGGCACAGGGGCGCCGAGCGTCACCGAGGCCTGCTGGAGCGGACTGAGGACGCGCGCGGGGGCGGCCTCGGGGAGGGTGCGGCAGGTGAAGCCGAGCCGGGTCATGGCCCGGATGACTTCGGCGGCGCTGAAGTCACGGCGGTCCTGGCGGGTGATGACCTGGCCGACCTGCTTGACGGGGTAGTGGCGCCGGCCGATGATCACCGACGCGCCGGTACCCGGTTCGGGCTTGACGCCCTTCATCGATTCCAGCACGCCGCTCCTGGTGAGTTCGAAGGGGAAGCGGGCGATGACGCAGCGCATGTGGCCTCACAGCGAGAGGAGGGGAACGGTCCGGCCGGGGTGGGGTCGGCGGGGGAGGCCGAGGACGCCCCGGGTGCCGCCCTCCGCACCGGCCGCGGACAGGGTGCCGGGACGGCGCGGCGCCTGCGAGCCGAAGCGGCTGCCGCCCTTCCCGGCGTCGTCACTGCCGTTGCGGGTGCGGGCGGAGCGGTCGTTCGTCCGTGTGCGGTTCATGCGGAACCCTCCTCGATGCGGCACCTATCAAGGAATTCCCGCCCCGATGAACGGCATGGAGAACAACACGTATGAACCGGCGGCAAAAGAATGCGGATCCGTCCGGCGGGGACCTCCGGGGGCGCAGGTGCCGGAACGGGTGACGCGACGGGGGATTCGGGATCCGGGCGCCGGCCGCGGCGCAGCCCCCAGGATGCGCCTGCATCCCCGAAGGGACGCCGCGCGCGGCGGGGCGGCGGATTCCTCCGGTCGTCCCGCGGGTGAATCTGCTGCGGGGGCCGCGTGCGGCTGGGGCCCGCACCCCGGAGGATGCGGGCCCCGGCTGCGGATGGTGCGCGGGCGTCAGGCCGGAACGATGTTCTCGGCCGTCGGGCCCTTCTGGCCCTGCGCGATGTCGAAGTTCACCTTCTGGCCCTCCTGAAGCTCACGGAAGCCCTGGGCGGCGATGTTCGAGTAGTGGGCGAACACGTCGGCGCCGCCGCCGTCCTGCTCGATGAAACCGAAGCCCTTTTCCGCGTTGAACCACTTCACGGTACCGGCGGCCATGTCATGTCTCCTTTGGGGCAATACATCGGAATCCACACCGTGAGGACACCGTGTCGCCGCGATGATCACCCCGCCCGGAAAACGACCGGAAATACAGAAGCGCTCCCGCCGGCAGGAGCCGGGCGGGGGCACTTGAAGTTTTGGGAACCACAACTGCAACCGAGATCGACGGTAGCACGCCGCGACGGGCCGTGCGCGCCGCGAAATTCCATTTCCTCCATCGCGGCAAGAACTCTCGCCGCGTGGTCGGTGGAACTCTCACCTCGCGGGCGCAGATACGGAGCGACTCGGTCGGTGATCCCGGGCTCGGCCGTCCGGCTCCGCGCGCCGGCGCGGGACTGAAGGTGGTCGCGTGGGGTCGGGGCTGGTCCCCCGGCGGCCGAGAAGCGTCCTCGGTGGTCCTGGTGCGGTGGGACATGCGCGGGTCGGCGGGTCGGCCGACGCCGGGAGGGGCGTGCGGGAGCGGGTCCGGCCTCGGGCCGTGGAGCGTGTCGAGGACGGGCAGAGAGGCCGGGAGGCCGCTGCCGCGTTGCCGGGGCCCGGGGTGTTCCGTGCTGGTGGGCGGCCCGGTGGGCTGGGCGTGTTCCGTGCTGGTGGGCGGCCCGGTGGGCTGGGCGTGTTCCGTGCTGGTGGGCGGCCCGGTGGGCAGCGGGCGGGGGTCCCGGGTGTCGTGCGCCGGGGGTTCCGGGATTCCGGTTCGCCGGGGGTGGCCGCGGCGGGCCGCGCGTGAACTTTTCCGGTCGGGTCTGCAACTCCCTGGTGCGGGGCCGCCGTGTGCGGCCGCCGTCACGTTGCCGACAGGAGTGGTGATTTGTCGATATTTCGGAGATCCGTGCCGCGTCGGCGGGGCTGGTCGGCCGCCTGTGCGGCGCTGCTGAGCACCGCCGTCCTGACCGCGTTCGGCGCCCCGGCCCCGGACCCGGCCGGCACCGGGGGGAGCGCGGAGCCGTCGGCCGCCGGTGGGCCGTCCGGTGGTGTCGAGCGGCTGTGCGGTCCGCCCGGGCCGCACGAGTTCACCTGCTTCGGCCTGCGCCGTACCGGCCTCACACCGCGCAGGGGCCTGCGGTCCGCCCAGGACGCCCCCCAGGGATTCGGCCCGGCCGACCTGCGCAGCGCCTACGGTCTGCCCGCCGACGGGGGGGCGGGTGCGACCATCGCGGTCGTCGACGCCTTCGACAACCCGAACGCCGAGGCCGACCTGGCCGTCTACCGCACGCAGTACGGGCTGCCCGCCTGCACCACCGCGAACGGCTGTTTCACCAAGGTCGACCAGCGCGGCGGAACCGGCTACCCCGCCCCGGACCCGGGCTGGGCCGGCGAGATCTCGCTCGACCTGGACATGGTCTCCGCCGTGGCCCCCCGTGCGCGGATCCTGCTGGTCGAGGCCGACACGGCCGGCATCGACGCGCTGGGGAGCGCCGTGGACCGGGCGGTGGCCCTCGGCGCCCGGTACGTCTCCAACTCCTACGGCTCCAACTACCTCTACTACCCCGAGGACCCCGCGGAGTCCGCGGCGGACGCGCACTACGACCACCCGGGCGTCGCGGTGGTCGCCTCCTCCGGCGACAACCGCTACGGCGTCGCCTACCCCGCCGCCTCCCCGCACGTCACGGCGGTCGGCGGCACCACGCTCGCCAGGGACCCGTCCGCCTCGCGCGGCTGGTCCGAGTCGGTGTGGAGCCACGACGGCGGCGGCACCGGTTCCGGCTGCTCCCGGTACGAGCCCAAGCCGGCCTTCCAGCGGGACACCGGCTGCCCCGGACGCACCGTCGCCGACGTCTCCGCGGTGGCCGACCCGGCCACGGGTGTCGCCGTCTACGACACCTACGGCGCGTCCGGCGGCTGGGGCGTCGCCGGCGGCACCAGCGCCTCGGCGCCGATCATCGCGGGCGTGTACGCGGACGCGGGAACCCCGGTCGCCGGGAGCTACCCCGCCGTCTACCCGTACGCCGCCGGCGGCTCCGGACTCCACGACGTGACGACGGGGTCGAACGGGAGGTGCGCGCCGGCGTACCTGTGCACCGCGGGCGCCGGCTACGACGGCCCCACGGGCCTGGGCACCCCGGACGGGACGGCGGCCTTCCGGATGGGGCCGCACGGCACGCTCTCCGGGACGGTCACCGACGGCGCCACCGGCGCGCCGGTCGCCGCGGCCCTGGTGACAGCGGGCATCCGCACCGCCACCACCGACGGCCGGGGCCGCTACACCCTGCCGCTGCCGGCCGGCAGCCCCGGGGTCCGGGTGACCGCCTACGGCTACGCGCCGGGCGGGGCGCCGGAGGTCCCCGTCGCCGACGGCGGCGCCACGACCCGGGACTTCGCGCTGCGCAGGCTCGCCACCCACCGTGTCTCGGGCACCGTCACCGACGGGTCGGGCCACGGCTGGCCGCTCCACGCGAGGATCACCGTGGACGGGGTGCCGGGCGCCCCCGTGTGGTCCGACGCCCTGACCGGGGCGTACCGCCTGGACCTGCCCGAGAACCACACCTACACCCTGCGGGTCGTCAGCGACGACACCCACTACCGCTCCCTCGTCCGGCAGGTGGCGGTGCGGGACGCCGACCGGACCCTCGGGCTGGCGCTGCCCGCCGACACCTGGGCGGACGGGAACCCGGCGTACACCCTGAGGGTGGACACCCTGGACACCCAGTCCTTCGACTCGCCCGCCGGGGCCCCGCGGGGCTGGGAGGTGGTCGACGCCGCGGGCACCGGGCACGGCTGGGCCTTCGACGACCCGGGCGGCCGGGGCAACACCACCGGGGGCTCCGGCGGGTTCGCCGTCGCCGACAACAGCCACGCCGGCCGGGACACGCCCCTGGACACCCTGCTGGTCAGCCCGGCGTACGACTTCCGCCGCGCGGGCGACCCCGAGCTGGCGTTCAGCACCGACTACGAGGGGGCCGCCGACCAGTCCGGCGACGTGGAGGTCACCGCCGACGGCGGCAGGACCTGGACCGCGGTGTGGCACCAGGACCAGCTGTGGGCGGGCGGCCGGGTGGAGATCCCGCTGACGGCCTACGCCGGGAAGGGGGCGGTGCGGGTGCGCTTCCACTACACCGGGCCGGGCATGCTGTGGGCCGTCGACGACGTGACGGTCGCCGAGCGGGTCCTCACGCCCGTCCGGGGCGGCGTGCTCACGGGCACCGTCACCGACGCGAACACCGGACGGGGCCTGGTCGGCGCGGTCGTGCGCACCGGTTCCCCGGACGGGCCCTCGGCGGTGACGGCGGCGACCGCCGGTGATCCGCGGGTCGGCGACGGCCTGTACCGGCTGTTCGTCCCCGGCGGCGGCCGGCGCACCTTCACGGCGTCCTCGCCCGCCTACCGTCCGGCCTCCCGCACGGTGGCCGTGGCCGACGACCGGGCCGCCGCGGCCTCCTTCGTCCTCGCCGCGGGCCGGCTGTCGGTCGGGGCCGCCCGCATCGAGGCGGCCGCCACCGCGCACGGCGTGGTGGTGCGGAGGGTGACGGTGCGCAACAGCGGCACCGCTCCCGCGACGCTGCGGATCGGCGAGCGCACCGGGGCCGGGCCCGGCGCCGCGGCTCCGGGCACCGCCTGGCGCGGGCTGCCCGACCTGCCCGTCCCCGTGATGGACAACGCGGTGGAGAGCTACCGGGGCAGGGTCTACTCCGCTCTCGGATCGTCGGACGGCCGCACTCCCACCGCGGGTCTCTACGTCTACGACCCGTCGGCGGGAGCCTGGACACGGGGTGCCGACGCCCCCGAGCCCCGGCAGGCCGCCGCGCACGGCCTCATCGGCGGCCGTCTCTACACCGTGGGCGGCTGGGCCGCCGGGGAGGCCGTGAGCCGCACCATGCAGGTGTACGACGTCGCCGGCGGCACCTGGACCCGGGGCCCCGGCATCCCCGAGGGGCGCTTCGGGGCGGCGGGCGCGGTGCTCGACGGGCGGCTCTACGTGGTCGGCGGATGCACCAACGCCCAGTGCTCGAGGACGGTGTACGTCTTCGACCCGGGTTCGCGCAGGTGGTCCAGGGCCGCGGACTATCCGCAGTCGGTCGGCTGGGCCTCGTGCGGCGCGGTCAGCGGCCGGCTGTACTGCGCGGGCGGCATCCACGACTACGTCGAGACCGGTGCCGGGTACGTCTTCGACCCGGGGTCCGACAGCTGGCGGCCCATCGCGGACATGCCGGTGGGGCTGGCCGCCGGCGCCTACGCGGCCGCGGACGGGCAGCTCCTGGTGTCCGGGGGCTTCAAGCGGGTCGGGGTGAACCGGGTCCTCACCGCGCAGGGGTACGCCTACGACCCGGGCGCGGACGCCTGGAGCGCGCTGCCGGACGCGCCCACCGCGGTCTACCGCGGCGGAGGCGCCCCCGGCCTGTACCGGGTGGGCGGCAGCGCCCAGAGCCGCTTCCCCGTCCCGGTGGCCTCCGCGGACCTGCTCCCGGGGTACGACGGGACCGAGTCGGACGTGCGCTGGCTGTCGGAGAGTCCGCGCCGGCTGACGCTGCGGCCGGGGCGGAGCGCCTCGTTCACGGTGAGGCTGAGCGCGCGCGGGGCCGGCGGGTCCGGTGACTGGTCGGCCTCCCTGGTCCTGGGCAGCGACACCCCGTACTGGGTGCCGGCCGTCCCGGTCCGCCTGCGCGTGGTGGGGCGCCGCACCCGGTAGCGCCGTGCGGTCCGTGGGACCGCGTCCCCGGGCGGGCGGTCGCGCCGCCCGGGGGCGCGGCGGCCGCCGTGGGCTGCGCCCCGGTCCTCGGGCCTGCCGGGTTCGGCCGCCCGCCTGCGCCTCCGTGCCCGGGCGGGGCTGCGTCGGAGGGCTCCCGGCCGTCGTCCGGCCGGGGGACCTGCACTGCCGGGTCCCCGCCGGCCCCGCGGCGGCCGGCCGGTCACCGTCCCGCCCCGCCCCGCCCCGGGGTGCGGGTGCGGTGCGGGACGGGACGGGACGGTGCGGGTGTGTTCGCTGTCAGGCGGTGAGGCCGTGCTTGAGGGCGGTGGCGATCTTGACGACGCGCTCGGCCTGGATGCGGGCGGCGGTGCGGGTGGCGTCGCCGACCGGGTTGTTGCCCTGGGCGTCGACGTGGGAGGTGCCGTAGGGGTTGCCGTCGACGAACTTGGCGGGGTCGGTGTAGCCGGGGGCGACGATGATGCCGCCGAAGTGGTGGAAGGAGTTGTAGAGCGCGAGGAGGGTGGACTCCTGGCCGCCGTGGGTGGTGGCGGAGGAGGCGAAGCCGCTGTAGACCTTGTCGGCGAGCTTGCCCTGGGCCCACAGGCCGCCGAGGGTGTCGATGAACTGCTTGAGCTGGGAGGCGATGTTGCCGAAGCGGGTGGGGGAGCCGAAGATCACGGCGTCGGCCCACTCGATGTCGGCGGCGGTGGCCTCGGCGACGTCCGCGGTGGCGGCGCGGTTGGCGGCCCAGGCGGGGTTGGACTCGATGGCGGCCTGGGGGGCCAGCTCGGCGGCCTTGACCAGGCGGACCTCGGCGCCGGCCTTCTCGGCGGCCTGGGCGATCTCCTTGGCGATCTCGGTGATGGTGCCGGTCGAGGAGTAGTAGACGACGGCGAGCTTGACGGGGGTGGTCATGGCGGTTTCCTCCTGGGGGGTGTGCGGGGCGGTGGTGGTGCGGGTGCGGCGGAAGAGGCCCATGGCGGTGGCTTCTCTGTGTGCGGGCCGGTGGGGCGGGTGGGCGCGGCGGGGCGGCGGGGCGCCGCCGTGCCGACTGGTTGAAGGATAAACAGTTGTGGCGGGAGATGTCGACCCGGCAGGCCGGGTGCGGACTGCGACCGGCGGATGAGCCGCAGCGGCCGGGCCGACGGCCGTGCGCGACGAGCGCCAGGGGGCGGTCGGCGGGTGAGGTCGCCCCCTGGGTGCGGACACCTCTGGCCACCGGGTCCGCGGATCCCTGAGGGGGCCCCGGGTGGGACGTCCGTCGAAGTGCGGCGGCGAGTTCCTGCGGGGTGCGGTGGCGCTGCTGCGGTCCGCAGGAGGGGTGGGACGGGGCGGCCGGGTCGCCGGCGTGGGGCTCGAGGTGCACCGGGAGGCGCTGCGGATGCGGGTGCGCCGCTTCGAGCACGTGGACACGGCCTGCGGCGGGGTGTGCGCGGACGGGCACGCTGAGTCGGCCTGCCGGGCCGGCGGTCCGCATCGGGTGGGCGGTGCGGCGCCGTTTCCGGGCGGCGGGTGCATGCCGGCGGCCTGCTCGGCGGACACCCCTCGGCGCCGACGGCCGGAGCGGCATCTCGCAGCGTGGAGCGGAGGCCGTCGCCGTGTTCGAAGGACCGCCACAGGGGCGACCGGCTCGGATGCCTCGAGGACGATCAGCGGAGGTCGGCCGCCGAACTCGGTCCGAGGGGCGGGTGCGTCATCGTGATCTGCGGGTTCCTGTGGGCCGGGCGTCAGGCGGGGGAGAGTCGAGGGCTTGGAGGATGCGCCGCCCGATGCTGCCCACCCGGGCGAGCTCCTCGCGGCTCATCGTGTCGATCACGAGGCGCCGCACGGTCGCGACATGGCCGGGCGCCGTCTCGACGACCTTCCGCCATCCCTCGTCGGTGAGTGTGGCGTTGGTGAAGCGTCCGTCCTCCGCGCAGGGTTCGCGGTGCACCCAGCCATGTCCTTCCAGGCGGTCCACCACGTGGGCGATCCGGGAGGAGGAGGCGCTGACCTGGGCTGCCAGCTCATGCATGCGCAAGGTTCGCGCCGGTGCCTGGGAGAGCTGGGTGAGGACCTGGAAGTCGAAGTGCCGAAGGCCGGCGTCGCGGACCAGCTGTGCGTCGAGCGCGTGGGGCAGTCTGGTCAGGACGTGGGCGATCTGCAGCCAGGTGTCCATCTCCTGCTCGTCCAGCCAGTCCGGTTCGGTCACGGGGACCACGGTACCGGCGATCAGTTGACGCTTCAAATACCTCGGACGTACGGTGAGCTGAAGCTTCAGTTCACCGTGTGACCGATGAGCTGAACCTTCAGTTCACCGACGGAGCGCGGACCCCCCGAAAGGCGCAGCCATGACCTCCATCGCAGTGCGGGGAGCGCCCGGACATGCCGGGGCCGCATCGTCGAAGGAGCGCTGCGCCGGGGCCGTGATGCGAGGGCGGTCGACCGCGGAGGGGCACACGGGGCCAGGCCGGGAGTGGCCGTCCGCGCCGGACCGGTCTGCGACCCGGCCCCCTGGCCGACCCGCCGCCACGTCCGACGTGATCGTCTCGTCGCGGCCCCGGGCCCGAACGCCGGCACCCTCGCCACGGCCGTCCCCTCCGTGCTGGGGACGGTCCCGCGCACCGGGCCACGGCTGGCCGCAGCGGGGGTGCCGGCAGCCTGCGCGCGGGTCCCGACGGACCGCTGTCGCCCGACACTCCCGCCGTTCCCCGAGTGCCTGCACCTGGTGGTCGCACGGAAGGAAGTCCTGGACGTCCTGCGTGCCGCAGGCTCCGGAGCAGGCCGGTTCCTCCCCGGCGCGGCTGCCGACTTCGGCAGCCGTGCGCCCGGTGGGCCAACGGGCACCCACCGCGTCGGCAGGGACCGGCTGCTGGCCGGCGCGCAGGGGAAGTCCATGACCCCCGGGCCTGATGCCGCCATGGCGCCGGTCGACGAGATCGGGACCCCGCCCGCCGCAGCACCCGGTTCTGCGTCGCCCGCTGAACCGATTCCCCGCCATCAGAGAAGGAAGCCGTCATGACCCCACCCGCCACCCCTGTCCTCTACCTGAGCCACGGCGCACCGTCACTCGCCGACGACTCGTTGTGGACCTCGGAACTCGCGACCTGGTCGGCGGACCTGCCGCGGCCGACCGCGATCCTCATCGTCTCGGCGCACTGGGAGGCCGCCCCGGTGACACTCGGGGCCACCGAGACGATCCCCCTGCTCTACGACTTCGGCGGCTTCCCTCAGCGCTACTACGACGTGCGGTACCCGGCGCCGGGAGCCCCGGCCCTCGCGTCGACCGTGCGGCGCCTTCTGGGCGCGGCCCAGGTGCAGGTGCACGACGAACCCCGACGCGGCCTCGACCACGGGGCCTACGTACCCCTGGTGGAGATGTACCCGGACGCCGACATCCCCACCCTGCAGATGTCCATGCCCTCCCTCGACCCCCGCATGCTGTACAGGGTGGGCACCGCCCTGGCCCCGCTCAGGGACGAGGGTGTCCTGATCGTCGGAAGCGGGTTCACCACCCACAACATCCGGCTGGCCTTGCGGAACCCGTCGCCCGGGGCGGTACCCGCATGGTCCGCAGAGTTCGACCAGTGGGTCCACGAGGCGATCGCCTCGAAGGACCTCGACAGTCTCTTCGACTTTCGGCGGAAGGCGCCTGCCGCAGGCATCGCCCACCCCACGGTCGAGCACTTCGCTCCCTTGTTCGTCAGCCTCGGAGCCGCGGCGCAGTCGTCGGACAGCGGACGGTCGGTGATCGACGGGTTCTGGTACTCGATGTCCAAGCGGTCCTGGCAGTTCGGCTGACATCGCCGCGCACCCGGCGGACACAGCCGTCCCGCCTCCGTGGCGGGCGGTGGCAAGGGGGGCGATGAGCCGTCCTGTACGGCGGGCTCCCGGCCGTCGGCGGGCCTCTCCCCGGAGCCCGCCGCGACGGCACCGTCTGCCGGGAATCGGGGCCGGCCGGTGCGGTACGCGCCGGCATCCCCGTGTCCCGCTGCCGTGCCGGCCTCGGCGGCGGGGCCGGCCTCGGCGTCGGGGCCGTTCTCGCGCATCCACGTCGTGCAGACCTGCCGCCCGCGGACCGCCGGGCGCCGTGCCCGGCGGGCGGCGGTCGGGCCCTCCGGTCAGCGTCTCCGAGGGCGTCCCCCGGCCCCGGTGACGCCCTCTCGGGCCACCCGGTCGCCGAGGGTCCGGCAGCCGTGCCGGCCCCCGGGGCCGGCGGCCCCGTCGCAGGACCGCGGACGACGTGACGGGGCCGTCACGGCGTCGGTGGCCGGACGGCTCCGGCCGGCCCGCGCCCGGCCCGCCCTGCCGGGCGGGCCCGCGTACGACGGCCCACCCCGATCCCGTCGCCGACCGCGGCGCCCTCCCGGCGCCACGGGCGTCGATCCGCGGTCCGGCTTCACCGGGCGAGAAGCGCCGCCTCGTCGGCCCGTCGGGCGACGTCCGCCGCGGCGCTGCCGGCGCGGCCGGTGACCTTCCACGCCGCCATGCGCAGGGCGACGGCGGGTGAGGGCGGGAAGACGCCGAGCTGGCCGAGCATGGTGATGTCGTCCCGTACGGCCTCGTGGCCCGTCACCCGGCCGTCGCGGACGTCGAGCACGTGGATCTGCTCGAAGTCGATGTCCCTGCCGGTCGGGGGCACGGCCTGGTCGAGCGATCCGTCCTTGAAGCGGACGAAGGGGCCCGTGTGGTGTCCCTGCATCCGGAGCCGGACCCACACCTGGCGGTCGTTGCCGGCCACGTCGAGGATCTCGAAGTGCAGGCCGGTGAACGCCGAGCGCATCCAGGCCCCCGAGGCCAGGACGCCGGCCGGTCCCGGCGCGGCGCAGGCGGCGGGTGCGACGGTCGCCTCACGGTTGCGGAAGTCGTCGGAGACCACCGCGGCGGCCAGGGCCGCGTCGCCCGTCTCCAGGACGCGGAAGAGGCCACGGGCGAGGTCGTCGGTGTTCATGGTCATGATCGTGGGTGTGCCTTTCGTCCAGCGGTGAATCTGCGCGGTTCGGACACGCGCACTTATTGAGGTTTCATACTACCTAATCATTTCTTGTTGGATGTATCGATGTAGGGTGGACCTGTGTCTCCGAAGCGTGCCTACGTGTCTCCCCTGCGTGAGCAGGCCGCCGCCCTCACCCGGGAGAAGATCATCGAACGGGCCACCGGGCTGTTCGCGAACCGCGGCTACGGGCTGGTCACCGTCGCCGACATCGCGGCCGCCGCCGGCGTCTCGGCGAAGACGGTGTTCGCGAGCGTGGGCAGCAAGAGCGACCTCCTGGACGAGATCGTCACGCGCGGAGTGGCCGCCTCGGGCTACCAGGAGGCCGTGCGGCAGGCCCTCGCCCTGGAGACGCCCGAGGCGGTCCTGGAGGTCCTCGCGCGCGGCACGCGGGCGGGCAACGAGCAGCACTTCCGCGTGCACGAGGCGATCCACAAGGCGCTGCCGACCCATCCGGACGGTGAGGCGCTCCGGCTCCGCGCCACCGCCGACTACCGCGACGCGCTCGACACCGTCGCGCGGCACCTGCACACCCTGCTCCCCGCGCCCTCCTGCACGCAGCGGGAAACCGCACAGGCACTGTGGTTCTGGTTCGGCCCCTCGGGCTGGCGCACCCTGGTGGTCGAGAACGCGTGCTCGTGGGAGCACGCCGAGCACTTCCTGCGCCGGACCGCCGCCGCCACGCTGTACGGGAAGTCCTGACCGGCCCGAAGAGGGCAGGCGCCGGTACCGGCGACGGGCCGCCTTCCGCCGAGGGGGCCGGCGGTGCCCAGGACCTCACGGACCCCTCCGCCCCCGCGGACTCCCCGACCCCGCCGCACCTGCACACGCGCTGCGAGGAACGGCTCCGGGCGGCGCCAGGGTCGCTGGCGGTGCGGTCCGGGACAAGGAAGGCCGACGCCCGGGTCGGGCGACTCCCCCAGGATGCCCGCACGCATGACCCACGCCGTCAGAGCCGGCCCCGAGGGGGCCGGAGTGCTGGACACCGCCCCCGGCGGGATCCGCGGAGTCGATGCCGCGCAGTGCCACGCCTCTTCGCACCGCGACGCCCGGAGCCGGACTTCACGCGGGACCGTCCACGGCCGTACCCGAGGAGCCGGGGGACGTCACCCGGGGGCCGCCCGGCATGATTCCCGAGGACCTCGCCCCCCAGGGCTGAGTCGTGGAGGACGTCTCACGTGGTGCCCCGGGTCCGTGCCCCTGGACGCTGCCGGGCCGCCGCGTTCATCCGGCCGGGCGCCAGCCCAGCGCGGGGCCGAGTCCCTGGGCGATGTCCGTGAGGATCTGGACGTAGTCCTCATGGGCGAAGGTGAGGGGAGCGCGAAGGCGACCTCGTCGACCTCCTGGAACGCGGCGTGGGCGTGGAGCCGAGGGCCGATGCTGACGCCCGGGTTGAGCCGGCCGCCGGACAGCAGGTCGACGGTCGCCAGATCCTCCGCCAGCCGCAGCGGGTTCTCCCAGCCGACCGGGATGACCGCGGTGCCGAGCTCGATCCGGCTGGTCCGCCGGGAGGCCGCTGCCAGGACGGCGACCGGGGAGCCCGCTCCTGGGGATCCCGGTGTCCGCGCGGAGGGTGCGGACCAGGTCGTCGACCGGGCGGGTGGACACGCCGGGGGCGCAGGCCCCCATGATCACCGCGTGCAGGGCCTGGCCGATGCGGCGCCGGCGCTCGGGCCGGCGGGGGAGCGGGCTGCCCGTGCGGATCCGGGGGTGGCCAGGTCCAGGTGGCCTGCCTGCGGGGTCAACGCTTTGCTGCGGTACCCGTTGCGGTGGCCGGTGCGGGTGCCGGTGTGCTGGTTCCCCCGGGCGCCGATCCGGGCGCCGATCCGGGCGCCGACGGTGCGAGGCGCGGGCACCGCCACTTCCGTCCATGCGTGAGGGAAGGGGCCGACCCGGGCCGCGGTCGAGGTCCCGGTGCGGACCGGCTCCGGAGCTGGTGGACCGTCAGACCCTGACCTGCAGAGAGAAGTCGGCTGCACGCTGGGGCGGTGCCGCGGGAGGGCGGAGATCATGGCGCAACCTCTTGACGTGTTCCCTCTAAGAACCTAATTTCACGCTGTGTGAAAAGGGTGCTGCGGCCCTTCGGGGCGCTGCCCCCGCGCTTTCGGCCCGCCCGCGCCCCGGCCTCGTCCCACCCTGCTGGCGCTCTCGTTCCCGGCCCCCGCCCGAACGCCACCACCCTGGCGCATCGCCACCCAGCACAGGAGCCAGCCATGACAACCTCCGCCACACCGGCGGCCGGTGCCCCGGGCACCGGCCGCACCCGGCGCCGCGCCGCCCCGGCCGCCCTGGGCGCGCTGCTCGCCTCGGGCCTGCTCGCCTCGGGCCTGTCCACCGTCCTCCTGGGCGCACCGCAGGCCCAGGCCGCCCCGCTCCCCACCGGGTGGGTGACCGTCACCGCCGGGAACAGCGGCAAGTGCGTCGACGCCGCGGCCGCCGGGACCGCCAACGGCACCGCCGTCCAGCAGTACACCTGCAACGGGACCGCCGCCCAGCAGTGGCGCCTCCAGCCGACCAGCGACGGATACGTCCAGGTCGACACCCGGAACGACGCCGCGAAGGCCTGGGACGTCACCGACGTCTCCACGGCCGACGGCGCCCCGATCCAGCTCTGGTCCTACTCGGGCGGCGCCAACCAGCAGTGGCTGCCGGTCGAGGAGGCCGGCGGGACGTACCACTTCGTCAGCCGCAACAGCGGCAAGTGCCTCGACGTGCCCGGTGCCTCCACCGCCGACAGCGCGCGCCTCCAGCAGTACACCTGCAACGGCACCGCGGCGCAGTCCTTCACCCTCCGCTCCGCCGACCTCCCGCAGAACCCGCCGGGCACCCCCGACCTCGGCCCCAACGTCTCGGTCTTCGACCCGTCGATGTCCTCGGCGTCCATCCAGGCCCGGCTCGACCAGGTCTTCGCCCAGCAGGAGTCGAACCAGTTCGGCCCGCAGCGCTACGCCCTGCTCTTCAAGCCGGGCAGCTACAACGTCGACGCCGACGTCGGCTTCTACACCCAGGTCGCCGGCCTGGGCCTGTCGCCGGACGACGTGACCGTCAACGGCGCGGTGCACGCCGAGGCCGACTGGTTCCAGGGCAACGCCACCCAGAACTTCTGGCGCTCCGCGGAGAACCTCTCCGTCAACCCGGCCGGGGGCACCGACCGCTGGGCGGTCTCGCAGGCCGCCCCGTACCGCCGGATGCACGTGCGCGGCAACCTGCAACTGGACGACGGCGGCTGGTCCAGCGGCGGCTTCATGGCCGACTCCCTGATCGACGGGCAGGTGCGCTCCGGCTCGCAGCAGCAGTGGCTGTCGCGCAACAGCCAGTGGGGCAGCTGGAGCGGCTCCAACTGGAACATGGTCTTCGTCGGCGACGTCAACGCGCCCGCCGGCACCTTCCCCAACCCGCCCTACACCACGGTCGCGCAGTCGCCCGTGACCCGTGAGAAGCCCTTCCTGTACGTCGACCAGGCCGGCGCCTACAAGGTCTTCGTCCCCGCGCTGCGCACCGGCACCCAGGGCACGACGTGGGCGGGCGGCAACCAGGCGGGCACCTCGCTGCCGATCGACCAGTTCTTCATCGTCAAGCCCGGCGCCACCGCGGGCGACATCAACGCCGCACTCGCCCAGGGCAGGAACCTGCTGTTCACCCCGGGCGTCTACCACCTCGACCGCACCCTGCAGATCGACCGCCCCGACACCGTGGTCCTGGGCCTGGGCCTGGCCACCCTCGTCCCCGACAACGGCGTCACCGCGGTGACCGTGGCCGACGTCGACGGCGTGAGGATCGCCGGACTGCTCGTCGACGCCGGCACCACCGGTTCGCAGACGCTGATGCAGATCGGCCCGGCCGGCTCCTCCGCCCGGCACACCGCGAACCCGACCTCGCTGCACGACGTCTTCTTCCGCATCGGCGGCGCGGGCGTCGGCAGGGCCGCCCGGAGCCTGGTGGTCAACAGCTCGGACGTCATCGGCGACCACATGTGGCTCTGGCGCGCCGACCACGGCAGCGGCGTCGGCTGGAACACCAACACCGCCGCCAACGGCCTGATCGTCAACGGGGCCGACGTGACGATGTACGGGCTGTTCGTCGAGCACTACCAGCAGCACCAGGTGGTCTGGAACGGCAACGGCGGGCGCACGTACTTCTTCCAGAACGAGATGCCCTACGACCCGCCCGACCAGGCCGCCTGGATGAACGGCGCCACGCGCGGCTACGACGCCTACCTGGTCGGCCCGTCGGTGACCACGCACGAGGCCTGGGGCCTGGGCAGCTACTGCTACTTCAACGTCAACCCGTCCGTCGTCGCCGACCGGGCCTTCGAGGCCCCCGCCGTCCCCGGGGTCCGCTTCCACGACATGGTGACCGTCTCGCTCGGCGGCACCGGCACCATCAACCGCGTCATCAACAACACCGGCGGCACCTCCAACGCCGCGAACAACGTGACCGACCTGGTCTCCGGTCCCTGATCCCGCCCGGCCGGGCACCCGGCGGGGCCGCCGTCCGCACGGCGGCCCCGCCCCCCGTTCCTTCCTCCCCTTTCACCGCGCTCCTCGGCCCCGCCCCCGCCCCTCCCTCCCACCGCAGTCCCAGGTCCCGGCACCACCCGCCCGCCCACCGTCCGCCCCGGCGGCGTCGCGCGGACCGGTGCGAGGTGGCGGTAGGCCGTCACCGCTGCCTGGACGGGGCGCTGTCCGCTGCGCTCCCGACGAGCGGATGGCCGCCCGCGTCGAGGAAGCGGGCGAGCGGCAGGGTGGCGGCGCCGACGGTGACGGCGTCGGCGCCCAGCAGGCCGAGTTCGACAGAGGTCCGGGCGAAGGGGCGGTGCAGCGCATAGGCGGCCGCGGCCGTGCGGACGGCGTCGAGCAGCCGGGGCCCGATCATCAGCCCGGCCCAGCCGCAGAGCACGATGCGTTCGGGGGCGAAGAGGTTGACCAGGTCGGCGATGCCGGCGCCCAGGTACTCGGCGGTCTCGTCCAGCAGGGTGACGGCGGCCGGGTCGCCGCTTCCGGCGGCCTCGAGCAGCGCACCGACGGCCGCCTCCTCGCCGGCGCCGGTGTGCACGCCCCAGCGCTCGGCCAGCGCCTCGGCGCCCACGTACGCCTCCAGGCAGCCGCGGGCCCCGCAGCGGCAGCGGCGCCCGCCGACCTGCAGGGTGGTGTGCCCCCACTCCCCGGCGCTGGTGCCGGTCCCGCGGTACGGCTTGCCGTCGGTGACCACGCAGGCGCCGACGCCGGACCCCAGCAGGGCGATGACGGCGTTGCGGGCGCCGCGGCCCGCGCCGAACCACATCTCGGCCTGGCCGAGAGTGATGGCGCCGTTGTCGATGTGGAGCGGCAGCCGGGTGCCCTCGGCGAGCAGCGCGCCCAGGGGCACGGCGTTCCAGCCGATGGTCTGTCCGTGCACGACCGCCCCGGAGCCGTCCGTGCCCTGCTCGACGATGCCGGGGACGCCGATGCCGACACCGAGCACCAGGGCGGGGTCGACGCGGGCGTCCCGCAGCACGGCGGACAGGCCGTCGAGGACGAGCCGGACCACCGTGGCGACCTCGTGGCCGCTGTCGGCCAACGGCCGGTCGGCGGAGGACAGCTCGGTGAGGGCGAGGTCGAACAGGGCGACCCGGACGCGGGTCTCGCCGACGTCCACGCCGACGAGGAGGCCGTGCCGGGGGGCGACCTTGAGCATGATGCGGGGGCGGCCGCCGTCGGAGCCGACCGAGCCGGCCTCCTCGACGACGCCGTCGGCGAGGAGCTCGGAGACGACGTTGCTGATGGATCCCGTGCTCAGCCCGGTGTCCCTCGCCAACTCCTGCCGGCTGAGGGGGCCTTCGAAGTACAGGTGGCGCAGAAGCGCCGATCGGTTGCCGCGCCGCAGGTCGCGCACTGTCCGACTGTCCCGCTCTGCCATGTCGGCCCTTTCCCCCTGGCGGTCCGGTGCTGTTCCGGACCTTGACGCCGGGTTTTCCCCCATGTTAAATCACGCCTTGAATTAAGACGTGACGCACCTCACTTCCACGGTTCACCCCGGAGGCGATCCCGGTCATGCGCACCACTCGTATCACGGCTCCCGCGGCACTCGCGGCCGTACTCCTCGCCTGCACCACCGCCTGCGGCGGAGGCTCACCGACCGGCGGCAGCGCCCAGGGCGGTCCCGAGGAGCTCACCTACTGGGCCAGCAACCAGGGCTCGAGCCTCGAGGCCGACAAGCAGGTCCTCACACCCGAACTCAAGAAGTTCCAGCAGCAGACCGGCATCAAGGTCAAGCTCGAGGTCGTCCCGTGGAGCGACCTGCTCAACCGCATCCTCGCGGCCGCCGCCTCCGGCCAGGGCCCCGACGTCCTCAACATCGGCAACACCTGGTCCTCCTCCCTGCAGGCGACCGGCGCCCTGCGCCCCTTCGACGCGAAGGCCTTCGAGGCCATCGGGGGCAAGGACCGCTTCGTCGCCTCCGCGATCGGCGCGACGGGCGCCCAGGGCAAGGACCCGGCCGCGGTGCCGCTGTACTCCCTCGCCTACGGCCTGTACTACAACAAGAAGATGTTCGCCGACGCCGGCATAGCCGAGCCGCCCGCCACCTGGGACGAGCTGGTCGCCGACGGCAAGAGGCTCACCAAGGACGGCACGTACGGCCTCGCGGTCGAGGGCGGCAACCCGTCCGAGAACGTCCACCACGCCTTCGTCCTCGGCAAGCAGCACGGCGCCGACTTCTTCGACGCCGCCGGCAAGCCGGACTTCACCGCCCCCGGGGCCGTGGCCGCCGTCAAGCAGTACGTCGACTTCATGGCCGCCGACAGGATCGTCGCCCCGGGCAGCGCCGAGTACGCGGCCAACCAGGCGGTGACCGACTTCGCCACCGGCAAGGCGGCCATGCTGCTGTGGCAGGCCGCCGGCTCCTCGCTGAAGTCCCACGGCATGAAGCCCGGCGACTACGGCGTCGCCCCGGTGCCCATGCGGACCAAGGACGCCACCGGCCCCACCGCGGTCAACTCGATGGTCGCCGGCATCAACCTCGCCGTCTTCAACAAGACGGCCAACGCCGACGGCGCGCTGAAGTTCGTCAAGTTCATGACCGGCGACGACGAGCAGCGGATCCTCAACGCCGCCTACGGATCGCTCCCGCCGGTCAAGGCGGCCCAGTCCGACCCGGCCTTCGCCACCCCCGACCTGAAGGTGCTCGCCGACGCGCTCGCCCGCAGCGCCGCACCGCTCCCGCAGGTCGCCGACGAGAGCCAGTTCGAGACCGCCGTCGGCACGGCCGTGAAGGACCTCTTCGCCGACGCCGCCGCCGGCCGCCCGGTCACCACCGACAGCGTCAGGACCGCCCTCCAGAAGGCCCAGCAGCAGATGCCGGCCTCGTGAGGACGCGCAGACCCGTGGCCCGCCCCGCCCTGCCCGCACAGCACGGCCCCACCGCCCCCTCCCCCGGCACCCCCCGGCCGCCGCAGGAGAGGGCCCCGGGCCGGTCCCCGCTGGCCCGGCTGCTCCCGCCGGCCCGGCTGCGGCGCGCCTGGCTGCCGTACGCGCTGCTCCTGCCGGCCCTCGCCCTGGAACTGCTCGTCCACCTGGTGCCGATGCTCGTCGGCATCGCCATGAGCTTCAGGCAGCTGACCCAGTTCTTCATCGGCAACTGGTCCGCGGCCCCCTGGGCGGGGCTGGGCAACTACCGCGTCGTGGTGGACGTCGACGCGCCGGTCGGCGCGGACCTGCTCGCGTCCTTCGCCGTCACCTGCCGGTTCACCCTGCTGTCCGTCGGCCTGTCCTGGCTGCTCGGCACGGGCGCCGCGCTCCTGATGCAGGACGCCTTCCGGGGCCGCGGCCTGCTGCGCACCGTCTTCCTGGTGCCCTACGCGCTCCCGGTGTACGCGGCCGTCATCACCTGGGCGTTCATGTTCCAGCGGGACACCGGCATGGTCAACCACCTCCTGCACGACCAGCTGCACCTCACCGGGGAGCGCCCCTTCTGGCTCATCGGCGACAACAGCTTCGCCGCACTGGTGACCGTCTCGGTCTGGCGCCAGTGGCCCTTCGCCTTCCTGTGCCTGACCGCCGGACTGCAGAACATCCCCCGCGAACTGTACGAGGCGGCCGCGATGGACGGGGCGGGCGTCCTGCGGCAGATCCGGTCCATCACCCTGCCGTCGCTGCGCCCGGTCAACCAGGTGCTGGTGCTGGTGCTGTTCCTGTGGACGTTCAACGACTTCAACACGCCCTACGTGCTGTTCGGACGCGCCGCACCCGACGCGGCGGACCTGGTGTCCGTCCACATCTACCAGTCGTCCTTCGTGACCTGGAACTTCGGCTCCGGCTCGGCGATGTCCGTGCTCCTGCTGCTGTTCCTGCTCGTCGTGACGGTGCTGTACCTGGCCGTGACCTCCTCGAGGAGGAAGGATGCCTGACGCCCGCAGCCCCATGGCCCCGCCGCGCTCGTTGGTGTGGACCCGGCGCGTCGTCCTGGGCGCGCTCACCGCCTTCGCGCTCGCACCGGTGTTCGTCATGGCCGTCTCGTCGCTGAAACCGCTCCAGGACGTGCAGGGACCCTTCCACTGGCTCCCCAGCCACCTGACCCTGCGCCCCTACCGCGACATCTGGCACACCGTCCCGCTGGCCCACTACTTCCTCAACTCGCTGATCGTGGCGGCCGGCGCGACGGCCTGCTCGGTCACCGTGGCCGTCCTCGCCGCCTACGCGGTCAGCCGCCACCGGTTCCGCGGGCGCCGTCTGTTCTCGCTGACCATCCTGTCCACCCAGATGTTCCCCGGCATCCTCTTCCTGCTGCCGCTCTTCCTGATCCTCGTCAACCTCGGCAACGCCACCGGCATCGCGCTGTACGGCAGCCGGGGCGGCCTGATCCTGACCTACCTGACCTTCTCGCTCCCCTTCTCCGTCTGGATGCTCGTCGGCTACTTCGACTCGATCCCCCGGGACCTGGACGAGGCAGCCCTCGTCGACGGCTGCGGCCCGCTCGGCGCCCTGCTGCGCGTGGTCGTCCCCGCCGCCGTACCCGGCATCGTCGCCGTGTGCGTGTACGCCTTCATGGCGGCCTGGGGCGAGGTGCTGTTCGCCTCCGTCATGACCACCACCGCCACCCGTACCCTCGCCGTCGGCCTGCAGGGCTACGCCACGCAGAGCGACGTCTACTGGAACCAGGTCATGGCCGCCTCGCTCGTGGTCAGCGTGCCGGTGGTGGCCGGGTTCCTGCTCCTTCAGCGCTACCTCGTCGCCGGACTGACCGCCGGCGCGGTCAAATGAGGCCCCCGGCGGCCGGCCCCGCGCAACCCGCCCCTGACCACCCGGCGAACGAAAGGCAGCCCGTGTCCCCCGACCTCAGCGACCTCCCCGACACCTTCGTCTGGGGCGCCGCGACGGCCGCCTACCAGATCGAGGGGGCAGCGGCCGAGGACGGCCGCGCCCCCTCCATCTGGGACACCTTCTCCCGCACACCGGGCAAGGTCGCCGACGGCGACACCGGCGACACCGCCTGCGACCACTACCACCGGTGGCCGCAGGACATCGCCCTGATGCGCGGCCTCGGCCTGGACGCCTACCGCTTCTCCATCGCGTGGCCGCGCGTGGTGCCCCAGGGCGGAGGACCGGTCAACCCCGCGGGCCTGGCCTTCTACGACCGCCTGGTCGACGCACTGCTGGAGGCCGGCATCACCCCCTTCCCCACCCTCTACCACTGGGACCTCCCGCAGGCCCAGCAGGACCGCGGCGGCTGGCCGCAGCGGGAGACCGCACTGCGCTTCGCCGAGTACGCCTCGGTGGTCGCCGAACGGCTGGGGGACCGGGTCACCCACTGGGCGACGCTCAACGAACCGCTGTGCTCCTCCTGGATCGGCCACCTGCAGGGGCTCATGGCCCCCGGCCTCACCGACATCACCGCCGCCGTCCGCGCCTCCTACCACCTGCACCTGGGCCACGGCCTCGCCGTCCAGGCGCTGCGCGCCGCCGTCCCGCAGGCCAGGATCGGCATCGTCAACAACCTCAGCCCCTGCACACCCGCCTCGGACCGGCCGGAGGACGTCGCCGCCGCGCGGCGCGCCGACGGCCACACCAACCGCTGGTGGCTGGACCCCGTCCACGGCCGCGGCTACCCCCAGGACATGGTGGAGCTGTACGGCGTGCAGCTGCCGGAGCGCCCGGGCGACATGGCGGCCATCGCCGCCCCGCTGGACTGGCTGGGCCTGAACTACTACTTCCGCGAGGTCGTCGCCGACGACCCCTCGGGACCGCTGCCCCGTGCACGTCCCGTGCGCCTGCCCGGCGTCCGGCGCACCGCGATGGACTGGGAGGTGCACGCCGACGGCCTGGAACAGCTGCTGCTGCGCCTGACCGAGGAGTACGGCGCCCGCAGCATCTACGTCACCGAGAACGGTTCGGCGTACGAGGACCGCCCCGGGCCCGACGGACAGGTGCACGACCCCGAGCGCACCGCCTACCTGGAGGAGCACCTCGCCGCCTGCGCCCGCGCGGTGCGCGGCGGGGCCCCGCTGGCCGGCTACTTCGCCTGGTCGCTGCTGGACAACTTCGAATGGGCCTACGGCTACCGCAAGCGCTTCGGCCTCGTCCACGTCGACTACCCGACACAACGCCGGACCGTGAAGGACAGCGGGCGCCGTTACGCCGACATCATCGGTGCCCACCGGCGGCGCCGCGCCGGCGGGGCCGCGCCGGGCCGGCCGGGCGCCCCGGGTCGCACTCCGCCGGTGACCCTGAACGTGCATCCGTGAGGCCGGTCGGCCGTCCGCGCCGGTCGGCCGGAAGTCCCACGCCCTCTCCGGCGTCCCCGGGGCCGCCCGGCTCATGCACCGGTGGGGCTCCGGCCCGCCGCTCCCCTGCGCAGGTTGCGGCAGCGCCCTCGCCCGCGCTCGGCGAGGCCCAGCCGCCCCACGGCCGCCGCAGGCGCCCCGCCGGGTCGGCGCGCACCCTCCACGCACGGGTGATCCCGCGCGTCCCGAACGGAAGGCCGCCGCGCGGAAGGGCGGATACGGCGTCGGGACCGGCGCCTGCATGCCGCCGCGTCGGTCGCGTACACCTGCGGCATCGCGGAGACCCGCTGGGTCAGGCACGCGCCGACGGCAGCCGCCTGACCCCGGACCGGAGGATCGACCCGGGCCGGTTCCGGCGGCCGGCCCGGCGGATCCGGCATCAGCAGAGCGCTGCGGCCTCCGCGCTCGCCGAGGGCGTGCTCACCGGTGCGGCCCTGGCCGCCACCGCCTGGGCCCGGGTCCTCGGCAAGAAGGCCGAACTGGCCACCTCCACCGGCCCCGAGCACCGGGACAGGGCAGCCGAGCACCCGGTCAAGCCGGACCAGGCCGAGCACCAGCCGGCCCCGGTCCAGTGGACCGTACCGCTGCTCACCGCCGGCATCGTGGTCCTCAACGCCCTCCACGGCGAACAGCAGCGCCCCTCCCAGCAGAAGAAGGGCATGCTCCGGCACGCCGCCCACCTCAACCAGCGCGGACCCTTCACGGGCCGCTCGTCCACGATTCGGCGAGGAGCCGTGCGTACGCGTCGGCCGCCGTCTCGTGGAGGAAGTGCCCGGTGTCGAGGACGATGCTCTTGACCCGGGAGAGCCTGCTGGTGAGGTACTCGCCGTTGGCGGGGAGCAGGATGTCGTCGTGGGCTCCGACGACGTTGAGGACCGGGGCAGTGATCCCGGGCAGCTGTCCGGCGAGGGTGCGGAGGTCGGTGGGGAAGGAGCGCACGTAGCGGGCCGACTCGATGAACCGGTCGCCGTCGTACGCCGCCAGGTAGTCTTCCCTCACCACGTCGGGCGCCGCGTAGCCCTGGCGCTCCATCTTCTCCAGGACGCCGAGCACCAGGTCCCGGCCGGTGATCCGGCGGAGCGCGTCCAGGCCGGGCGCCTCGACGAAGTCCTTGAGCCTGCCGCTCAGCTGCAGCGGGTAGGCGACGCCGCCGTTGCCGACGGCCAGGGACCTGAACCGGTCGGGCGCCGCCGCTGCGGCGAAGAGGAGCGCCGAGGTGGCGATGTCCGGACCGACCGCGTGGGGATGCGGCAGGTCGAAGGCGTCGGCGATCCGCAGGATGAAACCGCTCATCGCCGACGGCGACATCAGGTCGCCCCGGCCTTCCGAGTGCCCGAAGCCCGGCAGGTCGACGGCCACCAGCTGAACGTCCTCGGCCAGCCTGCTCCAGGCCGGCGCGAAGGCGTAGAGGCTTTCCGGCCACGGGCTCAGCAGCAGGGCCTGGTCGCCACCGCCGACCGGCCTGCTCGTCGCGTACCGGATGCGCAGCCCGTCGATGTCGCGGAAGCGCGGTTCGATTCCGACGTCCATGGTGCAGCCACTCCTCGTGTTCCGGCTCCTGCACACCCGCGTCTGCCGGTCGCCTCGATGCGCAGGGTGCAGGAGAGGGGCCGGGCGTCCGTCCGCCCTCGACCGGGACCGTCCCGCGGGGGAGGGCAGGGCCGTCCACCGGAAGGACGGATCGCGGGGCAGCGGCGCCACCGCTGAGCCGTACGGAGCCGGGTCGGCGATCAGGGCAGCGATGCCGCCTGAACCCGTGCCGGTCGTTCCCGGCACTCGAAGACCGTATGTTCGCCCTCCATCCCCGGCAAACCTCATCTGCCCGGACCGCTCCCACGCCGTCCCCGGCCGTCCGCGCCCGGGGACCCCCCGACAGCCCCGCGGCGGGGCCCTGCGGCGGCTGCCGTGCATGCCCCGGTCCGACCGGGTCCGGTGTTCCGGCCCGGTAGGTCGACCGACCGGTCGCGCCCCGGTTGCACGCGAGGCACGATGGACGGGCGACCCGCAAGGGCGGCTGTCCGATGCTGCGTGCTGCCGCACTGCCCGGCCGCCGGACCGCCGACCCGGCCGGGCGCCGGGCGTGAACGGGCCCGTGGTCCGTCCCCTCCGGGGTGGAGGCCGGGTCCCGGAGGGGCCCGCGCCCGAGCCCGCCGAGATCGTCACTGCAACGACGGCCTCCCCGCCGAGGACCGCGTACGCCACGAGGGACCCGAACCGTGGAACACGCCGGGACCACCGCCGACGCCCCCGGTGCCGGGGGGCCGCCCCGCTCCACCGGTTCGCGCCCCCCGACCGCACGACGGCGCCCTGCCGCACCCCCGGCGATCGCCGGCCTCGGCACGCAGGACGCCGTACGGCACCCCGGATGCCTGCGCGCGACCCGGGGCGGGGCAGGGTGCGACCGGCCCGTCCGGCAGAGGAGGCGCACACATTGATGGACCCGTTGAGAAGCGCCCTGTCCACGACGCCCGCCCGCTGGCTGCGGGCGCGTGATCCCGACCTGGCGGCCACCCGGCGCGCCGCGCGCACCGCCATCGTGATGCCCGTCCTCCTCGTCCTGTGCCAGGTGGTGGTCCGCTCCCCGGCGGTGGCGACGTTCGCCTCGTTCGGATCGTTCTCCATGCTCCTCCTGGTCGACTTCCCCGGTTCCCGGATGCAGCAGCTCCGGGCCTACTCCGGGTTCGCGGCGGCGTGGGCGGTGCTGATCTGCCTCGGCACGCTGACCGCCCGGCCGACCTGGCTCGCGGTGGGGGCCACGGCGGCGGTCGGCTTCCTCGTCCTGTTCTCCGGAGTCGTCAGTTCCGTACTGGCGGGTGCGACGAACGCGCTCCTCCTGGGCTTCGTCCTCCCGGTCACCTCGCCCGCGCCTCCGGCGGACCTGCCGGGGCGCCTCGCCGGCGTCGGCCTCGCGCTGTCCGCCGCCCTGCCCGCGGTCTGGTTCCTGTGGCCCCGGCGTGCCACCGAGCCGCTCAGCACGCCCGCCGCCCGCACCTGCCGGACCGTGGCGGCGCTGCTGCGTGCCGACGCCTCCCGCGTGGGAGGCGACGGAGACGCCCCCACGGCCCACGCGTGGGACGCCATGACCGCGGAGGCCCTGGCCGCGTGGACGGACCTGCGGGCCGCGTTCGACGCCACTCCCTACCGGCCCGCCGGACTCTCCACCGGCTCCCGCGCGATCGTGCGCCTGGTGGACGAACTCACGTGGATCAGCGCCATCGCCACCAGGAGCGGACGCGTGTTCCGTGACGCCCCCGCCTGCGACCCGGTCGCCCACGTGGCGCTGGAACGCACGGCATCCGTCCTCGACCTGGCTGCCGGCCTGCTCGAGAACCTCCGGTCCGGCCCGGCCGCGCTCAGGACCGCCTCGACGGGCCTCCGGAGGGCACTGGACGCCCTGGAACGCGGCGCGGCCTCACGGATCCCCGTACACCGCCGCCCCGGGAGCGACCCAGAGGTCCACTCCTTCCTCGAGGCCCTGGACGTGTCCTTCCGCACGCAGGAGATGGGCTTCGCGGCACTCCAGGTCGCGGACAACGTGCACCTGGCTGCGCGGGCCGAGCAGCGGAGCGGGCGCGAACGTCTGGCGGGGCGCGACCCCGGGAGTCCCGGCGCCCCCCTGTCCGTCGCCCGTGAACGGGCCGTCGCCCACCTCCGGCCGCACTCCGTCTGGCTGCACAACAGTCTGCGGGGAGCGTTCGGCCTGGGCATCGCGGTGGTCGTGGCGAACCTCACGGGCCTCCAGCACTCGTTCTGGGTGCTGCTCGGCACCCTGTCCGTCCTGCGCTCGAACGCCCTCAGCACCGGCCAGAGCGCGGCGCGCGCCCTGGCCGGCACACTCGCAGGCTCCCTGATCGGCGCCGGGCTGCTTGTCCTCGTGGGCCCGCACGGCATCTTGCTGTGGCTCCTGCTGCCCCTCGCCGTCCTGGTCGCGGGGACAGCCCCCACCGTCATCTCGTTCGCGGCCGGACAGGCGGCCTTCACCGTCACCCTCGTCGTCCTGTTCAGCATCGGCAGGCCCTCCGACTGGCACATTGCGCTGGTGCGTGCGGAGAACATCGCCCTCGGCTGCGCGGTCAGCGTGCTGGTGGGCATCGTCTTCTGGCCCCGTGGCGCCGCTGCCGCCGTCGACCGCGCCCTTGCCGTCGCCTACGCGGACAGCGCCCGCTACCTCGCCGCTGCCGTGGAGTACGCCGTCGGCCGGTGCGGCGCCGGTTCCGCGACGTCGGGGACCCCTGTCCGGATGGGCCGCCAGGCGGCCGCCGCCGCCCGACGGCTGGATGACGCCTTCCGCAGCTATCTGGCGGAACGGGGGCCGAAGCCGACCTCCCTGGCGGACATCACCACCCTCGTCACCGGGGTCGTCGGGCTGCGTCTCGCCGGGGATGCCGTCCTCGAGCTGTGGCAGCGCGCCGGGCCGCCATCGGACGGCAGCACCGGGGCCGACGCCTGCCACGTCCTCCTCGGCACCTCCGGCAGGGTCGCCGGCTGGTACGCGGGACTGTCGTCGCACCTGCGGGAGCCGGGACCGGCCCCGCACCCGATGCCGCACAACCCCGCGGCCGAAGCGGCCATCGTCGGGGCCGTCCGGTGCGACCTGCGCGACCCGCACGGCCGGGCCACCGACACCGCGGTCCGCGTCATCTGGACCGCCGACCACCTGAACGCGGTCCGCCGGCTGCAGCCCGTCCTGGCCGCCGCGGCGGGGCGGCACCTCGCGCGGCGCGGCGGCACCGGCCCATGAAGGGGCGGCAGTGCCGGGACCGCCGCGCTGCGGTGCACGGGGGAGCGGGCGGGACGGGCCGGTCCGGCCGCGCCGGCCGACAGGGTCAGACCCGGCCCGGAAGCCGCTCGGTGATCTCCTGCAGGATCCAGCGGTTGCCCTCGCTGTCGTGGAACGAGGCGTACGTGGCGTAGGACCGGCGCTCCGGGTCGTGGCCGGGAGCACGCCCCTCGTCACCGATGCGGAAGCCGCCGGCGAGGCCGCCGCCCTCGTCGTGGAAGGGCTCGCCGACCTCGACGCCCCGCGCGGTGAGCGCATCCCGGGCCGTGTCGATGTCGTCCACGACGAGGATCAGGCCGTCGGCCGACCCGGGCGGCGCGGCGGTGACCTGCGTGCCGAAGATGACCGAGGCGGGCGAGCCCGGCGGCGTGACCTGCATCAGCCTGTAGCCGTCGTCCGTGCTGACGTCGGCGTCGACCCTCCAGCCGAGGCCGGTGTAGAAGTCCCTCGCCCGGTCGTGGTCGGCCACCGGGACGACGACCACCTCGAGGCGGAACGGAACGGCCGTGGTGTCGTGCTGCGCCGAGCCCTCGGCGCGCTGCGGAGTACCCATCGAGGCTTCCTCTGGTCGTGGATCACGGAGGGCCCCTCCCGACCGGTCCGGCCCGGACGGGTGCTGTGCGCCCGGACGCCCGTTCCGGGCCGGACCGCCCGTGCGTCGCCAGCCACGGGTCCGGGCTCCCCGCGGCGCCTCTCGGAGGGTGTCCGGCCGGTCGGCGGCGGACAGCAACGGGACCGTCGCTGCCGATGCAAGCACAGCCCGCCCGGTCCGGCCACCTCAGCGTCCCGCTGCGCGGCCGGGCGGCCCTCCGCCCGAGCACCGGACCGCCCGCGGAGGGGGGAGACCCGCCGCAGCCCCGGTCTGACGGCAGGCGGCCTGTAGGCTAGGGTTCTTAGCGTTACATCCCTTTTGTGAAGTTCGTGAGGAACGGCACCATGTACGGGATCGCTGACATGGGGGGATCCGCGGAATGGGCCTCCGCCCGTCCCGTGAGGGGCGACGAACCGGTGTTCCCGGAGCGGTGGCAAGGCCGGGCGTTCGCGCTGGCGCTCCTCTCCAGCCGCCTCGCGTGCGGAGGTTCGAACATCGACGCCTTCCGACATGCGCTGGAGCGCCTGGACCGGGCGGCCTACATCGGCGAGGGCTACTTCGGCCGCTGGCTCAACGGGGCGGAGCTGATGCTGACCGAGAGCACCGTCCTCGCGCCGGGCGCGATCGAGGCCCGCAGCCGCAACCTGCGCGGGGAGCACGTCGAGGAGCCGCCCGCCCCGAGGCGGTCCCGACCCGACTACACGCCCGCCCCCGGTTCGCTGCGCACCGTCGACGCCGAGCCGGCCTTCGCCGTCGGTGAGCGCGTGCGGGCCAGGAACATCTCGCCGCCCCGGCACACCCGGCTGCCGAACTACGTGCGGGGGCGCCTCGGAGTCGTCGACGCCGTCCAGCCCGCCTCCGTGCTCCCGGACACCAACGCCCACTTCCTGGGCGAGCACCCCCAGCACGTCTACTCGGTCCGCTTCGACTCGCGCGAGCTGTGGGGCTCCGCCGCCGACCCCTTCGTCATCACCGCAGAGCTGTACGAGAGCTACCTGGAGGCCGCTCCGTGACCACCGCCGGCGACACGGCAGGGCGGCCTCCCGCCGCCCTGCGCACCGAGGCGCTCGAACAGCTGCTCACCGAACGGGGTCTGATCGACCCCGCCGCACTGGACGGCATCATCACCGAGTACGAGACGAACGTCGGCCCGCTCAACGGCGCGAAGGTCGTCGCCAAGGCCTGGACCGACCCGGAGTACCGGCGGCGCCTGCTCGAGGACGGCACCGCCGCCATCAAGGAGCTCGGCTTCTCGGGACCGCAGGGGGAGCACATCGTCGTCGTGGAGAACACGGCGACCACCCACCACGTGGTGGTGTGCACGCTGTGCTCCTGCTACCCCTGGCCGGTGCTCGGCCTTCCGCCGAGCTGGTACAAGGACCCCGCCTACCGCTCGCGCGTCGTCAGGGAACCCCGGGCGGTCCTGTCCGAGATGGGCCTGGAGCTCGACGACGACGTGCAGATCACCGTCCACGACTCCACCAGCGAGGTGCGCTGGCTGGTGCTGCCGGAACGTCCGCCCGGAACCGAGCACCTCTCCGAGGAGGAGCTCGTGCCCCTGGTGACCCGCGACTCGATGGTCGGCGTGGCGAAGGCGGAAGCGCCGTGAGCGCGCAGCTGGACGTCGACGGCCCTGCCGCACCCCCCCGGTCCAACGGCGAGCTGGTGTTCGCCGAGCCGTGGCAGAGCCGCGCCTTCGGCATGGCCGTCGGCCTGTGCGAGGCCGGCGCCTTCACGTGGACCCGGTTCCAGGCCGCGCTGATCGCCCGGATCGCGGCCTGGGAGGCCGCGGCGGCCCCGGACGAGCCCTACGACTACTACCAGCTCTGGCTCGCCGCCCTGGAGGACGTGCTCGTGGAGCGGTCTGCGGTGTCTGCCGGCGAGGTCGCCGAGCGCGCCGGCGCCCTCGCCCGACGGCGTCCGGGCCACGACCACCCCGACCGCCCCGGCCCCGGGCACGCGCACTGAACCGATCCGCACGCCCGTCCGTCCTCCGCACGACGCCGGCCGGCCCCGTCCCGCACGATCGGCGGAGGCGGGCGCCCCGTCCGCTGCGGAGGCCCGGAAGGCGCGGGCGGCGGTGTCGGCGTGCGGTCCGTCCGCCGGCGGGCCCGCAGGGCGGTCGGCCCGTGCGCAGGCCGGCAGGACGGCGGCGGCCGTACACGGGTGGCGGGTCACCTGTCCCGCAGGTGCCCGATCGCCGAGCCGGGCGCCCCGCGTTCCGGCCGGGCCCGGTGAGCGGGGCGCCGACGCCGGGTGCCGGTCGAGGAGCGCGTCCGTGTCCCCCCGTCCCGCGGCCGCCTTCGGGTGAGCGGCGACGTGTCGTCCTGGTCGCATCCGGCCGCCCCGGCCCGACCGGCGGCCGCCTGCGGTGCGAGGCCGGTCAGGTGGCCACGTTCTGCAGGGCGGCTGCGAGCTTCTTCAGGTCCAGGCCCTCCAGGTGGTCGAGGAAGTGCCTGCCCACGGCGGCCAGGTTGCTCGGCCAGGCCTCCTCCAGGCGGGCGAGGCCGGTGTCGGTGAGGACCGCGTTCCAGCCTCGGGCGTCCTTCTCGCACTGGACGCGCCGGACGAAGCCCTGCTCCTGCAGCCGGGTCACGACACGGGTCGTACCGCTGAGCGACATCTCGACACGGTGAAGTGCCCGTGGAGCGGCTGGGGCACGCCGTGCCGGCCTTCCCGACGATCAGTGAGGTGTGGCTGCGGCTGCTCGAGGCGCACCGGGACGGCTGAGCGCTGAACCGGCCCGAGGAGCCCGGCGTCCCTCTCGCTGTGCCCGTCCGGCATGCACGGGCGCCCGGGGTGCGGATCCACCCCTGGCGCTGCCCCGGCGGAAGCGCGCCCCGCCCGCCCGCCCGCATCGCCGGGCCGGGTGGGCCGCTACTCGGCCCAGGGGTCGAAGCCGGTGCGGAGGACGGCTTCGAGGGAGGCGCGCAGCCGGGCGGCCTCCTGGGTGCCGAAGCTCTCCTCG